>DASYYE010000200.1:0-35306 GCA_035946955.1 Streptosporangiaceae bacterium | reverse complement strand
GCGGCAGTGGCAGTGGCAGTGGCAGTGGCAGTGGCAGCGGCAGCGGGAGCTAGGGAAGAGAAGGGGGGAGGCGGAGACCGCTCGCAGGTTTCTGTTCGCAGCGGCCGCTGACCCCAGGCTAAAGGGGTGGCGGACCATGAGGGGCCGCCACCCCCTTCCAGGCCGCGGGCTGACGGGTTATGGCTGTCAACCACCTTGACGGAGTGCTGAACGGCAAAGCACTGCTAACGGGGAACTGCGCCATGGGGAGAGGGCCGGTGCCGTTCCTGGCGCACATCTCCGATACCCCCATGACCCAGAAGTTGGTGGCGTATGGCCCCGTGCCGGGAGTCATGTGGACATAAAGTTAGGCGGTATTTAGGCTGTTTGGTGATTGCTTGCCTGCGGCCTGCTTAGTTAAGGTCTTTTATGTTGGATAACAGGGAATGCCAGGCCTGGCATTCCCTGACACTCAAATTGGAGGTCAAATGATGAAGTCGATGACTAGGGCCGAGAGTGTGGCTCGCCGGGACCTGGCTGGCCCATCCGCCCAGAAGACACTGCAGCCGACGGGTACAGCGACCCCTGTGCTGTGCCTCGTCGGCAACGCTGTTACCCCCATCCCCCTCCCCGTCCCCATCGCCCCCTTCCCCGTCCCCGCCCCCGTCCCCGGCAGCGGCGGCAGCGGCAGCGGCGGCAGTGGGGGCAGTGGGGGCAGTGGGGGCAGCGGCAGCTAGGGAAGAGAAGGGGGGAGGCGGAGACCGCTCGCAGGTTTCTGTTCGCAGCGGTCGCTGACCCCAGGCTAAAGGGGTGGCGGACCCTGAGGGGCCGCCACCTCCTTCCAGGCCGCCGAAGCGACGCAGGTGTTTCACGATGTGCGAGGCGTGTGCCCCGGGTGCACGATCCTGTCACGTACTACGACGGAGAGGGCTGACGGGTTATGGCTGTCAACCACCTTGACGGAGTGCTGAACGGCAAAGCACTGCGCAACGGGGAACTGGGCCATGGGGAGAGGGCCGGTGCCGTGAGCGGCCCGGTGTTCGTGCTGACCATGGGACGTTCCGGGTCCACGCTGCTGAGGGTCATCCTGGACACCCACCCGGAGCTGGCATGCCCGCCCGAGACGATGATGCCGGCGCTCCTCACGCATCTTCCGACCCTCTGGTCGATCGCCCATGGCTCGCCGTCGCTGAAGAGCGCCGAGGCGCTGCCGGAGGCGACCCTCGCCGGCATCAGGCAGACGCTCGACGCCGCCATCACCACGTATCTCAGGCGCGTGGGAAAGCGGGTGTTCTGCGACAAGAGCCTTGGCACGGCGCAGCATGCCGAACTCGTGCGGCAGGTCTACCCGGACGCGAAGTTCATCTGCCTGTTCCGGCACCCCATGGATGTCATCAAGTCGGCCATCGAAGCCTGCCCGTTCGGGCTGTCGGGTCACGGTTTCGAGCCGTACGCCGCGGCCTCGCCGACCAACATGGTGGCCGCCATCGCCAACTACTGGCTCGACCACGCGACGGCCATCCAGGCAGCCGCCAGGAAGTACCCCTCAGACAGCATCTGTGTGCGGTACGAGGACCTGGTCGAGGCGCCCGAGCCGGTCATCTCCAGGCTGTTCGAATTCCTTGGCGTGTCGGCGCAGCCCGGCATCTCCACGCGCTGCCTCACCGAGCCGCACGACACGTTGGGCCACGCTGACTACAAGATCTGGGGGACTTCGGAGATCACCACCGCCTCGGTCGGGAGGGGGCGGTCGCTCCCCTGGGACTCCGTCCACCCCAAACTCCGCACGCCCATGAACGCGCTGCTGGCCGAGCTCGGTTACCTCCCCGTGGACGAGGGATGGGGCGCACCAGGGATGCCCTGGGATCCCCGCGAGCCAGGCTCCGCCCAGCCTGCGCAGCGACACGACACCGCCGGCGGTGAACCGCCACGGCAGGACGCGGGCACCGATCTGCTGGGCAGCCGCCTGCGGGCGGCGGCCGGAAAGCTGGACAGCGAGTTCAGGCAGCGCTGGCAAGCCGCCTGCACCGGCCTGGTCGCCGTGGTGTCGCGCCCGGATTCGGGGGAGGAGGACACCTGCTGGGTTCTGGACTTCCCACACGGGACCGTGGAACAGCGCCCCGCCGGCCCCGCGGACCCACACGAGTGGTCTGTCGTCGGGTCTCCGCAGGTGTGGGAGTCCGTGCTCACCGGTGCCGTCCCGTTGGGCGTGGCATTCTCCGACGGCCAGATCCGCATCCACACGAGAAAGACGTACTACCGGCTGGAACGCAAACTGCGGCAGGCCATGATCGCGGACCTGCTCGGCATGCCGATCCAGCCGCAGCCGGTCACGAGCCAGCAACGGCAGCCTGTCACCCCGCCATGACACCCCCCTTGTGAGGACACCCGGCCGCCGGCCATGCAGCCCACCTTCGTCCTCAGCACAGGCCGGTGCGGGTCCACGTTGCTGTCGCATATCCTGCACCGCCATCCCGAGGTGCTCAGCATCAGCGAACTCTTCTGCGCTATTCAGGTCCACCCTGACGATCTGCGAACGGGGCGGCTGAGCGGGCAGGAGTTCTGGGACTTGCTGTCGGCGCCGCAGCCGTTCCTGGACGTGATGATCCAGGGTGAGTTCCCGATAGACGAGCTTCGCTACCGTCGCGGCAGTGGGCGGTTCAGCCCGGAGACCGGGATCCCGGGGATCTGCCATATGACCTTGCCGCTGCTCACCAGCGACCCGGACACGCTGTTCGACGTCCTGGCCGCCGATGTGCCGTCCTGGCCGGCCCGGCCGGCAGCCAGCCAGTTCAGTGTCCTGTTCGACCGCCTGGCCGCCCGGTTCGGCCGGACGGTGGTGGTCGAGCGTACCGGCGGGTCGGTCATGATGGCGCCGCTCCTGCACGCCATGTTCCCCACGGCGAAGTTCGTGCACATGCATCGCGACGGGCCTGACTGTGCCCTCTCAATGAGCCGTCATCCCGGCGCGCGCGTGCTGGGACTGGCCGAGCACGCTGGGCTGCTCGGTGGCGCACCACCGGGAAGTGCGCCGCCGCCAGGTCCGCTCAGCCCGCAACTCGCGGCGGCGCTGACCCCTCCGCTGGATGCGTGGGCGGTCATGGCCTGTCCCAACCCCCCGCTGCAGACCTACGGCCGGCTGTGGTCGCGGATGGTCACGATCGGCGCGGCCGTGCTGCGGCGGCTTCCGCCCTCACAGTGGACCACGCTGGCCTACGAGGACCTGATCACCGATCCGGACCGGGAACTGTCCAGGCTCGCGGAGTTCATCGGCGCACGGCTGGTGCCAGGGTGGCTGCCTGCCAGCCGTGGAATGATCGGCAGCAGCCGGGTGGGCCAGGCGTCCGCGCTCGACCCCGATGACCTCTGTGCCCTCCAGGTGGCATGTGAGCCTGGCCGGCAGGCGATCGAGGAGATGACGGCTGAGAGCCTTCCGCCGGCATGACAGCGGCTGGCTAACCCGTGAGACCACACTATCTATATGTCAGGTTTGCCCAATAGTTCCTTGGATTTGCCCTACAACGGGCCGGATACTGAGGCTGGAGTCATGCCGCACGCCACAGTGGTCTCTCGGCATGAGGCCAGCGGCGTCTGCAGGGTCGGTGCCCGGCGGGGTTGCGATAGCGGCCCGTGGCTTGGGCGGAGGGGAGCACGCTCGCATGGCCGGTTGCCTGGCTTCCGCCACCGGTCGCTGTGACGTGGGCGACCGGCTGATCGGCCGTGAGCAGGAGCTGGTGCGGGCGCGTTCGCTGCTGCGGTCGTCGCGGCTGCTCACGCTGGTGGGCCCGGGTGGGGTGGGCAAGACCCGGCTGGCGCGCGAACTCGCCGGGGATGGCCCGGATGTGCGGTACGCGGAACTCGACTCCCTGTCCGAGGCCGGGCAACTGCCGCAGGTTGTCGCCACGGCCGTGGGGGTCTGTGGAGGGAAAGGCCAGCAGCCGCTGGACGCGCTGGCCGAGGCGGTGGCCGGTCAGAGGTTACTGCTGGTCCTGGACAACTGCGGGCACCTCATCGATGGTGCCGCACGGCTGGCCGGAGTTCTCCTGCGTCGTTGTGGCGGGCTGCGGATACTGGCGACCAGCAGAGAGGCGCTGCGGGTTCCCGGAGAGGTGGTCTTCACCGTCGGCCAGATGTCACTGCCCGGGCAGGCGGGGGGCCACGGGATCGCGGCGGCGTTGCGTTCGGACGCTGTCGCCCTGTTCGTGGCACGAGTCCACGACCGTGACCCGCGGTTCCGCCTGACCGCACAGAACGTCGGGGTGGTCGTTGACATCTGCCAGCGGCTGGATGGCCTGCCGCTGGCCATAGAGCTGGCGGCGCGGCGAGTGGGCGATCTTGGGTTGGCAGAGATCCAGGCGGGGTTGCATTCTCAGGCCAGCCTGGCCAATCCCGGCGACCAGTGGCCGTGCTGGCACACTGACGTGCGGGCGGCGATCGAGTGGAGTTACCGGCTGCTGACACCCACGGAGCAGGCCGTCTTCCGGCGGGTGTCGATGCTGTTTGGCCGGTTCGGCGTGGACCAGGCGGCTGCGGTGTGTGCGATGGACGCAGAGACCCTGCGGCCCGTGCTCAGTGACCTGACGGCCAAGTCGCTGCTCGTGCCGCTGGCTGGCGAGCGGCGGCACGAGTGGTTCCGGCAGCTCAACACCGTCCGTAGCTACGGATACGAACGCCTGGAGGCCGCGGGGGAACTCAGCATCACCTGGGACCGCGGGATCAGGTGGCTGACAGCACTGGCCGAGTCGCTGGTGGCGACCGTGTACATGGATGAGGAGAAGCGGCGTCGGCTGCGCGCTGAGGGAGACAACCTGATCGCCGCGGTCGGGTGCACCGCCGCAGCAGGCGGTGACCGGCACGTCCTGCTGGCGCTCGCGCTGGCGCGGCACTGGATAGACGTGGAGCAGTACTCCGTCGCCCGCGCGCTGCTTGCCCGGATCCTGCGGCGGGAGCCAGAGTCGCGGTACCGGGCCTGGGTGGTGACCCAGGCAGCCTGGGCGGCAGGAGGGCAAGGCGACTGGACCGAGGCGGTGAGCCTGGGCGAGGTGGCAGTGAGCGAGGCACGAGCCCAGCGTGACCCGGTGACACTCGCCAGTGCCCTGACCACGCTGGGAACCATCCAAGAGGGCCATGGGAACCTGGCTGGGTCGCTGCGCGCATACGACGAGGCCGCCGAAGCCTTGCTTGGATTGGGCTCGTCACTGGATATGGCCAGGGTCGAGGCCTTCAGGTCATGGACGCTGCTGTCCACGGGGCGGGTAACGGAGGCCCGCCGCGCGATAGAGCGGGCCATCCCGATACTGCGGGAACAGGCGCGGCCGAGCCTGCGCGCCGCTGCACTGCACACCCTCGGGGCTGTGTACCTGGCCGACGGTGACACTGACGGGGCTGAGGCGGCCTTCGACGAAGGGCTGACGGTTTCACCGGGGGAAGCCTTCGCCTGTGCCTACCAACTGGAGGGCCTGGCGATGGTAGCCGCCAAGCGTGGCGACGCTGCCAGGGCGTTGCGGCTCGCCGCCGCGGCCGCCGCGACCCGCAGGCGCGGCCACTTCGGCACCTCAGGACCGTGGCGGGAGAGGGTGGACGCCGCCATGGCCGCTGCCGCCGAGCGGCTCGGGCTTGTCAAGGCGGCGGCGGCGCGGGCTGCGGGTGAGCGGCTGGCCGGTGACCGTCTCCACGCCTACGCCCTGGCGAAACCCGCTGCCCAGGCTGATCCCGTGTCCGAGCTGACCAGCCGGGAACGTCAGGTCGTGGCCCTGGTCGCCGATGGCCTGACCAACCGTGACATCGCAGAGCAGCTAGGGATGTCCACCAAGACTGTCGCCGCCCACCTGGAAAGAGTCCGCATCAAGCTGGGCCTTCACAGGAAGGCCCAGATCGCCGTCTGGGCGGCCACAGCTTCTGCCAGGCCAGCCGAGCAGCCCAGTGACCGCCAGGTGTCATGAGTGGGGTCGCTGGCATCTGGCTGGCGACGGTCATCAGGATATTGCCTGCCTTCCACTGGTTCGCGGGTCGATGATCCGGGCGCGCTCCTCCAAGTCGTGCGCCACACCCAGCCAGAACTGGGCGTAGTAGCGCGCCAGTTGACTGACGGCGCTGACGCGGTGTGGCGGGACCGCGGCGGTCAACTTTGGCAACTCCTGCGTGCCGACCGCGTTGAGCTGCATCAGCCGCAGCAGCAGCCGGCCTTGGTCGTTGTGGCGCATGGATGGGTCGTGCGAGAGCTTTTCCAGCACCAGCGCCAGCACCTGCGGGACCAGCGCCGCGGCGGGCTGGTGCCCTAGCTGGGTGGCCTGGCCCGGCGCACCGCTTTGTGAGCGGGGCCGGGCGGCCGTGGGATCCTCGCCGTGCTGCAGGCGCTTGCGGACATCCCAGGCGGTCGCGGGGGATACCCCGGCACCGCGGGCCACCTCACGCGCGGACGCCTCCGGATGTTCGGCTATGAGCGCCGCTGCCCGCAGGCGCCCTTCGAGGTTGTTGAGCGGGCGGACTCTCCCGTCCTTGCCGACGCGGGCATTCATCTGACGGGCCACACCCGTTGACTGCCGCCGGATCGTCGCCACGGTCGTCGCCGCCAAGCCCGCGACGTCCGCGATCGCGCGGTCGGACATGTGCGGGTGCGAGGCGATGATCCTGGTCGCCGCGGCACGCCTGTCACGGCGCGACAACGGGAAGCCGTGCGTCACGTTGGCCCGCACGGCGAGCAGGAATGCGTCGGCCGGGTTCCCGTCGAAGAACTCGACCTCGATCGTCTCCTGGCCCCGCAGCGATGCCGCCATCAGGCGGTGCATCCCATCGATCACACGCATGGTGCGCCGCTCGACGAGGATGGGAGGCAACTGCGCCTGCGACTCGACCAGGCGCGCGGTATGCGCCCTGTCCTCTCCCGCCAGCCGTGGGGTGTCGCCCGGCCGCAGCGACAGCAGGGGAACGGTGACGACCTGGCGCCTCTCCTCCTTGACACTCTCCGCAGGCGCTGAGGGCGCCGCCCGCTGTGCGGGCCCGATTGGTGCCATGTCCATCGCTGGCATACCTACGACACCCACTGTGGCTCCTTCTCAGGTGGCGCTGTCCCGCCGGGTGCAACCACCCGGACGCTCGCTCAAAGGACCCCCCTCTGACAGGTCACAAGCATGCTCGTGGGCGGGCGGACCGCCATCGGACGGATGAACAAACAGCAGAAACGTGACGAAACTCCGCATGCCTGCGACTGCGGCCTCAAAGGCCGTGACTGCGGGCTTTAGACGTCAGGCGCGTCAGGCAGCCACTGAAGCGTGCCGCCGACGTCACACCAAGTAGTCTCATAAAATAGCCGGTTTTCTGACCAAAACGGTCAATCCTGCTTATCGTTGAGAACTACGGTCCGTGACGAACCCCGTTCAACCCGTGGGTGACAGCGATGCCAGATCGCAGGGTGCTCAGGAGCGTGCCATCCGGTGAGAACGCCGCAGCCGAGCCGGCGGGATCGTGTCCAGAGTGTGGTGGAGGACTGCCAGAATCCGGCGGGACCAAGCCTGGGGGGCGGCCGCGCAGGTTCTGCTCTGCAGCGTGCCGTCAGCGGGCTTTCCGGCGGCGGGTCGCGGCGCGGCCGGGCCAGGGCCTGCCCGAGGGCCCGCCCGCCATCGCGGCGCAGTGGGTTCCGCCGCGCATGCTCGACAGTTTCGTGGGCCGTCAGCAGGAGCTCACGCGGATAGGGTCACTGCTGCGGTCCGAGCGCCTGGTCACCCTCGTTGGCCCCGGTGGCGTTGGCAAGTCCCGGCTCGCGCTGGAGTTCGCTGGCCGGGCCGGCGACACCACCACCCTGTTCGTTGACCTCAGCTCGATCACGCAGGGCGCCTTGGTGGGCCACATCATCGCAGCGGCCATGGGTGTCGGAGAGCGGTCCCGTGAGCCCGTGGTCCAAACGCTGGCCAGCGCCATCGGTGACCAGCGGCTCCTCCTGCTGCTGGACACGTGCGAACACCTGGTCGGGTCGGCCGCCGACACGGTGCGGCCGTTGCTGCTGAGTTGCCCCGCGCTGAGGGTGCTGGCCACGAGCAGGCAAGCGCTCGGCGTGGACCGTGAGGGCGTGCTGCGGATAGGCGAACTGTCCTTGCCCAGCTCCCAGGATGAGCACAGCCGCGAGCGCCTGCTCCGGTCCGACGCCGCGCGGCTGTTCATCGAGCGTGCGCGGGCCGCTCACCCGGAGTTCAGGCTCGCGGCCGCGGATATCCACCTGGTGGCGGGAATCTGCCGTCGGCTCGATGGCCTGCCGCTGTCCATCGAACTGGCCGCGCGGCGCATGGGCACGCTCCCGCTGCCGGATATCCTCGCCGGGATCGATGGCCAGCTTGGCCTGCTCAGCAGCGGTGACCGGACCGCACCGCAGCGGCACCGGGAACTGCGCGCCACGATCGGCTGGAGCTACCGGCTGCTCAGCCCGCTGGAACAAGCGGTCTTCCGCCGGGTCTCGGTGCTCGCTGGCGAGTTCACGCAGGACCAGGCGGACTCGGTGTGCTCCGGTGGTGGTGTCGCGGCTTCTGCCGTGCCGCACCTGCTTTCGCTGCTGGCCGCCAAGTCGCTGCTCGTCCGTGGCCCGCCCGGTGAGCACCCACCCCGGTACCGGCAACTGCACACCGTCCGCGCCTATGCCCATGCCTGCCTGGCCGAGTCCGGGGAACTCGACGGGACACGGCGGCTGGCGCTCGCACGGCTCGTCAACCTGGCCGAGCACGTTACCAGCCACCTCAGCCTGACGCGTGAGTCCGATGGAAGACTCCGCGCGGAGGGCGAGAACCTGATCGAGGCCGTCCGCGACACCTCTACGGGAACCGCCGACCAGCGGGTGCTGCTCGCCGTAGCGCTGGCCCGGTACTGGACGCAGTACGACCAGACCTCGCTCGGGCGCAACCTGCTGACCGAGGTACTGCGCGAGGTGCCTGAGTCGCCGTACCGTGGCGCGGCGCTGTCGCAGGCCGCTCTCATGGCGTGGGTTCACAATGACCAGGCCGAGGCAATGCGGCTGGCCGAAGCCGCTGTCAAGTGCGAGCGCGCCGCAGGGAACCCGGCCCGGCTGGCTATCGCGCTGGAGCGGGCGTCGCGGGCGCTGGGCATGCGGCAGGACTGGGATGCCTCACTCGAGGCCCTCCGGGAGTGCGGCGAACTGCTCCGCCGGCTTGGCCGCACACTCGAACTGGCCATGTGCCAGCAGGTGCAGGCCTGGCAGGCGCTGAGCGCCGGACGCCCCGGCGAGGCAGCCGGGCTCCCGGACAGTTTTCTGCCCGTGGTCCGCGCGCAGGGCACCCCGAGGCAGCAGAATGCCGCACTGCACACGGCCGGGACCCTGTGCCTGGCGCGAGGCGAGGCCGATGCGGCCCGTGCCCTCTTCACCGAAGGGCTCGCGCAGGTGCCCGTGGACAGCTATGGCGGCGGGCACATGCTGGGCGGGCTCGCCATGGCCGCCCACCAGCGCGGTGAGCACTACCGGGCCGTGTGCCTGGCTGCCGCCGCCTCCGCCGTCTGGCGGCGTATGGACTGCCGGCCCGAGCCAGGCTGGCAGCAGTGGGTCGAAGACGCGGCAGGGCGCGCCGAGTCGCGGCTGGGCCCAGCCCGGTCAGCAGAGGCACGCGCCGCTGGCGGGCGGCTGCGGGACGAGCGCCTGCTGGCCTATGCGCTGTCCGGACTCGCGGAAGACACGGTGGACCACGACAGGGGTTCCCCGCTGACCGAGCGTGAGCAGCGGATCGCGGCGCTGGTCGCCGAGGGCCTGAGCAACCGCGACATCGCCAGGCAGATGAGCCTGTCGGCGAGGACGGTAGCCGCCTGCCTGGATGGCATCCGCGACAAGCTGGACATGCGCTCCCGCACCGAGATCGCGGTCTGGGCGGCTACACAGCGGGGGGTTCCGGGGACCTGACCCAGGTCCGCCGCTGGCGTAGCTAGCAGGAAGGAAAAAGAGCCTGCGGTGGGATGTTCAACTGACGTGATTGATGTGCCGGGTCTCCAACCGCAGGGGCGCTGCGGTTGGACGCCCAGCCTTGACGCCCGGGCGGCGGCTGGCATTTCGCGCCTCCCTGGCTGTCACCATCCCCGCCGCTCCTCACAGAGACGGGGTGCGCTGTCATCGGCTGGCGTCCAGGTCTCCTCGCATAGTTAGAAGCATGATACTTATAAGCATGATACTAACTATGAGGTGAGCGAATGTTCCGCAGGCCAGCTGACATGTTCGACCGTGACGAGGAATGGGCCGCGCTGTCGCGGTTCGCCGCCGACGGTACGGTGGGGGCCACGCTGGGGGTGGTCTCGGGACGCCGTCGGCAAGGCAAGACATTCCTGCTGGATGCCCTGTGCAAGGCCAGCGACGGCTTTTTCTTCGAGGCCACTGAGGCCACTGAGGCGGAGTCGCTGCGACGGATTGGCGCGCTGCTGGGCGACTACACAGGAGCACCGTTCCCACCTCGGCCAGCCAACTGGCACGAAGTCCTCGACGCACTGCTCCGCCTGGGCGAAGACCGGCCCGTGACAGCGGTGATCGACGAGTTCCCGTACCTGGTCAGGGCGAATCCCTCCCTACCCTCAGTGGTCCAGGCCGCGCTGGGCCCGCGGCGCGAGGAGCGGACCCGCTCCCAGACCCGCCTGCTGTTGTGTGGTTCGGCTATGTCATTCATGGGGCGACTGCTGTCAGGTGCCGCTCCCCTGCGAGGCCGGGCTGCCCTGGAGATGGTGGTCCCGACACTTGACTTCAGGCAGGCGGCTCAGTTCTGGTCCGTCAGGGACCATCGGCTCGCTGTGCTGCTGTATTCGGTCGTGGGCGGCACTCCCGCTTACCGGGATGGTGTCGCGGGTGGTCAGGCGCCGAAGTCGCTGACGGACTTTGACCGATGGGTTCCCGACAACGTGCTGAGCAGGTTCAGCCCGCTGTTCCGCGAGGCGCGCTACCTGCTGGCGGAAGAGCCAGACATCCGCGACAACGCCGTGTACCACGCGGTGCTCTCAGCGGTCGCGGAAGGAAACGCGACACGCGGCGGGATCGCGGGCTACCTGGAACGCAAGGCGACGGATATCTCTCACCATCTGTCTGTGCTGGAGGACGCGGGCTTCCTCATCCGTGATGTAGACGTTTTCCGTCCTGGCCGTAGCATCTACGGGATCTGCGAACCGCTCGTCGTCTTCTACCACGCGATCATGCGCCCGGAGTGGAGCCGTCTAGAGCGCCGGGGGCAGGCAGCGCAGGTCTGGCAGGACAGCACCAGGCGGTTCGCGGGGAGCGTCGTCGGCCCTCGGTTCGAGCAGATCTGCCGTGACTGGGTGCAGGACTACGCGCCAGAAGATGTCGCAGGCGGGGTGGTGGCCCAGGTGGGTCAGGGGATGGTCAATGACCCGGAACGCAAGACCGCACACCAGATCGACGTCGTGGTCTTTGGCAACGATGACAGCGGCCAGCGGACCTTGCTCGCGATCGGAGAAGCCAAGTGGGCCGAGCCTCTGGGAGCCGGGCACCTGGCCCGGCTCCAGCGGGTCCGGGAACTGCTCACTCGCAACGGCCAGCCAGGTGCGTGGACCGCGCGGCTGCTCTGCTTCGGTTCCGTGTCCCCGTCGGAGCAGCTCCGCCGCGCTGCGGCCGCAGGCGATGTCCGCCTCGTTGGCCTTGACGACCTCTACGGCGAACGTTAGCGAGGAGCACGCGTCTCCTCCGTCACTCGAATTGGAGTTGGGCCTGGCCCAGCGCGGTCGACGTAACCTCGCACCCGGGAGGACCGTGAGCAGCGAGACGCGGAGGAGCAGGACAGCGGAGGCGGCCGGTGGGACGGCGGGGCCGAGTTCCGTCCCACCGGCCGCCGGTCACTTGAAGATGGGCAGTGGCTTGGCTGTGGCCGCGCCGCCGAGGCGCCCGCTGACGCGGAAGCCGTCTTCGAGGGTGCGCAGCAGGCTGTAGTGGTTGTACGGGCCGCCGCCGAAGACCCCAGGCGTGACCAGCGGGCCGAGGGCGAGGAAAGCCACCTTGTGGTTGGGCGGGTTGCTGGGGCCCCACTCGTCGTAGGTGATGAGGATGAGGCCGTTGCTGCCGAACGCCGGCGACGCCTCGATCTTGGGCACTTCCTGGGTGAGGAACGAGTCGAACTGCCTGAAGATGCCGCTGCCGGGCGGGCCGCACAGGTCGTGGCCGTTCTGGCAGTCATTGGGGATGACCATGTTGAACTGGTTCACGTCCCCAGACGCCAGGCTTGAGTTGAAGGCGCTCATGTCGTTGGGCCCGGTGCCGCCGGTGGGCAGGACGTTGCGGAGGCACTCAGGCTTCGGGGCCTTGCCGAAGTTCTCCGAGTACCGTGCCCCTTCGATGTTGTCGTAGTAGACGGCAGGGCTGTGGTGGGTGCTGAAGACGTCATGGGCCCAGTCGGTGCCGGTGTCGAAGAAGTCGCACGGGTTGGGCATCGACTCGTTCCACTCGGTCCATGAAACGTTCGCGGCGTCGAGCTGGGAGAACAAGTTGTCGCCCGGCCAGTGGCAGGACGGCCGCATCGTGTTGAGGTTGTAGGGGAGGTCGTCGTTCACATCGCACTTGGTGAACTGGCCCGAGGTCATGCCGATGTAGTTGGCCAGCGACCCGTCGTGCAGCGCGTTGTAGTTGGTGAGCCAGGCGCCCTGCGGCTTGAGTGTGTTGAAGATGTAGGGCGTGGTCTTGGCGTTGACCTCAAACAGGCTCGTGTTCTCCCCGATGATCAAGAACACGTGGCCGAACGCCGGGACCGGAGTGCTGGTGGTGCCCGCAGCCTGGCCCGGCGCGGCACCGGGACTGCCCGGAGTGTGCAAGGTGGTGGCACCGGTCAGCCCGGCCACGAGGGCCGCGGAAACGGCCGCGGTGAGGATTCTGCGCATCGGAGATTCCGTTCCTGTGTACGTCACGGCTGGCTGACCCCGGGTGCGGGGTGAGCCAGCCGACGGGACGATCACTGCTCCACTCGCCAGCGCGGCGGCGGCTCGGCGGGCGTGTGGCGGTGTCAGACATGGGACGGTTGTACCGAAGCGATGATGAAGGGACGATGAAGCCGCCTCGTGCCCGGTCGGCCTGTCAGTAGCTCATGGTGCGGCGCTCACGCTGGTGCCTGGCCGGGGGCGGTGCCGAGGGCGAGTGTCACTGTCAGCCGTGCCCCGCCGGGGACGTTTGCCGCGACGGCTGTCCCGCCATGGGCCTCCGCGACCGCGCGCACGATGGCGAGCCCCAGCCCGGCGCCCGGCCGTGGTGTACCGGCCTCACTGCCCCGGGTGAACGCCTCGAACGCGCCAGGCAGCAGGCCCCCAGCAAAGCCTGGCCCGGAGTTCTCCACGCTGAGTGTCGCGACACCGCCATGCAGCACGCCGTCCACGCGGATCAGGCCGCCTCGGTCTGGCCCGTAGCGGATCGCATTGTCGAGCAGGTTGTCCAGAGCCTGACGCAGCCGCATGGCATCCACGCGGACCTCCGCCTCGGGCGCGGACCATTCGATCTTCGTGCCGCGCTCCTGAGCGCGTGCCTGGTGAGCCCGGCAAGCCCCGGTCAGCAGTGTTCGCAGCGACTGAGGCGTCCGGTGGATGGCGAACCCGCCGGTCCGGACGCGGGATAGCACCAGGAGGTCCTCGGCCAGCCTGACCAGGTGGTCGGTCTCCTCCGATGCGCTGTGAAGGGCGCATTCGAGCTCTGCCAGGCTGCGGTCCCTGGACAGGGTAAGGTCCAGTTCGGCTTTGAGGATGCTGAGCGGAGTGCGGAGTTCATGGCTCGCGTCATCGAGCAGCCGCTGTTCGCGTTCGAGCGCCGCCTGCAGCCGGTCAAGCAGCGAGTTCAGCGTCCGGCCGAGCCGCGCCACCTCATCGTCGGTGGCCGGAACCGGCAGTCGGCGTCCAGGTTCGGAAACCGAGATCTCGGCGGCCTCCCGGTGCATGCGCTCAACCGGCCGGAGTGCCGCCCCCACCAGCACCCAGGCCGCCATGCAGGCCAGCGCGAACGCCGCGGGCGCGGCTGTCTCCAGCACCAGCCGCAGCTCGGCGAGCGTCCGGGTGACCCCGATCTGGGTCGATCCCACCACCACGTAGAGACGGCCCGGTTCCGCGACCGGCTGCGCGAACGCCCGCATAGCCGGACGGCCGCGCACGGCCGGCAGATCCAGGAACCGCGGCTGACGGAGCGCCCGCACCTGGGCAGCGGACAGGCCCGGCGCGCGCGAGCCGCTCGACAGCAGCAAGCGCCCGTCTGGGGCAAGCACCTGGGTCATGCTGCCAGTCGGCTGGTCGGGCACGTCCAGGCCACCGAGCCCGACATTGCCTATCTGGGAGGCGATCAGCTCGGCCTGGGCGCGCAGATCAGCATCCGCAGCCAGAGCGAGGTCAGTGTGCAGGCGCACATATACGAAGGAACTCAGTGCCCCGAGGATCAGGCCGAGGCTGGCCGCGGAGGCGAGTGTCACCCGGAGCCGGAGCGGAAGACGTGTCACGTGGCTAGCCGGTATCCGGCGCCTCGGACAGTCTCGATCGACCGCGTGCCGAAGGGCCTGTCGATCTTCTCTCGCAGGTTCCGCACGTAGACGTCGACCACGTTGGAGTCGCCCGGCCCCGCGAAGTCCCATACATGGTCGGCGAACCTCGTGCGGGAGATCACCTGACCGGGATGCCGCATGAAGTACTCCAGGACGGCGAACTCCTTGGCCGTCAGGCTGACCGGTGTGTCCCTCCTGCGGACAGTCCGTGTGGCGGGGTCGAGCGTGAGGTCGCCAACAATCAGAGTGGCTGGCCGCTCGACCGGGGTGCGGCGGACCAGCGCCCGGACCCGCGCCCGCAGCTCTTCGATGTGGAACGGCTTGGTCACGTAGTCGTCCGCGCCGGCGTCCAGGCCGTGGACCCGGTCTGGAACCGCTTCCCGGGCGGTGAGCATGAGAACCGGCATCCACCGCGCCCGCGCGCGCAGCGTACGGCAGACCTCGAACCCATCGATGTCGGGCAAACCCACGTCCAGGATCACCGCGTCGAAGTCACACTCGCTGGCCATCCAGACCGCCCCACAGCCGCTGGCCTGGACGTCCACCGCGTACCCGTCCTCGCGGAACGCCCGTTCCAGCAGCGCCGACATCTTGGGGGTGTCCTCAACGATCAACAGCCGCATCGCATCGCCACCCAGGCATCACGCTCATGCGCCCGCGCTCCCCACCGTCAGACCAGTGAGGCCGGAGCCACAGCGTATACGTAATTCATGCCATATCAGGGCCATCATCACATGCTGGATCTGGCCGCCGTGCCGGTAGACCTTGTCCAGGTTGCAGTGCAGCATGGCACCGAAATGCTGCCCGCACCGGCGGGAGCAGGCCACTGGCACGCGGTTGGTCAGGCGGACCAGGGCGTCAACACCTGCTGGCCAAGGATGGTGAGGGATGCGTCCCTCGCCTGGGTGGCGACGTCAAGGGCGTCGGTGACATCGTTGTCGACTGGGCCGGGCGTGGCAGACGCCGGGTATTCGACAGCAGGAGCCCGGCGATCGATGTGACGTGGGTGATCAGTTAGCACGCGCGCCGCCCAGCCATGGCCGAACGCATAGACCAGGCGGTCGCCGCGCGGCACCCAGCCGCGGCGGATGAGTACGTATACCTCCTGGGAGTCGTTCACGAACTAAGCGAGTCCGGCTACGACCCAGCACGGGAGGTAAGCGCGTTCCGTTCAGCGCCGCTGGCGTCCATCTCTGCCGGACCATCTCTGCTCGCGCGTCACCATAGACCAGTGACACGACGGCACGCCGGGAAGTAGCCGGCCGGAAACCCGTCACGGCGAAGGGCTTCCGGCCGGCTCCGGACGATCTACAGTTGTCACCCCGCTCTGACCCCGACCCCGAGGTCGGACACAGGGAACTTAGACAGTGGCTTTCAATGTCGCCTCGATGTTGCTGCGGGTGGCGTTCGAGTAAGGACATACCTGGTGCGTGGCCTGCATCAGCTGGTCGGCCGTGGTCTGGTCCAGTCCGGGCAGGTGCGCGGTGATGCCGACGGTCAACCCGAAGCGCCCGGCCCCGATCGGTATCAGGCCGACCTCGGCCGTGACGCTGGAGCCGGTCACCGGCGTCTTTCGCTCGGCGGCGATCAGCCTCAGGCCGTTGTGGAAGCAGGCAGCGTACCCGGCGGCGAACAGTTGCTCAGGGTTGGTCTTCTCTCCGCCTGGGCCGCCCAGCTCCTTAGGGACCGCGAGGTCCGCCTCGAAGGCGCCGTCCTCGGTACTGACATGGCCGTTGCGCCCGTCACCGGTCGAGACTGCCACCGTGGTGTAGAGCGGGGATGTAGACATGCTGTCTCCTTCGTATGGTGGGAGGTGCGCCGCGCCGACTGGCTGCGGCGAGTCAGTGGGGCAGTGTCAGCGGACGCGGACCTTGATGAGGGTGAAACCGTGGTTGGGTTGGCCCGCCAGCAGCGCGGCCAGGCCTCCACTGAGCGCGTAGGTTGCTCCGTCGGGGCCTGCGGCGAGGTCGCTAGTCACCGGGTCGGCGACGTGGTCGGTGACTGTGACGGTTGCGCTTGACCAGTTGCCGGCGGGATGCACCAGCTGCACGGCAGCGGGCTTGTGGGTCAGCAGGCCACTGCTCACCGCCGCGAGCGAGCCGTTTGGCAGTACTCGTATACCTGCGGTGAGCGCGGCCAGCGGCTGGGACAGGCGCACCTGGCTCACTTGGCCCGGGTGGTCGAGCGGCAGCCGGACCAGGGTGCCGTCGGCCTTGGCGATCAGCAGGTAGTTCCCGGGCATCCAGGCCGCTGCGGACATCCCGATGCCGTTCAGGAAGCCCGGGATATCGACCGTCCCGGCGAGCAGCGGGCTGGTGGCGAAGACAGTGGCGTGTCCGTTCTTGTCGATACGGAACACGGTCGGCGAGAGTTCGTCGACCGCATAGGCGGTCCCGTCGGGCGCGAGTGCGATGTCTGAGATCAGGTGCTGCTTGCCGTCGTGCACGAGCGCGCCCAGGTCGGCGTACCATAGCCGCCGCCCGGTCCTCAGCCCGTAGCCCGCCACCGCAGCGACTTTGAATTTGGTGGCTGGGCTGGAATGCTCGGCCAGCCCGTAGTCCACGTCGCTGGCCAGCAAGCGGTTCTTTGCTTCATCGACATGGACCGCCTCCACAGACACTAGCTCTGGGTCGTCGACGACAGTGCGCACCGTGCCGTTGAGGCTCACGGCGGAGATGGTGCTGTGCTTGAGCGAGCCGACGTAGAACGTCTCGTTGCGCGGGTCGTAGTTCCCGGAGTGCGGGAATACCTCGGGCCCGTGGGCATGGATTACGGTGGGTGGCGGGCACGCTGAGCGCTCGCCGGCGAAAGCCGGGGTGGTGGTGAGTACGGTCCCGGCGGTGAGGGCTGTGCTGACTGCGAGGGCGATCAACGGGCGCTTCAGCCTCATCAGGACATTGCCTTTCTGGTGGACGGGTGTTCTTCGGGCGTGGTTCATCGCGGTTCGGCGTGAGACCGCCGAACCTTGGGTGATGCCGGTTCCGATGAGGAGTCAGCGGCTCCGGTTCGCCACGGAATCGCTCGACGTGGCCGGTGCGTCGCCAGGTGATGGCTCGGGCCGGGAGGCGGCGTAGCCGGAAACATGGGTGAGGAGTTGCAGCGCGGCCTGCGACGCGGATCCCGGGGCCGCGGTGACCACTACGAGCCGGACGCCCGTCGCCCTCGGGACCGGCAGGGAGTGCAGCAGGACGTCCATCGTTCCGACCGAGGGGTGCCGCATCGTGTATTCGGCCAGGTCCCAGGCGCGGACCGGGTGTTCGGCCCAGAGGGTGGCGAATTCGGGGCTGAGCATGGTGAGCTCGCCGATCAGTGACGCCAGTTGGGGGTCGTCCGAGTACTCTCCGACGGCCATCCGCAGCTTGCCCACGACGTCTCTGGCCTTCCTCGGCCAATCGGCGCCGTAGAGCTCGCGTGTGTGCGCGTCGAGGAAGACGAGCCTGGCTGTGTTGGGCCGCCTGGCGGGCCGGTCCGGGCTGACCGGGTCCAAGTGCCCGGCGAACAGCGCATGGCCGGTCCGGTTCCAGGCCAGCACGTCCGACCGGCGGCCCAGCAGCATTGCCGGGACATCGCTGAAGGCGTCCATCAACTGCCGCATCGCCGGGGTGACGCGCTCGGCCTGCACACGATGCCGGCGACTGCGCTGGCGGCCATCTCCGGACAGGCTGTGCAGATGGCGGCGCTCGGCTTCGTCCAGCCCCAGTGCCCTCGCCAGCGCATCGAGCACCTGCGGCGAGGCGTTGAGCGAGGTGCCCTGCTCCAGCCGAATGTAGTAGGCCACGCTGACCCCAGCCAGCTGGGCCACTTCCTCGCGCCGAAGACCCGCCACGCGCCGCCGGCCGCCGTAGTCGGGCAGACCGGCGGCGGCCGGGGTCAGCATAGAGCGGCGGGTGGTGAGGAACTCGCCGAGCGGCGATTCGCCATGTGCTGGGGCGTTCATGGGAGCCAGTATCAATCGGCACACGCCGCCGTTGCCTGCCCCTGGCAGTAGCAGCCTTATCCGGCAGCCTGATACCGCCAGGATCAGGCTCCGGCCTTCCCCGCCGATTCGGGTGTGAGTTGACTGCGGATATGGAGTACATCAAGAAGTCCAATCGACCTGCGGTGATCTCATGGGGCGACGTCGAGATCGTGCCGGTGGTCGACTGGGCCGGCGGGGTCCCGGACGCCGCGTCGGGTGGAACACCCGCCGCGACGGCGAGGCCTGGATCCCCACCTTCCCGAACGCCCGCTATGTGCTCCCCGGCCCTGACGTGAGCTACCGGGATCCGGTGCGTGGCCAGTCGCCCCGCCTGGCCG
This sequence comes from Streptosporangiaceae bacterium, assembly GCA_035946955.1. Lineage (GTDB taxonomy): Bacteria > Actinomycetota > Actinomycetes > Streptosporangiales > Streptosporangiaceae > DASYYE01. The sequence continues at coordinate 16,548 of DASYYE010000200.1, read as the reverse complement.
ACGCGAACCGCAACGTCTGTCCCAGGTCAGCGATGAGCGACTAGTCGAGGCGGCCGGCCACGTCACGCGCGCGGACTTCGGATTTCCCGGCCGCCCCCCAGTCCCGCCCACGGCGTTCTCCACGGTGCTGGACCCGCACAGCCTCCCGATCCAACCGGTCCACGCCATCGCCGTCGGCGACGGCCACCCGGTCGACCTGCTGGTCGGCAGCACAAGCGACGAAGCCAACCTCTACCTCGCGCCGACCGGGGCACTGCGCGGCGTTGCCGAGGCAGACATCGACGCCCTCGCCAGGCGTTTTCACCTCAGCCCCACACAGCTCGCAGCCGCCTACCGCCGCGACCCGGCCGACGGCCTTCCCGAGATCCTGTCCCGCGCCACCACCGACGCCCTTTTCGGAGCCGCTACCCGCCACCTGAGGGACGCCCACGCCGCGTACGGCCGCGGCAAGACCTACAGCTATGAGTTCACCTGGCGGTCGAACGCCTTCGATGGCACGCTCGGCGCCTGCCACTGCCTAGACCTGCCATGGATCTTCGGCACCACCGACCTGCCTGCGATCAGTGGCCCTCACGCACTGCTTGGCGCGCACCGCCCCGATCCCTGGCGAGCACAGCGGATCCACCAGGCCTGGCTCGGATTCATCCGTGACGGCGACCCGGCTGGCCAGAACACCGCCCAACGACACCGCATTGCGCCCCCCTCCCGTGAGACAGCGGGGTGCCGAAGGAATGGAATACGGGTGGGAGTGCCGGCCCTGGCCTAACCGAACGCGGTCACTGTGGTGCGGCCACTCGCGGCCTGGGAGTAGCGACTGGACGGCTGGAAGAAGATGACCAGCCCAGCGCCAGAGGCCGCTTCGAACCCGGCCGCCCGGCCCAGGGACTCACCATCGCTGGCCCGGAACGCGATGCTCCGCCAGGCACCGCTCGCGGACTCCTCTCCGGCGTAGAAGACGCCGCCGGACGCGACGGTGTACGGGGGGTTGGCATAGGGCCTGCCAGGGAGGGGGATCTCGTGCCGCCACGCGATGGCCCCCGACGCGGTGTCAACACCCTGTGCCGTGACCGTCCAGCCACGGGGACCGCTCTGCGCCGCCGACACGCAGGCGAACACATGCGCCACCTGCTCCACAGCGGTGGGATGTGCGCAGCCGACCGGAACAAGTGGACCCTGCCGCGCCCCGTCCACGCCGAAGCGGGCCACGGCCCATCCGTTGATGCCCCGTCCGTTCCGCGGTCTTTCCTGGAAGAGTGCGAGGAAACCACCAGGTACTGCGGTGACCGTGGGAACCTCGGTATTCCCGGCGAAGCCGGGAAGCGGGCTGACCCTGAGCCCGGCGGGCGAGGCCGGCGGGCCGGGCGACGCCTGCTGCGGGCCGGCGACGGCTGTAACGACCGCGATCGATCCGAAGCTGCACTCGGCAGGGTCGGTTGAACTCTGGCTTCCATGCGGGGCAACCGCGGCTGCCATCGCTGCCGCTGCGCCCGTCGTGTTGGCCAGCCCGCATGTTCCCGCCTGCCATCGCCACCGTAGTTCGCCGGAGGCCGCGTCGTAGGCGGTGACATCGCCACATCCGGTCCCCGCGGCGCATAGCGCGAAGGTGGCGACGGTGTCGCCCGCCGCGACGGCGGAGACCTGCTGGTCGGGCATGGCCACGGACCGCTGCCAAGGCTGCTGCCCGGTCGCCAGGCCGAACCCGGTTATTAGCCCGTCCTGGCCCGCGTTCGGGAACTCGCCGATGCGGCGCATGACCACCACCAGGAACTGCCCGTCGGCAGTGACTGCGGCGGCGCTCAGTCGCGCGTCGCGGCGCAGGTAGTGCCAGCGCTCGCGTCCGGTCCTCGCGTCGAGCACGGTCACGCCGGCCTCACCTGTCAGGACTACGTAGCGGCCCGCGGCCAGCACGCCCGGCCCCACCAGTTCGCTGTCCGTCCTCGTCTGCCACCGCGGCGCGGCAGGGTTGAGCTGGATGGCCGCAGGGCTGGCCAGGTGTATCGCAGGCAGTGCCGCCGTGGTCGTGTGATCGACCGGTTGCAGCACACTGACCTGCGAGACCATCACTCCCGCGATCACCGTGGCCACCAGGGCCACTGTCACCGCCCAGACCCAGGCCCGCCGCCCTGGCCCCACGATGGAGGGGTGCGTCGCGGGCTTCCCGGCCGCCGCGCCGCTTGGAGCCGATTCGGATGGCGGATCCAAAATCGGCAGCGCGGTCACCGGCGCAGCGCCGGACCTGCGCGGCCCGGCGGCCAGCGCCAGCCAGCCCAGGACGAGTGCGGCCGACCCGGCCGCCAGCAGTGGTGCGCCTGGGCCACGCGTGCCCGCGGGGATCCCGCCGCTCCAACTGGTGCCGAGCGCACACAACAGTGCTCCTGTGACGATCGGCCAGCCGGACCTGCCGAACCGGCGGTAACCCCGGTCCTCGGCGAAGAACCGCCGGGGCAGCCGCGCAGCCACCAGCCAGCCACTGGCCAACGGCCCAAGGACAAACACCAGGACCATGGGAACCGCGCCGCTGCCGGCATTCCCGGAGTAGCCCGAGGTGGCCAGCAGCGTGTAGTCGCTCTGCCACCGCACAAGCGGCGCCGCAGCGGTCGCCAGCACCCCGTTCAGCACCAGCAGCAGGCCGATGCGCTCGCTCACCTGGGCGAGCCGTACCCAGCGCCCTGAGCGTGGACCTAACACCGCAGCAGCGTAACCGTGGGATGTGAACGAGGGCCAAGAGATTGAGCGAGCTTCCGTCCTCCTGGACGTCTCACTCAGCATCAGCCAGGCTGACCGGCTTTATCTAGGTGAAGACAGGCCAGCAGCGGGAGGAACGGATGTACTGGGCAGCCGACGAGCTGCCGCTCTCGGCTGGTCGGCCGCCACAGCCGTCAGCACTGCATCACGCGCCGCCGCCCGGCTCGCCCAATTCCTGGCAAGCGATGAACCGCTGGCGGCGCGAACCCGCCAGCCAGCCGTCATGAAAGAAACCCCAATGATCAACGACGAGACTGAGGAAGTACTGCGCGGATCATTCACCCAGGCCGCGGCAGAGTTCGGCTGCGCGGATCTGGCGCATCATCGGCTGATCCAGCGTAAATACCTGCCAGTGCGCGGGAACCATCGTCTGGCCGCTCTCACCGCCGCAGCCGCCGCTGTGGCCTTGGCTGCCGGTCTCGGTGTGTACGGCGCCCTGGGGTCCAGTCCCAGCAGCGCGGCCGCCTTGCAGCCCGGCTCCGGCAAGGTGACGCACAAGTCCGATACCAGCGGCAGCGCTACCCGGCTGGCGGCCTTCTCGATCGTCAGCAACTCCAATGGGACGGTCACGGTGATCGCGAACCCGCGCCGAGTGTTCGACCCAACCGCACTGCAAAGGGCACTGGCGCAGCATGGCATCCCGGCCGTTGTCCGAATTGGCAGCGAGTGCTACTCCCAACCCGCGCCAAACAGCAACAATGTCTTCCCGGGCGAGGGCAACGGGTTGGTGATCGACCCCAGCGGGCTGCCAGCGGGCACCGAGATCGGCTTCGGCTACTTCGGCGGCAACCAGTTGATCGTCGGCGATGTCATGGACACCACGGCGCATACGTGCACGGCGGATCTCAGCCAGATCGGGTCGCTGCTGTTCGAGGCGTACTGGCCGCACCGCGGCCATTGACCGCGCCGCGCCGCGATTGGCCCCTGCGGCTGAGCGGCCTAACCGCCCGCTAGGTCCCCTGTTGGCATCGCGGCCCGCCAGGCCTCATCCCTGGCGGGCCGCACCTCCCTGTCCCGGGGCCTGACACCTGCGATAACCAGCCAAGGCCAGGCACATTAGCTGCGCCTATCCCGCGCTGCCTCGCTGAACTCCGCGAGATGCCCAAGCGCCAGGCGCACGCCGTCGGCCACCGCACTCTTCCCAGCCGCGGGCAGCCCCGCCATCACAACCAGCACGCCCAATACCATCGCAGGCCTGCCCCCGCAGGCAACCGGCCGGGCCTTTACCTGGCTCTGGCTGCTGCCTCCGCGGACCTTGTAGAACAGCGTCGTCCCAGGCACCCTGTAGGTGCGCTACCTGAGCCGTGTCCGTCGTAACCTTGCACCTCCAATAAGAAACTCAGGGTTCCTTAACACTTTTGACTCGAAATAAGGAACGCAAGGTACCCTCTGATGGTGGCAAGCAACGATCCGCAACCGGCCACGCCAGCGGCCAGCACCAGTGGTGGCCGGTCCGGAACCCAAGGGTCTCCTCGTACCCGCCGGCGCGGGGCGGTGCTGGAGCAGGCCATCCTCGACGCCGCCTGGGATGAGCTGGCAGCGGTTGGCTTCAGCCAGGTCACCATGGCCGGCGTCGCAGCGCGGGCCGGCACCAACAAGGCCGCGCTCTACCGGCGCTGGCCGAACCGCACTGAACTGCTCCTGGAGGCGATCAGCCGGCAGGTCGTCCCGCTGGGAGAGCAACAGCTCGATACCGGCAGCCTGCGCGGCGATGTGATCGCTGTACTGCAAGCGATGAACCGCCGCTGTGGTGCCGCGCAGACTGTGCCTGACCCGGGCGGCGAACTTGCTGCCTACCTGCGCCTGCAGGCCGTTGCCGAGGGTTTCGACCACATGGCCCTGGCCTTGGGCCGGGCCGAGCAGCGTGGCGAGATCGCTGCCGGGGGCCTGAGCCCGCTAGCGGCCCGCCTTCCGGTCAACGTCCTCCACAGCGAGCTCTGCCTGAGCGCTACCCCCGTCGGCGACCAGCTCATCACCGAGATCGTCGACGGGGTCTTCCTGCCGCTCGTTGACTCCCGGCGGCCCGCTGATGCGACATCCAGCCCGGGTGGCGGGCCGGGTCCGAGGGCCCGCCGCCCCTTCAGGAGATGAGTGAGCTGAAGAGGTTCGCGTAGCGCAGCAGGTGCAGGTCACCCACGTAACAGGCGCGGACATGGGCCTGGGCGGCCTGCCCCATCCGGTTGGCCTCTGCCGGGTCGTCCAGCAGCCGGCACAGGGCCGCCCCGAACTCAGCGAGGTCATGCGGGTCGGACAGCAGGATGCCGGTGCCGGGCGCGATCTGGTCGATGATCCCGCCCACAGCCGAGCCGACGACCGGCCGCGCTTTCCACATCGCCTCAGCCACGGTGAGCCCGAAGCCCTCGGCGAGGCTCTTCTGCGTGACGACCGCGGCGTGCCGTTGCAGCGCGTTGACCATCGCGGCGTTCTCATCGACATCGTCCAGCGGCAGGGTGACCAGCAGCGTGCTGGCACGGACCGCACTGGGCAGCTGCTGCCATTGCGCGAGGCACTCCTGGTAGACCGCGGCCCCCTCCGGGTCGTCGGTCACCTCGGCCACTGCCGGGCCGACGAGCAGCAGGAATGCCTGCCTGCTGGGTGCGACGTAGTCCGCGAAGCCGCGCATGACCCCGGCCATGTCCTTGAGCCGGTCCCACCGGGAGACCTGGACCACCACCTGGTCGCCCGGACCGGGGCGTCCCTCGCCGACGATCGTCGCTGGCCGGGTGACGACCCCCATGGTGCCGTCGCGGCGGGTGAAGGCAGGCGGCGTGTCAGGCGCGGTCCCCCTCAGCACGCCGATGGTGGTCAGGATGGCCGGGACGGTGTCGGTGCCGAGGTCCTGGTTCTTTGGCGACGCGGGGTCGATCGACGGCGGGATGACCGCGACCTTCTTGTTCGGCATCCACGAGGGCGCGTACTCGCGACGGGTGAACACGTACCGCTGTGCGTCGGCCAGGTATGGCCACAAGAAGTCCCACCCGGAACGGGTGGCGTCGTTCTGCCAGTCCACCCCGATATGGCAGCGCCACACCGCGCTGGCCCCCAAGCCAAGCACGGACTCGGTGAGCCCGGCCGTCTGGGGGTCGTGCAGCAGCACGAGGTCGCCTGGCCGTACCAGCCCTGCCAGTTCGGCGGCGTTGGCTGCCAGTACTTCCCGGTAGTGGTCATCGTCGGCTTGGGTGAACGGCCCGCCCGTCCCGTCGCCGTGCAGATGGTTGTGCACGCGTTTGGTCACCGCGAAGAACTCGGCATCTCCAGTGATCACGGACCAGTGGATCGCGACGCCGAGGTCACGGACATACCCGACGAGGACCTCCAGCATCTCGGCCACGCCGCCGCCGAGCGCGGTCGAGCTGACGTTCCAGATGGCACGGCCGGCCAGCCGTTGCCGGAACTCCCCGGCCGCACGGGTCAGTTCGGCGAAGCGCTCCTCGCCGACCACGGGCTCCAGACTGGCGATCGACTGCCGCGGTACGTCCACGGCCTTGAGCATGCCCACGTCTATATCCTGTCAAGACTGCACCTGGGTTGGTGGGACGCGGATGTCAACTGCCCTGGTAGGTGGCTGAGAATTCGAGCAGCCGTGCGTGGGCGTCATCCATCGGCGTGGCTGACGGCAGGTAGGCCTTGGGCATCTTGGCGACGCTGGTGTAGTTCGGGTCGCAGACATTCGCCAGCGGGGACTCGACGGCCTGGGTGACGAGCTGGTAGGCGTCCAGCACGTCCAGCCCGTAGTCGCTGGCCAGCCACTGCACCATGTCGTGCTGCGCGATGCGGAACGCGTCCTCCAGCGGCCGAGCGGAACCTGCCGACATGATGTGCGTGGCGGACTCCAGCCGGGGCCACGGGCACGGCTTGCCCTTGACCAGGTCGACCACCAGGACTGTGTCCATCGCGGTCTCTACGGCGACCCCGCACGTCTCACCCTCACCCTGGCGGGCATGGCCGTCGCCCAGGGAGAAGAGCGCGCCCTCGACATTGACCCCCAGATAGCAGGTGACTCCGGCACGCATCTCCGGCGTGTCCATGTTGCCGCCGAACGCGTCCGGGACCAGGGAACTGCGTACCTCCAGATTGGCTGGTGCGACCCCGACCGTGCCGTGCATCGGGTTCAGCGGCAGGTCCACGCTGTAATCTCCCCGCCGCGCCTTGAACCGGCATGTGCCACGGGTGCGGTCGAGCTCCCATATCCAGATCACCTCTGGCAGCGGGTCATGCAGCAGTGCGGTGGTGTGCGTGGCGGTCAGTGCCCCGAACAACGGTGCTGTGGTCGAGGCACCCCAGTGTCTTGCCGGTGTGATCGAGACGAAATGGACGGCCAGCGTGTCGCCCGGTTCGGCGCCTTCGATATAGAAGGGGCCGGTCTGCGGGTTGAAGTAGGGGAAGTCACGGAACTGGGAGGTGAGGTCGTGCTCGCTGCGTACGCGGCCCGCGAAGCAGTCCTCGGTGAAGACTTCGAGCACAGCCGGGGGAGTGACCCGGGCGATCGGGGATGCGCCGCCGAACGTCCACACGTAGCGGTCAGGGTCCGGCCGGGCGCTGATGACCTGCAGGTCGGTCATGCCGTAGCTCCTGTCAGGGCGCTGGATCCGTCAATGCCATCGTGACATGCGCACCGGGGCGGCATGCCGGGTCTGCCGGGTCCGTCCAAGCTGTGGTCACAGGTTAAGTGAAATATAACTGTAGGTAATTGTCCCAGCGCATGTTGTCAGTTCGAGATCTGCCTGGCACCCGTGGGGCGGCCTCGGCACAACTTTTTCCGTGATTGCCGGGAAACCGGGTGGCCCCTCTGGCAAGGTATCGCCAATGGTGCTGGGAACGGTTGCCCCGAGACCCCCGCAGATCTAACTACCGCGGGTCGGCTCCAACCGTCCGCCACCATGCGACACGCTGCCCTGTACCGCAGCGGTCCCGCGCACTCGGCGTCTTGCCTGGTGTGCATGGCCGACGTAAGGACTGCATTGTCACAGCACCGGAGGCGGAGCCGTAGTAGGAGGCGCGCCGCACGGCGCCCAGGCTTTCTACTGACGGTGACGGCTGTGGCCGTTGCCGCGATCACCGCCACCACGCTCGCTGGTTACATCGCAACCTCTGGCCACAACCGTCAGAGCGCTGGCCTGGCCTTGGCGGACGCACTGCAGCCCGCTGGCCATGCCATGGACGTGCTGGAAGCGGACCGCCAGCAGTTGATCGTCATGGACTCCGCCGCCCACACGATGCACCTCGTGGGTTCGCCGAAGCTTGCCTCGCGGGCCGCCCCCGGCGGCTCCTCCGGGGCGACTGGGAGCACGGGCGCAGGGAACACCGGTCCGTCCGGCCCCCCGCCCAACCCAACGGCTGCCCAGCAGATGGCCATGAACATAATGCCGTCCTTTGGGTTCAGCGTGAGCACCCAGTTCTCCTGCCTGAACAACATCTGGACCAGGGAAAGTAACTGGAATTACAAGGCCGAGAACGCAAGCGGGGCCTATGGCATCCCGCAGGCCCTGCCTGGGTCCAAGATGGCCAGCGCGGGCGCGGACTGGGCGACGAACCCGGCCACCCAGATCAGGTGGGGGCTTGGCTACATCCAGTCGACCTATGGGACGCCGTGCAGCGCGTGGGTGTTCTGGCAGGGGCACAGCTATTACTAAATTATTACCGAGTCGCCGTGTGTGATCTTACGGTGACTTCTTGTTAGAAACTGCTCGGTTCGTGCGGTCTGGTGTCGGCCTGGAAAGCCTAAACGTGAGCCCTGGTAAGCCCAGGTCAGAGTCTAGTAATCGAAAATATGTTCGTATTGCGTAAACGCTGGCCAACTATGGTAAAGGGACTTTTATAAGTTTGTGATTGACCTCACAGTGGCTGAGCTCACAAGTTGGAATAACGCGATTCCGCCACCTAAACGCTGCCGTTGAGGCATGGTAGACGTTCGACAGCACCCCGCGTGCGGGATGGTTGCCCACTGTGGCAACGCGACGCCATGACCTCGCGTCACATCTGTGCGCCACTGCTCCGGACCCGGGCACTCAGCCGGTGATAGGCAGTGCCTCGGGTGGAGGCGAGCGCGCATAGGCGCGCCCGAACCAAGGTTTGTCGTGCACAACCCGTTCTTCAAACCGTCCAAAATCACTCTCACCACTGCAGGAGCGACCTTGTGCGTAACCGCCGCAGTTGGCTTGGCCTCCGCGGGAGCGGTGTCAGGCAACGCGGCGACCGGGGACGTGTTCCGCAGCCCTGCGAGCCAGACGGTCGCCACGGCGAACGTCAGCTACCTGGGCCCCGGGCGCATGCTGGACCTGGCGCGCGGCGAGTCGAGCCTGCAGGCCATGCAGCAGCAGTCCCGGGCGGACCGGCAGGCGGCTGAGCGGCTCGCGGACAAGCGGGCGCAGCGGCGTGCGGCACAGCGTGCCGCGGCGCAGGCGGCCGCCACACAGCAGGCCAGCCAGGCCCAGCAGGCAGCGGCGCCTGCTCCACCCCCGGTGGCGCAGCCATCGGGGAACCCGCAGCAGATCGCCCTTGGCATGCTCGGCTCCTACGGGTGGTCAGGGCAGTTCGGCTGCTTGCAGGCGCTGTGGAACCGTGAGAGTGGTTGGAACCCGACCGCCAGTAACCCCGACGGCGCCTACGGCATCCCCCAGGCATTGCCTGGGTCCAAGATGGCCAGTGCTGGCCCGGACTGGCAGACGAACCCCGCCACCCAGATCAGGTGGGGGCTCGGCTACATCCGGTCGACCTACGGCTCGCCGTGCGCCGCTTGGTCGCATGAGGAGGCGACTGGCTGGTACTAACCGGTTAGTGTGCGTCGCTGTGGTGGCCCTCCCCCAGGTGGGATGGCCACCACGGTCATATTCAGGCGACGCCCGCCGTATGGTGCCAGCCCGAGCCGGAAAACTCACGGCATCCTGGGCGTGATTCCCGCCTGTGTCGGCGGCTGTTACCTCGCTGCTGGCGGCATGCCGATAGTCGTTTGCAGAAACACTGACACTGTGGCATGGGAATTCGCATAAGCTCGTGATTTGCTTCACAAGCGATCGGTACCACAGCTGGAATAACGGGGTCTCCGAATCAGCCGCGTCACCGGGGGCGTCAGCTGGAAGCGGTCATGTATAGGCGTTTACGACCCAAGGTTTGCCGTGCGCAACCCCCGTTCAGCAAACCCTCAAAATTCGCTCTAACACAGTCCGGCTGACCTAGTGGAATCGCTGATGTCGCGGTGGCCACCGCGACATCAGCGCCCAGCGACCCGGCGACGGGAGCGCGTTCAGCGGTCGCAGGGGCCACGACATCTCCGCAGTACACGGACCCCACCCGGGGCCGGGCGGACACTGATGCCGACCCCCGTGGCGACTCTCCTGGGCGGAGGGCGCCACCACAGTCATGTCCCGGCAGCGCCTCTTTGAATTTCACCTCGCGAGCGGAGTCCTCTTGCTTGGGCCAGGCAAAGCAGGGAAATATTTATGAGCTTGTGATTCACTTCACAAGTGATCGTCACCACAAGCTGGAATATCTTGGTTTCCCCAACACAAACACTGCGGTTGATGTTGGCTTGATTTCAACAGCACCCAGCGTGCAGGATGGTCGCCCCCTGCGGTGGCAAGTCGCCATGAACTTGCGTCACATTCTGCGCCGCTGCCCAGGCCGGACGTTCAGCCGGTGTTGGGCAGTGCCTCGGGTGGAAGCGAGCGCGTATGGGCGCGCCCGATCCAAGGTTTGTCGTGCACAACCCTTTCAAGAAACTCTCCAAAGCCACCCTCACCAAACCCGCTCTCACCAAAGCCGGAGCGACAGCGACCTTGTTCGCAACCGTCACTGTCGCGCTGGCTACCGCAACAGCGGCACCGGCCCACCCGGCGGCCGGGGCCCACCCGGCGGCCGGGGACGCGTTCGGTAAGGCGGTCACCGTCGTATACACCTCCTCCCCGCGCGCGAAGCACATCGCCCGGCACAGGCTCCACCGCTATGGGTGGGGGTCGCGCCGGCAGTGGCACTGCCTGCGCGCCCTGTGGGAACGCGAGAGCGGCTGGAACATGTACGCGACCAACCCCGGCAGTGGGGCCTACGGCATCCCCCAGGCATTGCCTGCGTGGAAGATGGACAGTGCTGGGTCGCACTGGCGGCGGGACGCCGGCGTCCAGATCAGGTGGGGACTCAACTACATCCAGTCAAGGTACGGCTCGCCGTGCCGCGCTTGGTCACATGAAGTGGCGTACAGCTGGTACTGACCGGTTAGTTCGCGCCGCTGTGGTGGCCTCTCCCTTGTGGGGGGCCACCACAGTCATGTCCGGGTGGTGTCGGCCCTGCGGTGCCTGCCCGGGCGGAAGGCCCATGACACTCTCGGTATGATCCCCGCCTGCCTCGGCGGCTGTTGCTTCGCTGCTGACGGCGGGGTGCGACGTGAGTGGCGGCCAAGGAACGGTTGCGTCACGTACGGCTGGACCGGGGCTGGCGAGTGTGGCGGCGGCGCGGGCGGTGCCGGGCGCGGCGTGAGGGAAGCAGTTGGCGGGGCGGGCGGCGGCTGGGCTGCGGCAGGGTCGCGCATGGGGGGAGGTTCCTGCCAGGAAGTGGCGGGCCGTTGCGCTGAGAGGGCGTGTGGCCAGGGAGGTTCGAGAGGGTACTCAGGCCGCCGGTGCGAGGCGACATGCCGCGGGGCCGGAGGCGCGGGTCCGGGCTGCCACGCAGGCGCTGGCTGCCACGCTGAGACAGGTTCCCTCGCGACGGATGGTTCCCACCCCGGTGCCACCGGCTGCGCCGGGGAAGGCTCCCACACTGGCGGCGGCTGCGTTGCGGCTGACCCCCATGCCGGGGGCGGCTGCTGAACCGAGGGCGGTTCCCACGCCGGGGACGGCGGTTGCGCTGCGGATGGCTGCCATGCCGGGGGCGGCGGCTGCTCCACGGGGAGTGGCGGTTGCGCCAGGGACGGCTCCCACACCGAAGGTGGCTGCTGCACTGAAGGCGGCAGCTGGAGCGGGGCTGCTGCCCCCCACGCCGATGGTGGTTCCCGCGCTGGCGGCAGCTCCTGCACCTGCACCCGCGGTAGCCAGGGTGTCACGTCCTCGCCAGCCACCACGGCGGCCAGCAGCCGCCCTGCGGTGGCCGCGTCGGGCCGGTTGCCGGGATCCCGGGTCATCAGGGCCGCGATCACTGGAGCGAGTGGGCCGGCCGACGGGGGTGGCATCGGCTCACCATGGACGATCCCCGCCAGGATGGCCATCAGGCTGCCCTCGCGGTCGAACGGCCCGTGGCCTGCTACGGCCGCATACAGTGTCGCGCCCAGCGACCACAGGTCCGATGCCGGGCTGGCGGGCTCGCCGCGGATGCGCTCTGGCGAGCAGAATCCCGGAGTGCCGATGACCATGCCCACCTGCGTCAGGTGAGGGTCCCCCTCCAGGGTGGCGATCCCGAAGTCGGCCAGCAGCACCCGCCCGCTTGTGGAAAGGAGCACGTTGCCCGGTTTCACGTCGCGGTGCACGATCCCAGCGGCGTGCGCACTGGCCAGCGCTCCCACCAGCTTGGTGCCCATCTCGGCCGCGCGCAGCGGCGGCATCGGCCCATCTTCGGCAAGTACCTTGGACAGTGAGCGGGCGGCCACCACCAGTTCCATCACGATCCAGGGCCGGCCTTCGGCGTCGAGCACGTCGTAGACCGGGACGATGGCTGGGTGGCTCAGCCGGGCCGTGACGCGGGCCTCCCGGACCGACCGCTCATGCAGTACCCGGCGGTCCCGTTCGCTGGCCAGGCCGGGGATGCGCACTTCCTTCACTGCCACGTCGAACCCGGCTACCAGGTCACGGGCCCGCCATACTGTGCCCACGCCTCCGCTGCCGATGCGCTCCAGCAAGTGGTAGCGCCCGGCCACCACTCGGTAGGCACCGGTCACAGAGTGCACGGGGGGACCATACACCGCGAGATGGTCAAATTGCCTGAGAGGCAGGCAAAGTTTCGCAGCCAGTCACCAAGCTGTGACCGTACTCAGAATCACCGCGCGGTCACTGTAACGCGAAAGCTCCGCCCGGGACTGAAAGTGCGTTAGCCCACACCTATGTGAGGAGAAACGCATGAGAGTCCCCGACCGCGCTGGCGCTGTCGCCGCCAAGCTGGCTGCCCTGCTCGGCGCCGCCACGCTGGCGACCGCAGGGGCCGCCGTGCTGGCCGGGCCAGCCAGCGCCGCCACCAGCACAGGTGACAACGGCGCACGCTGGGCCTTGTTCGTCCAGACCGACAACAGCGCGGGAAACCAGGTCGTGGCCTACCACCGTGCCGGCAACGGGACCCTCACACTGGCCGGCACCTATGACACGGGTGGCCTCGGCGGCCAGCTCACCGGCTCGGTAGTGGACCACCTCGCCTCCCAGGGTGGGCTCACCTACGACCCCCGGCACGGGCTGCTGTACGCGGTCAACGCGGGCAGCAACACCGTGACCGTGTTCGCGGCATCCGGCGACCGGTTGTACCGGAAACAGGTTGTCAGTTCCGGTGGGGACTTCCCGGTCAGCGTCGCCGTCCACGGCGGCCTCGTTTATGTACTGAACGCTCTGAATGGCGGCTCGGTCCAGGGATACCGGGTTTCGTATGAGGGCCTGTCTCCCCTTCCCGGGTCGAACCGGCCGCTCGGCCTGGACCCCAGTGCGACGCCCCAGTTCGTCAACACCCCTGGCCAGATCGCGTTCACCCCGAACGGTTCTGCGTTGGTCGTGACCACCAAAGCCAATGGCGACGACATCGACGTGTTCGCCCTCGGTGCCAACGGCAGGCCGGCGGCGTCCCCGGTGGTGAACCCCGAGCCGGGCACCGTCCCGTTCGCGATCACCTTCGACCGTGGCGGGCACCTGGTCATCGCCAATGCTGGCACCGACGCCCTGGCCACCTACGCCATCCACGGTGACGGCACCGTCACCCTGCTGAACTCGGTGGGGACCGGGCAGACGGCCACCTGCTGGGTTGCGCCCGCGCAGGACCACGGGCTGTTCTTCGCGTCCAATGCGGCCAGTGCCAGCGTCAGTGGCTACTCAGACACCGGCAGCGGCACCCTCACCCTGCTCGGCCAGGCAGCTACCGACCCTGGCACCGTGGACGCCGCCGCCACCCCCGGTGGCCGGTTCCTCTACGTCCAGACCGGCGGCAACGGCATGGTTGACGAGTTCAGCATTGACGCGTCCGGTGCGCTGACCAACCTCGGCAGCGTCACGGTTGCCGGGGCTGCCGGAGGCGAAGGCATCACGGCTGCCTGACAGGGCACATAAGACGCGCCGCCGCCGCGAGCTCGTCTGCCAGCAGGCGGTAGAACTCGCCACCAGATACCTGGAAGGTGCGCTGTCGCGGGCGGACCACAGCCGGTTCGAGGCGCACCTTGCCAGGTGCCCGCACTGCAGCGAGTACCTGGCTCAGATGCGGGCCGCGATCGAGCTGACCGGCTCCCTCACGCCCGATGACCTCACCCCACGGATGCAGGATGAGTTCATCGAGGTCTACCGTCGCTGGCGTGCTGGCCAGGATGGGACGTGGGCGACCAGCAGGGCGTCCTTAGCCGCGTTTCAGCCCTGCCAATCCCGGGGCGGCAGGACCCCATTCTTTTTGTGGCAGCGCGCCAATAGGCGACACGTCAGGCGCGGCCTATGGTCAGGCGCGGCCTATGGTCAGCAGCGGCTGCTTGCTGTCGGCGGTACCGAAGAAGTCATTGCCCTTGTCGTCGATGATGATGAACGCCGGGAAGTCCCTTACCTCGATCTGCCAGACCGCTTCCATCCCAAGCTCGGGGTACTCCAGCACCTCCACCTTGGTAATGCAGTCCTGCGCCAGCCGAGCGGCGGCGCCCCCGATCGACCCGAGGTAGAAACCGCCGTGCTTGTGGCATGCCGCCGTGACCGCCGGGGACCGGTTGCCCTTGGCCAGCATCACCAGGGACCCGCCCGCTGCCTGGAACTGGTCCACGTAGGAGTCCATCCGCCCGGCCGTGGTCGGCCCGAACGAGCCCGAGGCGTAACCCTGCGGCGTCTTGGCGGGCCCGGCGTAGTACACCGGGTGCTCGGCCAGGTAGCGAGGCATGGGCTCGCCCGCTGCCAGACGTTCGGCGATCTTGGCGTGGGCGATGTCACGGGCGACGACCATCGGGCCGGTCAGCGACAGGCGGGTTGCCACCGGGTACTTGGTCAACTCAGCCCGGATCTCGCTCATGGGCCGGGTCAGGTCGATGGGCACCACCTCACCGGCGAAGTCCTCCCCGGTCTGCTCGGGCAGGTACTGCGCGGGGTCGGTCTCCAGCCGTTCCAGGAAGACGCCCTCGGAGGTGATCTTGGCGAGGGCCTGGCGGTCGGCCGAGCACGACACCGCAATGGCCACGGGGCACGACGCGCCGTGGCGCGGCAGCCGGATGACGCGCACGTCGTGGCAGAAGTACTTGCCGCCGAACTGTGCTCCGATGCCGAGCTTGCGGGTGATCTCCAGCACCTGCCGTTCCAGGCCGGGGTCGCGGAACCCATGGCCAAGCGGCGAGCCCTGCGCGGGGAGCGTGTCCAGATAGCGGGCAGAGGCGTACTTGGCGGTCTTCAGGGCGTACTCTGCGCTGGTGCCGCCGACCACGATCGCCAGGTGGTAGGGCGGGCAGGCGGCGGTGCCGAGCGAGCGGATCTTGTCCTCCAGGAAGGCCAGCATGCTGGCCTCGTTCAGCACCGCCTTGGTCTGCTGGTACAGGAACGACTTGTTGGCCGAGCCGCCGCCTTTTGCCATGAGCAGGAACGAGTACTGCGCGCCGGGGGCGGCGTACAGCTCGATCTGGGCGGGCAGGTTGGTGCCCGTGTTGCGTTCGGTGTACATGGACACCGGGGCGAGCTGGGAGTACCTCAGGTTCAGCGTGGTGTAGGCGTTGTAGACGCCGCGGGCCAGGTGCTCCTCGTCGCGGCCGTCGGTGAGGACGCGGCCGCCCCGCTTGCCCATGATGATGGCGGTGCCGGTGTCCTGGCACATCGGGAGCACTCCGCCTGCCGCGATGCACGCGTTGCTGAGCAGGTCGCGGGCGACGTACCGGTCGTTGGGGGAGGCTTCGGGGTCGTCCAGGATGGCCCGTAGCTGCCGCAGGTGCCCGGGCCGCAGGAGGTGGGCGATATCCCGCATGCCCGCTGCTGCCAGGAGCGTGAGCACCTCCGGGTCCACCTCGAGGAATTCCTCGCCGAACGCTTGCCGTGTGGTGATCCCGTCACTGGTCAGCAGGCGGTATTCCGTCTCGTCGGTACCGCGGGGCAGCAGGTCGGTATAGGTGAACTCAGGCATCAGGCACATCCTCGTGCGTTCAGGCTCGGCCTCTTCATCGTAGGGCCCTCGCGCTGGCTGCCAGCTGGCTGGACTCAGCGGGCAACCTCGTCATCGCGGACTTCACCGGCGACCGGGTACGGATGGTGACCGGTGGGCCCATCGCTGGTCACAGTGCGACACACTGACATCAACTACACGTCCTGCACGCATGCTTACGCCGGCATTGGGAAATCTCGATGGTGAGGTTGCACAGCGGCCCCGCGGAACGCGTGGAGGGTGGCGACTGGCATGGGAATCCCCGAGTCCCTAAGCACCAACGAGTCCATGACGACTGCACAGGCAAGGTCTGGTGAGGTCGACATCAGCGAGGCGACCAGGCAGCTCCGGCTGGCCAGCCATGACGCGCAGGTCGCCTTCGACTGCATCAACCTGGGTGACCTGGACCGTGCCCACATCCACGCGATCACCGCACGCGCAGCGGCAGACGCTGCGGAGACCATCATCCGGGCTGCCCTGGGCGACACCCCGGACAGCCCTGGCGCATTCTGAGCGCTCACTCTCGTGATCGCGGTGCTT
>DASYYE010000199.1:0-1680 GCA_035946955.1 Streptosporangiaceae bacterium | reverse complement strand
GAGGAGGCGGCGAGCTGCTGCTGCGCCTCGCACAAGATCTTGATGAAGGGCTTGGCGGCCTCCAGGCCCTCGGCCACCGTGTCCTCGGTGGGGGCCACCGCGCCGCTGGCCTCGTCGGCGAGCAGCTTGAGCGTCTCGGGGGTCGACTCGGCCTCGACCATCATGATGGCCACGTCGCCGTCCTCGAGCACCCGGCCCGCGACCACCATGTCGAAGGTGGCGTGCGCGAGTTGCTCGTGCGTGGGGAAGGCCACCCACTGGTCCTTGATCAGCGCGACCCGCACCCCGCCGATGGGGCCGGAGAACGGCAGCCCGGCGAGCTGGGTGGACATGGACGCGGCGTTGATCGCCACCACGTCGTACAGGTGCTGCGGGTCCAGAGCCAGGATCGTCTCGACGATCTGGATCTCGTTGCGCAGCCCCTTGACGAACGACGGGCGCAGCGGCCGGTCGATGAGCCGGCAGGTGAGGATCGCGTCCTCGGACGGACGGCCCTCCCGGCGGAAGAACGAGCCGGGGATCCGGCCCGCCGCGTACATCCGCTCCTCCACGTCCACGGTGAGCGGGAAGAAGTCCAGGCCTTCCTTCGGCGTCCTGGACGCCGTGGTCGCCGAGAGGACCACGGTTTCGCCGTCGAGAGTCACCAGGGCCGAACCGGCCGCCTGGCGGGCCAGTCGGCCCGTCTCGAATCTGATTGTGTGCATGCCAAATTCGCCGTTGTCGATAACGGCTTCGGCACTTCGGACACCCTCCACGGGTGAGACCTCCTTGCGGTAGATCCCGCACCCACCCGCCGCCGTGCCGCTTGTGGCCTGGCTCGCCCGCTGGGGGCAGCCGGCCGGTCTTCGATCGAAGCCCTCGGGCTCTGCGATGTGCTGCCCGGGGACCACTACCGAGGACCGGCCCTTGGCGCTCGGGGCCGGGGGCTACGGGATGTCGGTGTTGACAGTATTCAGTTGTTGTTCCTGGCCGTGGCGCTGGCGGGAACCGGGCGGGCTAGCGGCGGATGCCGAGCCGCTCGCGGATCGCGCGGTAGCGGTTGATGTCCTTCTTGGCCAGGTACTTCAGCAGCCTGCGGCGGCGGCCGACCAGCAGCAGCAGCCCGCGGCGGCTGTGGTGGTCGTGCTTGTGCACCTTCAGGTGCTCGGTCAGGTGGTTGATCCGCCTGGTCAGCAGTGCGACCTGGACTTCCGGCGAACCGGTGTCACCCTCACTGGTCGCATACTCCGCCAGGATCTCCTTCTTGGCGGCGGTGTCGAGCGGCACGTTGCTCCTCAGTCTTTAGGGTTGGCACGGAACGGGCTCAGATGGCTGATTCCCCGTTTCGGGATCGAGGCAGCCGCATGAGGGTGCAGCACACCTCTATCTGCCCTGGCTAGTCGCCGGGCAGCGTTTCACGATACCACGTGCCGCGATGCGGTCGCGCCGCGTGCGTTCAGGCCCGTTGGTCACGGAACGCGCGGTTCCTTAAACTTGGCCAGTGCCCGATTTGACCAGACCCGCTTGGTGGCCGGAATGGTCGGAAGTAGCCGGCCTGCGGGCCCTGCGTGCGGTCATCGTGATCCCCGCGCTATTCGCCCTGACCTTCGAGGGCTTCGGGAACCCGCAGATGGCCCTGTTCGCCGGGTTCGGCGGGTTCGCGAACCTGGTCATGGCGTCGTTCGGGGGCAGCAGGCGGGA
>DASYYE010000198.1:0-9135 GCA_035946955.1 Streptosporangiaceae bacterium | reverse complement strand
CCTGAGCACTACCCGACCGGCGCTCTCGGGGTTCGGACCGGGGTGGCTTCGTGGGCACCCACCCACGCTGCGTCAGCGTTAGCCAAGCGCTCCCGAACCGCCCCGGGCAGTTTGAGTGGCACATATTGACAGCCCCGCTGGGGCAACACCGCCCGGCCACAAACGCTGTTGCGTGGCGGATGTGCGATGAGGGCGCGGTGAGGGGCGAATACATGTGTGTACACAATTTCGGGTACACTAATGGCATGGACGACAGCCAGAGCCAACTGAGTGTCCGGGACGCCCGTGCACACTTCGCTGAGGTCATCACGCGAGCCCAGGACGGGACGCCCACCATCGTCACGCGCAACGGCCAGGCCGTAGCCGCCGTCGTTTCCATTGAGGACTTCAATGCCCTGGAAGACGCCATCGACCGGTACTTCGCCAGAGAAGCCGACCGTGACCTGGCCGCGAACCCCGGCGCGCCGACCTACAGCATGTCCGAGGTCGTCGCCGCGATCTTCGAGGAAGAGCCGGGCAAGGGTGCCGCGTGAAGTACGCATTCCGGTGGCGGGAGTGGGCCGTCAGGCAGCTACGGGCCATCCCTCAGCCAGCCGCGCTGACGATCTTGCAAGCACTGACGCCGCTGGGGGATGACCCTCGCCGCGTGGACGCCAACGTCAAGAAGCTTGCTGGATACGAAGACCGGTACCGGCTGCGGGTCGGGGACTACCGGGTCATCTATGAGGTCGTGGATGGGCAGCTTGTCATCCTGGCTGTGGGGGTTGGGCATCGCCGGGAAATCTACCGGGCCATGCCTTGACGTTGCGGATTGGTGCCAACCAGAGCATGGTTGACTCGGTTCGTGATCACCGACTCGGCTCTTGTCTCTGCCCTGAGCAGGCACTGGGATCTCACCGGGGCGCAGGTCACCGTCCACCACAGTGGCATGGGCTCGGCTACGTGGTTTGTCAGCCACCGTGGTGAGAAATGGGTCGCGAAGGCGGTCTCCCCCGATACGGCTAGCCACTTTGCGCGTGGGCTGCGTCTCGCCCAGCACCTGGAATGCTCAGGTATCCCGCTGGGGCGCCAGTGCCCACCACCGACGGGCAACTCACTGTCACGGTCGCCACCTTGCGACTGGCCCTGCTCACCTGGGTACCCGGCCACCCACTGACCAGAGGGGACCGCGGGCAACGGGAACCTGCAGGCACGACACTCGCCCAGGTCCACCGCGCGCTGGCTGACTACCGGGTGGATGAGGCGGACAGGTTCCACTGGGTCAACCCAGACGCGACCCACCTGTCAGTGCGGCCCCGTACATATTGACTTCGCTGATGGCACAACAGTTCCGGCACACAAACTCGTGATCTCCCGAAAAGATCAAGGCGGGTAGTGACTCGTGTGACGGCTGTGACTGAAGAGTCGGCGGGCTCGGTTGTTGGGGTGGGGCGACCGGGCGCTTTACCCGCGCGCAGGGGGACACGGCAGGATAGGGGCGTGGAAATACAGAACCTGCTTGGTGGGCCGCCAGCCACGTACCTGCCGGAGGACCCGGCTGCCGTTGAGCTCGAGGGTGGCGCGGACCCACGGGACGTCGCTGGTGAGCATCCCGCATGCCTCGCGGCCTGGGCCGCACTAGCGGAGCGGGCGCTGCGCGAGGGGGACGTGATCCAGGGCTACGCGTTCGCGCGGACCGGCTACCACCGGGGACTCGACCAGCTCCGCAGGGCTGGCTGGCGCGGGCAGGGGCCTATCCCCTGGGAACACCCGCCGAACCAGGGTTTCCTGCGCGCGCTGCACGCACTAGGGGAGGCCGCCGCCGCCCTCGGCGAGAAGGACGAGGCGCAGCGCTGCTCGGTCTTCCTCAGCGAGGCCAGCCCCGCAGCCGCCTCGGTCCTGGAGGGCTGATGTCGGCCATCGTGGTGGTGGGCACTCAATGGGGGGACGAGGGCAAGGGCAAGGTCACGGACCTCCTCGGCGGCCGTGTCAACTACGTGGTCAGGTACCAGGGCGGTAACAACGCTGGTCACACCGTCGTGGTCGGGGAGGAGAGCTATGCGCTGCACCTGCTCCCCTCGGGGGTGCTCTCCCCTGAGGTGACCCCGGTGATCGGGAATGGCGTCGTGATCGACCCGGAGGTGCTGCTCGCGGAGATCGACGGGCTCGAGGGCCGCGGCGTGTCCTGCGACCGGCTGCTGATCTCCGCCAGTGCCCACCTGATCATGCCGCACCACCGGGCGCTCGACCGGGTCACCGAGCGCTACCTGGGCAACGCCAGGATCGGCACCACCGGCCGGGGCATCGGCCCCACCTACGCGGACAAGGTGGCGCGGACCGGCATCCGGGTGCAGGACCTGTTCGACCCCGGGATCCTGCGCCAGAAACTGGACCTGGTCCTGCGGGAGAAGAACCAGATGCTCGCCAAGGTGTACAACCGGCGTGCCATCGCGGCCGACGCGGTGACCGAGGAGTACGTCGCCTATGGGGAGCGGCTGCGCCCCTATGTGGCCGACACCACCCTCATCCTCAACAAGGCCCTGGATGCGGGCGAGACAGTGCTCCTGGAAGGCGCGCAGGCAACTCTGCTGGACGTGGACCACGGCACCTACCCATTCGTCACGTCGTCGTCCCCCACCGCTGGGGGGGCGTGTGTGGGCTCTGGGATCGGGCCGACCCGGATCACCTCGGTGATCGGCGTGGCCAAGGCCTATGTGACCAGGGTCGGGTCCGGGCCCTTCCCGACCGAACTGGACAACGAGCGGGGCGAGTGGCTGCGCAAGGCTGGAGGTGAGTACGGGGTGACCACCGGCCGTCCGCGCCGCACCGGCTGGTTCGATGCCGTGGTCGCCCGGTACGCGGCCCGGGTCAACGGGATCACCGATTTCTTCCTCACCAAACTGGACGTGCTGTCCGGCCTGGAGAAGGTGCCCGTGTGTGTTGCCTACGAAGTGGGCGGCACCAGGCATGCCGACATGCCCATGACGCAGACCGAGTTCCACCACGCCCGGCCCGTCTATGAGTACTTCGACGGCTGGTGGGAGGACATTTCCCATGCCAGGCAGTTCGCGGACCTGCCTTCCACCGCCCAGGCCTATGTCCGTGCGCTCGAGGAGATGATCGGCGCGCCAGTAGCTGGCGTGGGCATCGGCCCTCGCCGCGACCAGACGCTCCAGGTCCGCCCGCTCATCCAGGGCTCAGCCGCCACGGCCCCTGCCTAACGGGTGACAGACCGCCGTGGCACGGGGCATGGCGGCAGCGCACGGCCGGTAGGCTCGCGGTCGTGCGCGTCCTTGTTCTCGGCTCGGGGGGCCGCGAGCACGCCCTGGCACGGGCGCTCGCCGCCGACCCCGCGGTCACTGACCTCCATGTCGCGCCCGGCAACCCGGGTATCGCGGCCATCGCTCCAGGACACGAGGTAGACCTGACCGACCTCGGTGCGGTGACCCGCCTGGCCCGCTCGATCGTTCCCGGCCTGGTGGTCGTCGGCCCGGAGGCGCCGCTGGTGGCCGGGCTGGCTGACACCCTGCGCGCATCCGGCTTCGCATGTTTCGGGCCGAGCCGACGGGCGGCCATGATCGAGGGATCCAAGTCGTTCGCCAAAGAGGTCATGTCTGCCGCCGGGATCCCCACCGCCCGCTCCCGCACTTGCACGGACTCAGGCCAGGCGCAGGCCGCACTGGCCGAGTTCGGCCCGCCTTATGTGGTCAAGGCCGACGGCCTGGCAGCTGGCAAGGGTGTGGTGGTCACCAGCGACCTGGCGACTGCCCTGGCCCATGCCGAAGCCACCGGCACGGTCGTCATCGAGGAGTTCCTCGACGGGCCCGAGGTGTCGGTCTTCGCGCTCTGCGATGGCGTCACCGCGCTCCCACTGCTGCCCGCCCAGGACTTCAAGCGCGCACACGACGGTGACCAGGGGCCGAACACCGGCGGTATGGGCGCCTACGCCCCGCTGCCCTGGACCCCGCCGGGGCTGGCCGATGAGGTGATGGCGACCGTCATCCAGCCCGCGGTCACCGCGATGTGGCAGCGCGGCACGCCCTACCTTGGCGTGCTCTATGCCGGGCTGTGCCTGACCAAGGACGGCCTGCGTGTGGTGGAGTTCAACGCACGGTTCGGTGACCCGGAGGCCCAGGTCGTGCTGGACCGCCTGGAGACCCCGCTGGCTGGGCTGCTGGCCGGTGCGGCGACCGGTTCACTGGCGGGTGCCGATCCGCTGGTGTGGGCACCCGGTGCCGCGGTCACCGTTGTCCTCGCGGCGCGCGGCTACCCCTCCGCCCCGGTCGCCGGGGCCGTCATCGACGGTATTGAAGACGCCGAACACCTACCGCATGCCTATGTCCTGCACGCGGGCACGAGCAGAGACCCGGACGGGCGCCTTGTCGGCGCTGGCGGACGCGTGCTCGACGTCGTCGGCACCGGCCCTGACCTGGCTGCGGCACGGGAGAGCGCCTACGCCGCCATCGAGCGGATAACGATGCCAGGTGGCTGGTACCGCACTGACATCGCCGCAGCGGCGGCGGAAGGGCGGTTGCCGTGATCGAGCGTTACACACTGCCTGAGATGGGCCGGGTGTGGAGCGAGGCCCACAAGTACGAACTGTGGTGCCGGGTGGAGACGCTGGTGCTGGAAGCCCACGCCAAGGCCGGCACCGTGCCAGCCGACGCGGTTGACCCGGTGCGGGCGGCACCACCACCGACGCCCGAGGAGGTGGCGGCGGCAGAGGCCGTCACCGACCACGATGTGATCGCCTTCCTGACCGCCTGGGCCGACAACACCCACCCGCGGGAGGCGGCGGCCTGGGTCCACTTCGGCATGACATCCTCCGACCTGCTCGACACTGCGCTCGCACTGCAGCTCACCGAGGCCAGCGACCTGCTGCTGGACCGCGCCACCGGGCTCGTGGCCGTGCTGCGCGAGCACGCACTGGCCCACGCCGGGACGCTGCGGGTCGGCCGGACCCACGGCATCCATGCCGAGCCCGACACGTGGGGGCACCGGGTCGCCGGCTTCGCTTTCGTGGTGGCACGCTCCCGCGACCGCCTGCGGCGGGCCCGCGAGGCGGTGGCTGTGGGCAAGCTGTCCGGGCCGGTAGGCACCTACTCCAACATCGACCCGGCTATCGAGACCCAGGTCATGGCCGAGTTGGGGTTGTGCCCCGCCGATGTGGCCACCCAGGTGGTGTTCCGCGACGGCATCGCCGAGTGGGTCAGTGCGCTCGCAGTACTGGCCACTGCCTGCGAGGCCGTCGCACTGGAGGTCCGCCACGGGCAGCGGACGGAGGTCGCGGAGGTAGCCGAGCCCTTCCGGGCTGGTCAGAAGGGCTCCTCCGCCATGCCGCACAAGCGCAACCCCATCCGGTCCGAACGCATCTGTGGTTTGGCACGCCTGGTGAGGGGCTATGTCACCCCCGTCATGGAAGGCATGGCGCTGTGGCACGAACGTGACATATCCCACTCCAGCGTGGAGCGGGTGGCACTCCCTGACGCCGCGATAACCACCGACTACCTGCTGCACCTCACGACCGGCCTGGTCGAGCGGCTCACCGTGGACAGCGCCCGCATGCTCGCCAACCTGGACCTGACCCACGGGCTGATCCACACCTCGAGCGTGCTGCTGGAACTGGTGGAGTCCGGGATGTCCAGGGAGGACGCGTATGCGCTCGTGCAATCAGCCGCCATGGTCACCTGGGACACCGGCACCCCGTTCCGGGAGACGCTGCGCCAGGCCGCTGACCGTGCCGGCATCAGCCTGGACGAGGCGCGGCTGGACGAAGTGTGCCGCCCGCAACGTTATGTCGAGCGCCTCGGGCCGGTGTTCGACCGGGTCAAGGCCCTGACGTGACCACGGCGACAGGCCCAGGATGCCCGCAATGACCCGCAGAACCCGCAGCGGATGGGATACTGGCGAGTGGCACACTGAATGGTGCGAGCATCAGGCTCCACGCATGCCTGGCCACCGGCGGGAGGCTGGCGTCAGGCGGTCCCGCGGTGCGACCCAGTCCTGACAGCTCACCAAGTCTTCCTCGAATAGGAGCAGCCAGCATATGACCGTCGGCCCCGAGACCTGTTACCGCGTCCGTGGCGGTACGCCACTGCACGGGACTGTGTTCGTCCAGGGCGCGAAGAACGCCGCGCTCAAGATGATCGCTGCCTCGCTCCTCGCCTCCGAAGGGCGGACGGTCCTGCGGAACGTACCGGCGATCGAGGACGTGCGGAGGGCCGCTGAGCTGGCGCAGGCAGTGGGGGCCGTGGTCAAGTTCCATGAGGCGGAGCGGACCATGGTGGTCGACGCCTCGGAGCTGACGAGCGCGGTACTGCCCGCCGAGATCGCGCGGCGGTTCCGGGGGTCCGTCCTGTTCGTGCCCGCGCTCCTGCACCGGCTCGGTGAAGCCGTGATCGAGGGCGTCGGGGGCTGCAACCTGGGCAGCCGAAACCTCGACTTCCACTACCGCGGGTTCGCTCGCCTGGGCGCCGAGGTGCAGGAGGCAGGCGACAAGATCTTCGTCAAGGCCGGAGCGCTGCGAGGCGCCCACCTGTACCTGGACACGCCCTCGCACACCGGCACCGAGAACCTCATCATGGCCGCGTCCCTTGCCCCGGGGACCACGGTGATCGACAACACCGCGCAAGAGCCCGAGGTGCTGGACGTCATCGCGTTCCTCACCAAGATGGGCGCGAACATCACTGGCGGGGGCACGGGTTTCATCACCGTGCGGGGGGTCGGTACGCTGCGTGCCGCCGAGCACACCGTCATGGCCGACCGCATCGACGCCGGGGTGTTCGCCATGGCTGCCGCCATCACCGGCGGTGACCTGAGCCTGGTCGGCGCCAACCTGCAGCACTTCGGTGTGGTCAGGTGGAAGCTCGAGCAGATGGGAGTGGAGTTCGCCGCCAACGGCGCCGTGCTCCAGGTCCGCCGCGACCGCACGATGCGGCCCATCAACGTGGTGACGAGCCCATACCCGGGGTTCGCCACCGATCTGCAGTCCCCGATCATGGCCGTGAGCTGCCTCGCCGACGGCACGAGCTACATCAGGGAGACCATCTACGACGGCCGCTACACGCTCACCGGCGAGCTGGCCAAGATGGGCGCGGACGTCACGCGGGACGAGACCGGCAGGGTGGTCGTCCACGGCCCTGCTGTGCTGCACGGCACCAAGGTGGAAGCACACGACCTGCGTACCGGGATCGCACTGGTCCTCGCTGGGCTCGCCGCGGAAGGCGAGACCATTGTCGCGCCGGGTTACCTCATCGACCGTGGCCACGCCGACATCGCAGGCCGCCTCTCAGCACTCGGCGCCGACATCACTCTGGAGCCCAGCGCCTGAGGATGCTAGCCCGGGGCAGGGCTGGCCTCGCTCAGTGGCGGCGGGGATAGGCCGCGGCGAGAGCCAGGAACGCGTCGTTCTCTTCCTTGCCGCCAACCGAGATCCGGGCACCTTCGCCCGGGTATGGGCGAATGCTGACACCCGCCTCCTCGCACGCTTCGGCGAAGTCCTGGGTGTCTTCGGACAGCCGGAGCCAGACGAAGTTGCCTTCCGTGGGCGGCACCGTCCATCCCTGGGAGATGAGTTCGTCCCGCACCCGGCCCCGTTCCCGCACGACCAGGTCGACCCGCTCCAGCAGTTCCACCTCTGCCGCCAGTGAGGCAATGGCGGCGGCCTGCGCGACCGCGTTGACGCTGAAGGTCAGCATCGTGGCACGGGCGGCCGCGGCAATGGGCTCTTGCCCGACCAGGTAGCCGACCCGCAGCCCGGCCAGGCCGTAGGCCTTGGAGAACGTGCGCAGCACGGCCACGTTGGGCCACTGCCGGTACAGGGTCATGCCATCGGGCACATCGGGGTCGCGGACGTACTCGGCGTAGGCCTCGTCCAGGACGACCAGGCACTCCGGCGGTACCTGGCCCAGGAACTCCTCGAGTTCGTCCCGGTGGACCACGGTGCCGGTCGGGTTGTTCGGGTTGCAGACGAAGACCACACGCGTGCTGGGCTTGACCGCGGCCGCCATGGCGGGCAGGTCGTGCGTTTCATCACGCAGCGGCACCCGCACCTCCTCGGCACCGGCCAGGGCGGTCAGCCCGGGGTATGCCTCGAACGAGCGCCACGCGTAGAGCACCTCGGTGCCCGGCTCGGCGGCGGCAACCAGCAGTTGCTGCGTGACCCCGACCGAGCCGCACCCCACGGCCACATGCGACGTGGGGACGCCATATCGCTGAGCGATCGCCTCGGTCAGCGCAATGGCGCCGTTGTCCGGGTAGCGGTTGGCGTTGGCCGCGGCAGCGGCCATGGCCTGGATAACCGAGGGCAGCGGCCCGTACGGCGACTCGTTGGAGGCCAGCTTGAACGACCGGCCGTCTGGCCCCACCACCCGGCGGCCGGGCTTGTATGGGGCGAACCGTGCCAGCACGGACCGGAACCTGGGCGCTACATCGGACACCGTCGTCCTCCGGGGTGAGTGTGGGGTCTCACCCTGGAGTCTGCCACTGCGCCGCCAGTCACAGCCGCCCGGCTCCCGCGGGGTTTTCACCAGTGGATGGTCAGCCGGGTTCGGCGATCAGGCTGCCGAACAGGTCGTGCATGTCAGGTGTGAAGAGGACGAAACGCACCTCTGCGACCTGGGACGGTGTCTGGCGGACCGTGGTCACCGCGATCCGGGCAGCGTCATCGGCCGGCCAGCCGAAAGCGCCCGCGGACACGGCCGGAAAGGCCACGCTGCGGGCACCGAGCCCGTCCGCGACCCGCAGCGACTCCTGGTAGCACGAGGCGAGCAGGGCGGAACGGTCCTCCCGGAGTGAGTACACCGGGCCAACCGTGTGGATCACCCAGCGGGCCGGGAGGTCACCCGCAGTGGTCGCGGTGGCCTGGCCGGTTGGCAGCCCGTCACGGTAGCGGGCCTGGCGCAGCTGCCGGCACTCGGCGAGGATCGCAGGGCCGCCACGGCGGTGGATGGCGCCGTCCACGCCCCCGCCGCCCAGCAGGGACGAGTTGGCCGCGTTGACGACTGCGTCAACCCGCTCGGCCGTGATGTCCCCCAGCTTGCAGGTGATCTTCACTGTGCCGATTCTTCCACCGGTCCGGCTGCAGCGCGCCCCACGGGCAGGGAGCCACTGGACGGAACCCCGGTCGAGCCTGGTGGGTCGGCTGAACGTGACCCG
>DASYYE010000197.1:0-17970 GCA_035946955.1 Streptosporangiaceae bacterium | reverse complement strand
GGGGCGCGGTGCCCGGTGTGGCCAGCAGCAGCCCGAGCTGGCGGCCCTGGGCGACCGCCTCACGGCGTGACCGCACACCGAGCTTGCGGTAGGTGGTGCGCAGGTGGGTCTTGACCGTGTTGACCGACAGGAAGAGCTCCTGGGAGATCTCCGCGTTCGTCATGTGTGAGGGGAGGAGGCTCAGCACGGCCCGCTCGCTCGCGGTGAGCCCGATGCTGGCGGTGGTTTTGGTGTCTGCGCCAAGCGGGCTTGCGGTGGCGAAGCGCGCCAGCACTTCCCCGGCAAAGGCGGCATGGGTGCTCGTTGGCGGGACCAGAGTCGTGAGCACCGAGCGGACCGCCCGGCCGCCGTCCAGGAACACCCGGTAGGCGCCTTCGCGCTGGGCCAGGTCCAGGGCGCGCTCGGCCAGCCCGGCCGCTTCGGCCAGGGCAGCCATGCGGCGGCGGGCGACCGCGGCGACCAGCAGGGCAGCGGTCTGCTCCACGGGTGTGGTGCCGCCTCCACCGCTCAGGTACCCGGAGACCGCTTCGAGCGCCCCGCGAGGGTTCTCCTCGGCGAGCAGCACCCGGCCGTGCAGGACAGCGAGAGCGGCAGTGCCGCGCCTGCCGCCGTCTGGGTCCGCCTGGGGCAGCAAGGCACGCGCCCGGTGTCTGTCGCCGGACAGCACCGCCCCTTCCACCTCGACGGCCCTCACACCAGCCGACAACAGTGGCCGCCGTGGGGACTGGGCCGCGCGCAGCCCGGCCGTGACCGCCCCAGCGGCGGACGGGTCGCCCTTGGCCAGCAGGACGCGGGCCCGCAGGAGCCCCGCGAGCGCGGCAACGGACGGCTCCCCGGGGATGTGCTCCGGCTGGGCGCTGTCCAGCTCGCTGAGCAGCCGCTGCGCCCCGGGCAGGTCGTCACGGGCGAGCTTGACCCGAGCCAGGGCCAGCAGCGCCACGTAGCGGTGCCCGGGCCGCCCCGCGGCCGGGTCCGGGCACGTCAGGGCGGCTGCCCCCGGTCCTGAGCCGGGCACGCCCAGGCCTAGTTCGGCGCATGTCTCCTCGGCACTGGCGAGGGCTCCTGACCATGCGTGGGTCACGGCCAGCCAGGCGAGGACACGGGACCGGAGCGGGCCCCGCCCGCCAGCCCTGAGCTCATGCTCGGCGTGGCGCAGGGCGTGGCTGGCCTGGTCCATGTCCCCCCGGCCCACCGCGGTGACACCCAATGCGAACCAGCCCAGGCCGCACGCCTGGTGTCCAGCCCGGGTGCTGGCCACTAGCTGCTCCTCGTCAGCGCTGGCCTGACATGACACGGCCTGGCCGGGGGCGCCAGCCTCGGATTCGCACATGACCCGCAGTGCCCGGACAGTGGGCTCCATGACCTCGCGCACCACAGGAGCGGCACGCCCCAGCGCGGCTTGCGCGCTGTCCAGGCAGCGGGCAGCCCCGGTGGTGTCCCCGCGCCACAGGTGTATGGCCGCCCACGCACCCGCGACAGCGGCGTTGCTGGTGGTCCTGGCCTCCGGGAACCCTCCGAGCAGCGGCTCCAGTGCCGATGGCCCGGCCGTCAGGATGACCGCGACGCCACACTCCCCC
Organism: Streptosporangiaceae bacterium; assembly: GCA_035946955.1. Taxonomy (GTDB): domain Bacteria; phylum Actinomycetota; class Actinomycetes; order Streptosporangiales; family Streptosporangiaceae; genus DASYYE01. The sequence continues at coordinate 16,393 of DASYYE010000197.1, read as the reverse complement.
AGCATCTGCGCGGCATGTTCAGGGTCATGGGACTCGACCGCGCACCGCAATGCCTCGGCAGGCCGGTCGTGCAGGGCGTACCAGCAGGCGGCCCGCCGGTACAGGGATCCGACCTCATGTGGGTGGGTCCGGTGGAGCTCGTCGAGCAGCACGTCGCGCAGTAGCGGGTGGTAGCGGTAGCTGCGGCCCCGGTTGGCCGACACACAGACGAAACCGCTCTCCCTGGCCAGCCGGGCGAGGATGCCGTCGCTGCCGGCCTCACCGGTCAGGGCGCCCGCCAGGTCGGCGCTGACTTCGGCCGCAATGGCGGTACGTGCCATGAACGCCCTGGTGTGTGACCCCTGCCTGGCCAGCACCTCTGATGCCAGGTAGTCGCTCACGAGCGGTTGCGCGCCGGACACCGCGGCGACGCTGCCGCCACCCGCACCCAGCGCGGCCAGCCGGAGGCCGGTGACCCAGCCTTCGGTCCGGGTGAGCACCTCATCCAGGGCTGGCGCGCCCACCTCGACCCCGAGCATCGAGAAGTACGCGGCCGCCTCGGCCGCAGTGCATGCCAGGTCCCGGGCACCGATGTCAGCGAGCTCTCCAGCCACCCGCAGCCGGCCCAGCCGCAGCGCGAGGGGGCGCCGGGTGACAAGGACCACGCGCAGCGCTGGCGGGGCGTCCCGGACAAGCATGTCGAGCCCGCCCAGCACACTGCCGTCGGCCAGTTCGTGGACGTCGTCGAGGACGAGCACCACGGGGTGCGTGAACTCCTGGGCCGCGGCCACCAGTCGCAGCGGGAACTCGCGGGCCGGTGAGACCTCCAGCGCCGCCAGCGCATCACTTCCCGCTGGCACCGTACGTGCGAGCGCGGCCCACAGGTGCACCCAGAAGCTGTCACCCCGGTCATCCGTGCCGCAGGTCAGCCACGCCACAGGACCGATGGGAGGACCAGCCGACGCCCAGCTGGCACAGGCGACTGTCTTGCCCGCACCAGCCGGGCCGCTGACCAGCGCGACCCGGTGCATGGTTGCCGCGTCGAGCAGGGCGTCCACCCTGGGACGCTGGAGCACCTGAAGGCCCGGCTGGGGTGTCTGGAGTTTGCGCTCGAGCAGGCCGCGGCGGACCGGGTCGTCCCGTTCCCCGCCGAGCCCGTCGGCCAATGGCAGTGCCTGCGTACTGATGGTGCTCGTCATGGACGTCCCCCCGGACGGCTAGTCCTGCGCCTGCCGCCCGGCGGGAGCCGACAACCACCCAGCCGCCAGGGCGTGGCAATCCCTTCCCCGCAGGGATAAATGTGCATGGCCCAGCTCTGTGGGGCTAGTACCCGTGGTAACCAGGATCGACACTCCAAGCTCGCACCGGAACTGTAGGAGGACCCCCATGGCAACCAACCAGGTCGACGCGCTTGTCATCTTCGGGGCAACCGGCGACCTCGCCAAGCTGGAGACATTCCCGGCCCTGGTGGGTTTGGTGGAACGGGGTGTGCTCGATGTCCCGGTCGTTGGCGTGGCCATGAGCGGCTGGGACCTGGCACGGTTCCGGCAGTACGCGGCCGACTCGCTGCGGCGCAACGGGATGGACCCATCGGCCCCTGCGGCCACCAAGATGCTGGACATGCTGCGGTATGTGGACGGCGACCTCTGCGCCGACGCCACGTACCAGGCCATGGCCAGCCAGATCGGCGCCGGCACCCAGGTGCTCTACTACCTGGAAGTGCCGCCGTCACTGTTTGGCCGGATCGCCCACGGGATCGCGGGCGCGGGCAGGGCCCAGGGCGCCCGCGTCATGGTGGAGAAGCCGTTCGGGACCGACCTGGCCAGCGCCCGCGAACTCAACCAGGTGATGCACCAGTTCTTCGCCGAGGAGGACATCTACCGGGTGGACCACTGGCTGGGCCTGGACCCGGTGGAGAACGTGCTGTTCGCCCGGTTCACCAACACCGCGATGGAGCCGCTGCTGAATCGGACCTATGTGCGCAGCATCCAGATCACGATGGCCGAGGCGTTCGACGTGTCCGACCGGGGCCGTTTCTACGATGCGACCGGTGCGATCCGCGACGTGGTGCAGAACCACATGCTCCAGGTCCTGGCCACGGTGATGGCCGACCCGCCAGAGGGCCATGGCCTGGCAGGCTGGCCGGATGCCAAGGCGCGCCTGATCGCCTCGCTTACGCCGGTGACCCCGGAGAACACCGTGCGGGGCCAGTACAAGGGCTACCAGGACGTGCAGGGGGTGAGCCCAGGGTCCACCGTGGAGACGTTCGCCGCGGTCCGGCTGATAGCCGACACCTGGCGGTGGGCGGGCGTGCCGATCCTGATCCGGGCCGGCAAGTGCCTGCCGGTCACCGCCACCGAGGTGACCGTCAGGTTCGCCCTCCCGGCGCGCGACCTCTTCGGGCTCGCGCCGTCGCTGCCAGCCAACGAACTGCGGTTCCGTGTGTGGCCGGAGACCGCGCTCAGTCTCACGGTGGCCGGCAAGAAGCCCGGCGCGGGCTGGGAGCCGCAGATGGAAGACCTGACATTCGCCCAGCAGTCCGGCCAGGACATCCGCCCCTACGACCGGCTCATCGGCGCGGCCCTGGACGGGGACCGCTGGCTGTTCGCCCGGCAGGACACTGTCGAGGCCGCCTGGCAGGTCGTGGACCCGGTGCTCGGTGACACGACCCCCGTCCACCCGTACCCGCGCGGGAGCTGGGGCCCCAAGGAGGCGGACCGCCTGCTGCCCGACCGCGACACCTGGCACGACCCGGCCGCCTGAGCCCGGCACCGCGCCAAACAGGGACTGCCCCTGCGCCAGGTGAATGGACCTGGCCCAGGGGCAGTGAGCGGAGTTACTCAGATTGCAGGGGTAGTGCTGCGGCTCATCCCGGATGCCAGCAGGTGTTGTTCTTCCTGAAGATGGGGCCGCCAAGGCCGTTGTTGGCGACCGGCATCCCGCTGGGTGGGTTGACGATCACCTGGGCGCCGCTCCCGACGGTCCAGTGGTCCTCGCACGCGAACAGCGCATTGGCATTGTCGCCACTGAAGCCGCCCGCCCACAGGTCGATGTGACGTTTGTGGCTGCTGGTCCAGTCGTTGTCGCACGCCACGCAGTCATCGCCCATCACGAAGTACCGCTTGAGCGGCGCGTAGTAGACGATCGTGCCGACGGCGAGTTCGGCCTTGTCGGTGGCGAAGGTGGTGGGCTTGGCGAACGTGCCGCCGCTGCGGGCACAGCCCGAGTACGCGGTCGCACATCCGGGGGGAGAGTTGTCGTCCCAGCCGTAGAGGGTGACCTCTGTGCTGATGGTGGTGGACTTGTGCGCCGTCGCCTTGTGGGCGGATGCGGATGCGGCCGTGGACACGCCCGCAATGACCATGACCGGGACCGCCGCCATCGCGACCCTCACCAGCCAGGCTCGTCGCATGTGCTCACCTCCGGGGAACTAATTAGGAAAGTTTCTTAACTGACCGATATGATCCCAGATGTACGAAGGTATCGTCAAGGTAACGATTTGCCCTTTAATACCTTATTAAGGGCAGCCTGGAACACCAGCCGGGCACCAGGCGCATTGGGTCTCACATGTTGAGACAGTGACCACTTATCACGGGTTTTGACTGGAAGAAAAAGTACAAACCAGACGAAACAACAGCCAAAACCCGTGATATGACATCCCCTTCCAGAGGGAGGGCCACCTGTCTGGCGAAGATCACGGGGCCATCTTCCGGTCCGTCACGTCAGCCTGTTCGGACCGGGAGCTGGCTAGGCGGGCCTGCGGGCTGTGGCCAGCAACTGGTCGCGGCGCTCTGGGGTCATGATCCGCCCTAGGTCGCGGTCCCAGGTGAGTCCCATCGGGGCCATGTGGAGCGGCGACAGCGGGCGCCAGGACGGGAGGGCACTAAGGATGGCCTCGAACGCCTCTGTGTCTCGCCCGGCGCGAGCCAGCAGGCGCGCACTGCCCATCGCGGTGGCGAAGCCGGGGGCGTAGCCGAAGCCGGCGACCAGCCCGCCTTCGCGCTGGCACTGGTCGGCCAGTGACCGGAGCAGGTCAGCGACAGGTTCCTCCGCGTTGCCTAGGGCTTGGTCAAGGGCCCACTGCTGCTGGTCACGCGGGTTGGTCGCCGCGACCACGAGCATCGGCCAGAGGTCTGTCAGCATCGCGGGGTCTGCAGCGTCCTCGGTCCCCGCCAGCGTGACCACGCTGACCGCCGCATGGTACTGGCTGTTCAGCACGTTGAGTTGCGCCTCAAGGATGTCGGCGCGGGCACTGCCGAAGTTCCCCGCCTCGGAGATGACCCCCTCCCTGCTGCGGTCGCCGCGCAGCGCCCGCTGGTAGGCGTCCTCCACCTGGGCCGCGACCTCCGCGTGTGTGACACTGTCGGTTGCCTCGAAGCGGACGAAGCTCGCGTAGTGGGACTCCAGGCCTGCGCGGAACGACGGCTGCTGGTCGCCGGCTCCTGGGTACCAACTCGTCCAGCACGTGGTGGCCCATTCGCCGTCCGCGCCGAGGCGGCCGGTGTCGTACAGAAAGCTGTCCGTGCCAGAGCTGAGCAGTAGGGCGCGGTCCATCAGCGGAGGCCCGTCGTCACTGTCCGGTGGCCACTCATGTCCGCACTCAGCGCACACCACCTCATAGAAGCCAGGGTCGGCCGCTGCCACCCAATCCAGTTCGGCGACCGGCCGCACCCAGCCGAAGTCGAAGGACAGCACAGGCCAGCCATTGGTGATCGCGAGGAACGCCTGGTATGACTGCGGCAGGGACCGGTTCAGGCGCGCCTGCACGGCCGCGACGTCAGCCGCCGACGCGGGCGGAACCCCGATCCAGCCGGACGCCCGCATCCCGGGCGTCACCTCCAGGCCAACGGCGTCGGCGTGCGCTATCGCCTCGCCGCTCCACCGCCGCAGCAGATCCAGCCAGCCAAGGTGCTCAAGCAACGAGATGGCTAATCCAATTCGGTCAGTGACGCAGGATCGAAACTGATCTCGAATGGCTGGCCAGACGTAAGTTGGTGTCCTGCCCACGTCTCAGCGGTCAGTACGTACTCCCCGCCGTCGCTGAGCGCCAAGACGATCACTTTGGCCTCGGGCTCAAGGTCGACGATCCAGTAGGCCGGGATGCCCGCCTTGGCGTACTCCCTTACCTTGCGCACACGGTCGACCTGCTCGCTGCTGCTCCGGGGGGAGACCACCTCGACCACGAGGAGCAAGTCACTTGCGTAATAGGTCCGAACATTTCCCGCGATAGCGGCACGCGCCACTTCCCGCGGCACCACGAACACGTCGGGCTTGCGTATGCCAGCTGGAGTGCTAATGTCATTCGGCCCGTCGGCCACATAGACCTCAGCTCCAGCAAGCCTGGCCGCAGCTTTGAGGATCTCCTTGAGCCGCTCCGCGGCATGGTCATGCCGGGGACTAGGGGACAACTCGGCCAACCACCCATTGGCAAGCTCGTAGCGCTTGCCGTCCTCGGGCAGCGCGTCAAGGTCATAAAGGGTGTACGGGCCATATTCGTGCACAGCGGAGACGCTCACTGGCCCTACCTCCCTCCACCGCAGGCACTGACACGGTACGCCACCAGTCCGCCCGAACCGCAGCGAAGAACCGCGGCTAGCCAGCCAGGATTCCAGCCCCGCGCGGAGCAAATGCCGAGAGTCTGGGGATGGTGGTCACAGCCCTCTGGCGACGTCCAGGGTCGCGCCGGTGACGTGGGAGGCATCCTCGGACAGCAGCGGCACAGCCGCCACATCGGGGGTTCCGGGGTTCGTTCCCCACGCAGAACCGCGGGCCTCAGCGCAGCTGGCGAAGCCAGCAAACAGTTGCCTCGTCGGGGTGGCCGGATTCGAACCGGCGGCCTCCTGCTCCCAAAGCAGGCGCGCTAACCAAACTGCGCCACACCCCGCGCGCCCGTAGAGCCTACCCTGTGGCGCGGATGCAGCGGTGCGGCCACTCCGCCAGACAGGACTGCGGTGCACTGCCCTCGCGCCACCATCCCGCCAGACAGCACAAGTCACACGGGCTACGGGGCGACCGCGATGAGTCACAGGGGGCTGTGAGTGCCGGGGAGTGATCAGGTACTACTGCCCGTCGGGCAGGTACCAGCGGTACGGAGAGATGAGGCGGCGGACCTCGTCCGGGCCCCATGACCCTTGCTCGTACTCCAGTACCGGGGGCGGGTCGGCCAGCAGTGGCTCGGAGACCTCCCATACCCGCTCGATCCCGTCGGAGCGAGTGAAGAGGGACTGGTCGCCCAGCATCGCGTCGAGGATCAGCCGCTCGTAGCCTTCCAGCGCCATTTTCTTGGCGAACGAGTCCGCATAGCGGAACGTCATCTCCGCGCACCCGAGCCGCATTGCCGGGCCCGGTTCCTTCGCGAGGAAGCGTGCCGTGATCCAGCCCGGGTCGTCGAAGTCGATCACCAGCTCGTTGGCGCGGATCCCTTTGTTGGTGGAATGCAGGTTGACCGGGAACATCCGCAGCGTGGGTTCCCTGAACCCCAGCGTGATGGCCTGGCGGCGCTCACCCATGGACTTCCCGGTACGCAGGTAGAACGGCACACCGGCCCAGCGCCAGTTGTCCACCTCGCAGCGCAGCGCGACGAATGTGTCCGTCTGCGAGTCAGGTGCCACCCCCGGCTCGTCGCGGTACCCGCGGTACTGGCCACGCACCACATGTACGGGGTCAAGGAGCTTCATGGCGTCGAAGACCTTGGACTTCTCGTCCCGCAGGTGCTTGGCGGACAACGACACCGGCGGCTCCATGGCGATGAAGCCAAGCACCTGGAACAGATGCGTGACGACCATGTCCTTGAACGCGCCGGTGCCCTCGTAGAACTGCGTGCGGCCCTCGATGCTGATGGACTCCGGAACGTCGATCTGCACGTGGCTGACGTGGTCGCGGTTCCAGATGGGCTCGAACAGGCCATTGGCGAAGCGCAGCGCCAGGATGTTGTCGATCGACTCCTTGCCGAGGAAATGGTCGATCCGGAACACCTGGGACTCGTCGAACACGGCGTGGACCGTGTCGTTGAGGGCCCGCGCGGATGCCAGGTCCGTGCCGAACGGCTTCTCGATGATCACGCGCGCGTTGGCCGCCAGCCCGCTGTCGCGCAGCATCCCGATGACGGAGGTGAACGCCACTGGTGGCACGGCCAGGTGGTAGAGCCGCCGTAGGCTGCCGCCGATCGCCTTCTCGGCCGCTGTCACGGCCGCCAGCAGTGGGCTGGGGTCTTCGGGGTCGGCCGCCCCGAACGACAGCGCCTGCTCGAACGCCTCCCACGCGGCGCCGGTGGGCTTGACGAGCCCGAACTCGGCCACGGCCTGCTTGGCGTGCTCGCGGAATGCGTCCTCGCTCACGGCGAACTTGGCTGGGGACGTCCCCACCACCCGGTACCGCTCGGGCAGCAGCCCCGCCTTGGCGAGGTGGAACAGGCCCGGCAGCAGCTTGCGCTTGGCCAGGTCCCCCGTTGCCCCGAACAGCACAATGACGTGGTCGTCAGGCCGATGCACGTCGAACCTCCCCATCCAGCCATGACCGTGGAGACTCTTCCCCGGATGCCCACCAGTTTCTCACGTCCGCATGGGCGGCCCAGTGGAGCCGCTGCCCTATCGGGCAGTGTTCGCGGGACATTGGGGCAGCCTTGGACCCTGCTCATTGCCCAGCGTTGACCCGGTTCTTACCGTCAGAGTCCAGGGGATTCAACCACACGGGGAGATCGAGATAGCGGACGACACGGACAACGACAGCGGCAGCTGGGCCGAGGGCTGCTGACCCACGACCACGCCTGCCGGTTGTCTAGTCATGATCCTGAAGACTTTTCAGTCGCTATGACTGACAATGCTTCAGGATCATGGAAAAAGTTAATGTCCGCTGAGGCCACAGCGCAGTTATTGCCCTTTCGGGCAGTGTCCGCGGACATCGGGGCAGTGTTGGCCGCTGCTTATTGCCCAGTACCCAATCAGTTCCTACCTTCGGAGTCCAAGGGGATTCCAGCATATGGACGGTGAGTTAGAAATGTCAGAGAGCACGGACAGCGGAAGCACGGACAGCGGCGGCGGCTGGGGCGAAGGCCTGCTGGAAACAGCCGAAGGGGCACTGGACGCGACCGGTCACTTCATCGAAAACGCAGCCGAAGAGGGCGCAAAAGCATTCGAGGCAGCCGGGGCCACGGCGGAGGATGCGGCGAACCTGGTGGGAAGCGACGCGGAGGCGATCCCCGTCCTCGGCGAGGCCGTCAGCATTGGGGAGACCGCGTACCACGCGGGCGCCGCGATCGGCAGCGCGATCACCGGCGACTGGGACGGTGCCGCCGACCACGCGGGCAGCATGGCCGAGTCGGCGCTGAGCGCGGCCACCGGCGGCGTTACCGGCATGATGGAAGGCGCGTTCGACATCGGCAATGCCGCGGGCGGCGGCGGCGAAGGCACCAGCGCGCACCATGAGATCATGAGTGGCCTGGAAGCTGCCGGCAACTGGCTGGGGGACGAGGCGTACAACCTCGTGCATGGGGACGACTCGAGCGCCACGTCAACCCCGTCCGACGCCGGATCCTCTTCCGGCGGCGACCCAACTCCGGACGCCGGTACAGACCCCGGCTCCTACGACGACGGCGGCGGTTACGACCCCTCAGGGGGCTAGCAGTCCCGATCTCCATGATCGCCGCGATCATGGGACTCGCGATGGTGCGGCGTCAGCCCTGGACTTCCTGGTGGCCGCCGAACTCGCTGCGCATGGCCGCTAGGAGTTTGCCCGCGTACTCACCAAGGCCGCGGGAGTCGAACCGCTCGAACAGCGAGGCGGTGATCACAGGCGCGGGCACGCCCTCGTCGATCGCTGCGAGCACCGTCCAGCGGCCCTCCCCGGAGTCGGACACGCGGCCCTTGAACTCGTCCAGTTCGGGCGAGCGCGCCAAGGCCGCGGCGGTCAGGTCCACCAGCCATGAGCTCACCACCGAGCCGCGCCGCCACACCTCGGCCACATCGGGAACACTGATGTCGAACTGGTAGGCCCACGAGTCGCGTAGCGGCGCGGTCTCCGCGTCGCTGATCTGGGACTTGCTACCTACGTTGGCGTGCTTGATGATGGACAGCCCCTCGGCGATGGCGGCCATCATCCCGTACTCGATGCCGTTGTGGACCATCTTCACGAAGTGCCCGGCGCCGCTGGGCCCGGTGTGGAGGTAGCCGTGCACCGCGGTGTCGTCCGGGTCGCGCCCGGGCGTGGGCTCGACATTGCCCGGGCCGGGGGCGATGCTCGCGAACAGCGGGTCCAGCCGCTGCACCGCCTCGTCGGGGCCACCGATCATCAGGCAGTAGCCGCGCTCCAGCCCCCACACACCGCCGGAGGTGCCGACGTCCACGTAGTTGATGTCCCGGCTGGCGAGCTGCTTGGCACGCAGGATGTCGTCGCGGTAGAAGGAGTTTCCGCCGTCGATCACGGTGTCGCCGGGCTCCAGCAGGGGGGCGAGCTGGTCCAGGGTCGGCTGTACGACCGCTGCGGGAAGCATGAGCCAGATAGCCCGGGGTGCCGCCAGCTTGGCGACGAAGTCCGGCAGCGAAGACGCGCCCGTGGCGCCCTCACTGGCCAGGCCCGCGACCGCGTCGGCGTTCACGTCGTAGGCCACGCAGTGGTGGCCGTCGCGCATGAGCCGACGGACGATGTTCGCCCCCATCCGGCCGAGTCCGACCATGCCGAGCTGCATTGGTGTCTGAGTTGGCATCGTGGCTACCCCTTGAGGCTGCGGTAGTGGCGGATCAGCGCGTTCGTGGACGAGTCGTGGTCCAACGGCGGCTCGGCCTCGGAGGTCAGTTGAGGGATGATCTTCGCTGCGAGCACCTTGCCCAGCTCTACGCCCCACTGGTCAAAGGAGTCGATCCCCCAGACCGTCCCCTGCGTGAACACACTGTGCTCGTACAGGGCCACCAGGGTGCCGAGCATGCGCGGGGTCAGCACCTCAGCCAGCAGCACGTTGCTCGGCCGGTTGCCCTCCATGACCCGGTGCGGCACCACCGCGGGCGGTGTGCCCTCGGCGACAACCTCCTCCTCGGTCTTGCCGAACGCCAGCGCCTGCGCCTGCGCGAACACGTTCGACATCAGGGTGTCGTGGTGCGCCCCCAGCGGGTTGAGCGTGCGGCCGAACCCGATCAGGTCCACCGGGATGAGCCTGGTCCCCTGATGGATGAGCTGGTAGAAGCTGTGCTGACCATTGGTGCCCGGCTCCCCCCAGTACACCGGCCCGGTCTGGTAGTCCACCGGCGTGCCGTCCAGCCGGACGTGCTTGCCATTGGACTCCATGGTGAGCTGCTGCAGGTAGGCCGGGAAGCGCTTGAGGTACTGCTCGTAAGGCATGACGCCGGTCGTGTGGGCGCCGAAGAAGTCCACGTACCAGACAACCAGCAGCCCCATCAGCACCGGCAGGTTGCGTTCCAGCGGTGTGGTCCGGAAGTGCTCGTCCATGTCGTGGAACCCGGCGAGCATTTCCGCAAAACCCTCCGGCCCGATGGCGACCATCGTTGACAGCCCGATCGCGGAGTCCATGGAGTAGCGCCCGCCGACCCAGTCCCAGAAGCCGAACATGTTGGCGGTGTCGATCCCGAACTCCGCGACCTTCTCCGCGTTGGTGGACACCGCGACGAAGTGCTTGGCGATCGCGTCGTCGCTGCCCAGCGCAGAGGTGATCCACTGCCGGGCCGACCGGGCGTTGGTCAGCGTCTCCAGCGTGGTGAAGGTTTTGGAAGAAACAATGAACAAGGTCTCTTCCGCGGCCAGGTCGCGCGTGGCCTCCACGAAATCTGTGGAATCCACGTTTGACACAAAACGGAAGACCAGTCCCCGGTCGCTGTAGTGGCGCAGGGCCTCATAGGCCATGACCGGCCCCAGGTCGGAACCACCGATCCCGATGTTGATGATGTTGCGGATGGGCTTGCCGGTGTGACCTAGCCACTCTCGCGCGCGGACGCGGCGGGCCAGGCCGGCCATCCGGTCCAGCACCTCGTGGACCCCTGGGACCACGTCGGTCCCGTCCACCACCAGCGAGCTGCCTCGCGGCATCCGCAGCGCGACATGCAGCACGGCCCGGTTCTCGGAGACATTGATGTGCTCACCGCGGAACATCGCGTCGCGATGCTGCTCCAGCCCGGCCTCGCGGGCGAGCTGGGTCAGCAGCGTCATGGTCTCGTCGGTGACCCGGTTCTTGGAGTAGTCGAGGTACAGCCCTGCCGCCTGGGCGCGCAGCCGCTGACCCCGCCCGGGGTCGGCGGCGAACAGCTCACGCAGGTGCTTGGCTGCGATCTCGGCGTAGTGGCTCTCCAGCGCCTTCCACGCGGGCAGTTCCCGCGGTGAAGTGCCCCCGGTCACACGTCCTCCCCTCGCACGGCGGCGACCCGTTCGCGCGCAACCTGCGCTACCCGCTCGGGTGTGAAGCCAAACTTGGTCTCGAGCTGCTTGAGCGGGGCCGACGCGCCGAACGTGTGCATGCCGATGATCGCGCCCGCGTCCCCGACGTAACGGTCCCAGCCCAGCGTGGCCGCCTGCTCGACCGCCACTCTGGCACGCACACCCGGCGGGAGCACTTCGTCGCGGTACTCCCTGGGCTGCCGGTCGAACAGTTCCCAGCACGGCATGCTCACCACCCGCGCGTACAGGCCCACGGTCGCCAGCTCGTCCCGGGCGTCCAGCACCACCGGCACTTCCGACCCGGTGGCGAGCAGGATCACGTCCGGGTTCCCCGACGGGGCGTCGGCCAGCACGTAGGCGCCCTTGGCCAGCTCGGACGCGGGCGCGAGCACGGAGCGGTCGAACGTGGGCACCGCCTGGCGGGTGAGCACGAGCACGGCCGGCTCGCGCCGCAGCTGTGCTATGTACCGCCACGCCTCGGCGGTCTCGTTGGCGTCCGCCGGGCGGAACACCAGCAGGCCGGGCATGGCCCGCAGCGCCGCGAGCTGTTCCACCGGCTGGTGGGTCGGCCCGTCCTCGCCCAGGCCGATCGAGTCGTGGGTGAACACGTGCACGACCGGGATCTCCATGAGAGCCGACAGCCGGATCGCACCGCGCGCGTAGTCGGAGAAGGTCAGGAAGCTTGACCAGTACGGCCGGACCTTGGTCAGCGCCATGCCGTTGGCGACCGCGGCCGATGCGTGCTCCCGGATGCCGAAGTGCATGTTGCGCCCACCGCGCTCGCCCGGCTGGAACGTGCCAGCTCCCTCGAAGGTCAGGTTGGTCTTGGTCGAGGGAGACAGGTCGGCGGACCCGCCCATGAGCCACGGGATGTTCTGCGCGAGCGCGTTGAGGACCTTACCGCCCGCGTCGCGTGTTGCCAGGCCCTTGGCGTCAGCGGGGAACGTGGGGATGTGGCTGTCCCAGCCGTCGGGGAGCTGACGGCGCTGGATCTGGTCCAGCTCGCGGCCGAGTTCTGGATAGTGCTCGCAGTACGCCTTGTACATGGCTTCCCAGCCCTCGCGACCAAAGCGGCCGCGTGTGCCGAGCCCTTGGGCGAAGTTCTCGTAGACCTGCTCGGGGACGTGGAACAACTCATCCGGCGGCAGGCCGAGGAAGCCCTTGGTGGCGCGGACCGCGTCCGCACCGAGCGGCTCGCCGTGCGATTTGGGCGAGTCCTCCAACGGGGAGCCGTAGCCGATGTGGCTGTGGACCACGATCAGGGTTGGGCGCTGGTTCTCCGCCTTGAACGTGTGTATCGCCCTGGCGACCGAAGCCATGTCGTTGGCATCGGCCACGGTCGTGACGTTCCACCCGTAGGCGATGAACCGTGCGGCCACGTCCTCGGTGAACGTGATGTCGGTGTGGCCCTCGATCGTCACCCGGTTGGAGTCGTAGATCCAGCACAGGTTGGACAACTGCTGGTGACCTGCGAGCGAGGCCGCCTCGGAGCTGATTCCCTCCATCATGCAGCCGTCGCCGGCGAGTGCGTACACGTCGAAGTCGAACATGTCGAAGCCGTCGCGGTTGTAGTGCGCCGCGAGCCACTCCCCCGCGATCGCCATGCCCACGGAGTTGGAGACCCCCTGTCCCAGCGGGCCGGTGGTGGCCTCGACACCGCTGGTCAGGCGGTACTCCGGGTGACCGGGGGCGTGGGAGCCGAGCTGCCGGAAGGTCTTCAGGTCTTCCATGGTGACCGCCTGCTGCCCCAGGATCTCGTAGTCCGGGTCAACAGCTTGGACCTTGGACAGGTGCAGCAGCGACCACAACAGGGCGGACGCGTGTCCCTCGGACAGGACGAACCGGTCGCGGTTAGGCCAGATCGGGTCTGACGGATCAAACCGGAGGAAGTACTGCCACAACGTGTACGCCACGGGTGCGATCCCCATCGGCGTACCCGGGTGTCCCGAGTTCGCCTGCTGGACCGCGTCCATGCACAGCCCACGGATGGTGTTGACGGACAGCGAGTCGAGCTCGTTTGGTGTCACGGTCGCTCCAGTTCGTGCCGTAGGACAGGTCAACGGTACGCTGTTTCGGTGTTTCGCCACCCGCTGGGGCCCTCGGTCCCGCCCGGGCGTTGCGGGCGTAGCTCAATGGCAGAGCCCCAGCCTTCCAAGCTGGTCATGAGGGTTCGATTCCCTTCGCCCGCTCCACTGAAAAGCCGCAGGTGAACAGGCTTTCCGGGCCTCCCGTGACTTAGGTCGCGGGACCGGCTGACAAGACTTGGGCCACAGGCGGGCCATACACGGGCCAGGAAGGGGCTACTCGTGTGCGCAAACGCTGACAGGGCGGTTAGCGGTTATCCAAGGACGTAGCTCTCGTCGCCGAAGTCGGCAATGATCTTCAGCTTGCCGCCTAGTGCCTTCACGTAAGCGGCGAGGGTCTCAACCTCGCTGCGCTCACCCTTCTCGATCCTGGAGACGCGCGCTTGGCTCACGCCCATGGCGGCAGCCACCTCTACCTGAGTAGCATTCTGGCGCTTGCGTACCTCCGCCAGGCGCTGCGCCCGCATTTCGGCAATCATGCGACCCGCGCCAGTCTGGACGGCCTGCTGCTCTTCGGTGGTGAAGCCGAAGTCCTCAACCAGGTCGTCCCAGTAGCGCGCGTTTGGGTTGTTTAGTGGAGGCTTGTTCACTTCTTCTCCTCGTACTGCAGGTGCTCTGCATAGGCTTGCTCGGCTTGCGGAATAGCCGTCTTATACCAGTCTGACCATTTCCCTGCGTAAGCGCTGCTCAGCGTCGCGCTTCTCTAGCCAATCGCAGGCACGGACAGCCGCTGGAGGCGGCGGCTGAGCCGCCTCCAGCGGCCACACCACCCAGTGATGCAGTCCTGTCGAGACACTGCCCTAAGTGGCGCTGGCAGGATGGGGCACCATGAGTACCCAGGAGACCAGCAACTGGATCCCTGATGACGACCAGGTCGCGGTCGAGTTGCGTTTGGCGGTTCGCGCGGGTGACGTCGAGACGATCCGGAAGCTGCTGCGGAACGACCCCACGCTGGCGACGGCCCGGCTTGTTGACAAGGGCGGCGGCGGGACGCCATTGCATCTCGTCGCTGGCTGGCCGGGCTACTTCCCCAACGGGCCAGAGATCGTTCACATGCTGATCGACGCCGGCGCCGATCCCAACGCCCTGACGACCAGCCAAGGTTCGCAGACCGGCACAGGTTCGGAGACGCCATTGCATTATGCGGCCAGCAGCGACGACGCCGATGTGGCCGAGGCATTGATCGACGGCGGAGCGGATATCGAGGTGCCCGATGGTTCGATCGGCACTCCGCTCGACAACGCTGTCGGCTACGCCTGCTGGCATGTCGCCCGGCTGCTGGTGGCGCGCGGCGCCAAAGTCGATGCGGCCTGGCACGCAGCCGCGCTGGGCATGGTTGGCCGCCTCGAAGCCATCCTGGGCAGCGACCCGCCAGCGGAGGAAGTGTCGCAAGCGTTCTGGCATGCCTGCGCTGGCGGCCAGCGTCGCGCTGCGGAGTACCTGCTGTCGCGCGGCGCGGATCTCACCTGGGAGCCGGACTACGCCCACGGCACACCGCTCGACGCCGCCACCGGCCTGAGCACCAGGCAAGAGAACGTCATCTCCTGGCTACGCGAACTAGGAGCCCGTCCCGTAGACTCCGATTGACCGCGAAAGGCCGCCGCGAACACCCAGAGGAACGCAGATGACCTACGGAATATCACCTCAGCAGGCCTATATCGCGGCCGAGAGCCAAAGGCTCGCAGATGCCGACTTCAGCGAAAAAGACCGGCATTCAGAGGAAGACCACTTCGCCCACGCCAAGGGAAAGCTCTGCAAGGCCTGCGGGCGGACGATCGAGGCCGGGCAGGCTGCCCGGCTCCGTGGTGAAGCGGACTGGGTGCATGATGTCTGCCCCGCTGGTCCGGACCAGCCGTAGACATCCCTGACACCGGAACACCCTGACGCAAGCGCTACCTTGGCCAGGCCGGGTGGTGAGCGATGTCTACTTGCAGGTCGGGGCCTGGTGAAGACGGGCTCCAGAGTCAGTCGGCGCTCCGCTGAAGCTGCCACGCTGCCTCCAGGGCATCCTCAATTGCACCGGCGTCGCCTCGGGCGAGGTCAGCAACGACCATCATGTGCTTGAGGTAGCGGGCCGGGACGCTGAAGGTCGCGGGAAACTGTCGCAGTATCGAGTCGCGGTAGTCGAAATCGGTACGGATCAGCAGATGCGCGTCGTCGAGTTGACGCGCGACCAGCCTGCCGTGGTACCGCCATTCGGCTATCCCCTCCAATGTAGCGCGGCGGACACCCGCCAATGCGTTGGCCAGGCGAGCTACGTCCTCCATCTCCACTGACGCCCTCCGTCTCGTCACGACCACCCCGCGAGCATCGTATGAGCCGGGTGCCAGAGCGGCGGTGAGCTGGACGGACAGCATGTCAAAGTCAGGCGGCGCCGAGGTCCAGCCATGGGGGGGGTATTAATACCTGGCTTCAGGTCAGCGTCGGCGGTTAGCATCGCAAGGCTGTTAACGGAGGTACTCCGAAGCAGCTAGTAAACAGCCGGGCTGGGGGCAAGTCGTGTTGTCATTCGCCACAAGGTTCCCGGCCGGATCCCTGATCGGCGGCAACCCAGGCTTCCGGTCGCTGTGGCTCGCGCGGCTGCTTTCGTTCTTCGGTGACAGCGTCGGACTGATCGCACTGCTGCTCTACACGGCCGAACGATTCGGAAGCGGGCTGGCCGTCGCGTTCCTGATGCTGGCCGGTGACTTCGTGCCGAGCCTGATCAGCCCATTGGCCGGCGCCATCAGCGACCGACTGGACCGCAGGCTCGTCATGATCAGCTGCGAACTCATCCAGGGCGCCTTGATCGCCGCGATCGCGCTAACCCTGCCCACGTTGCCTGTCTTGCTCACCCTGGTCGCGGTGCAGTCATGTGTCGCCGCGGTTTTCCAGCCTGCGTCCCGGTCTGCCGTCCAGGGACTGGTCGGCGACGCGGACCTGGAGCGCGCCAACGCCGCGATCGGTTGCGGCAC
>DASYYE010000196.1:0-5782 GCA_035946955.1 Streptosporangiaceae bacterium | reverse complement strand
ACATCCGCAAAGTGTGAACGGATGCCGCCGAGCGCCCATCAGCACGTCCCGGGGTGAGGACGGCACCATGAGCGCGATACATCAGATGCCACAGGCACAGGCCGGGCGTATCGTCGCCGCGTTAGTCACCGGCTCCCGCGTGGCCGACACCCAGCCCCCCGAGACGGACACACATCCCGGCAGCGACGTGCTCCCTCCGCTCCCACCTGATTGCTCCCCTCTGCTCTAGGCAAAGGAAATGGAGCATAGGGAGCACACGTCCGCGCCGGACTGTGCTGAACTCGCGTCAACTGACCCGATGGATAGTGCTGACCTGCGGAACTTCGCGTTCACGCAGGTCAGGCCATGGTCAGAACCGAGTCAGTCACCACCAGCGCTGCCAGGGTCTGGTCACCGCGGGCGAGCCGCCACGCTTCGCCGTGCATCGTGGTCCCCTAGGCCGGCCCCAGCCGGCGGGCGTGAAGAGCCTCGTAGTAGGGAAGATGATGGCTCAGGTATCGCGCTGCTACGGCGTCGGGCACCGTCTCGGACCGAGAAGACACCGCGCCGAGGCCCGTGCTCGCGGCCACAGTTTCATGCCAGCGGCGCGATGGCTGCCATTCGGGCCGATGGGCCGGCTGCCACGACAGCGCCTCACGGACGAACGGGATCCCGGTGGCGGCGCAGTACGCCTTGACCGTTGCATCCGGTTCACGCACCAGGTCGGCCGCATCGACCACGACGGGCTGGCGGCTGGTGCGTTCCGCCACCGCCATGTAGATCTCGTGCAGCAACTCGAAACCGATACTCCTGACTCGCGCGTCCGGCTCAAGCTTGAGGTAGGAAGGGATCGTTTCGCGCGGGTCCCTGATCAGGAACGTATGGGTCACCCGGTCCAGGTATTCCGGCGTCGCCAGGGCCTCCGGGTACCGGACGCCCGTCGTCTCCTTCGTGAATACCTGCCCAGGGAGTCCCAGCAGCGCCCTGACCAGGTCCGGTTCCGACCTGACCAGAGTGCCCCCGACATCGGTGTGGCCATACATCACCAGGTACGAGAACGGCTCGTGCACGACGGTGAAATCGCCGCGCTCGGCCATCATGCGGAAGAACGCGGTCGACCGGCTGCGCGGCACGCTCCACAGCATCAGGTGCATCCGGTCTCCACCACCGCCAGTTCATCAGGCCCGTCCGCCGCAGCCGCCCCCTCCTGAGTGTCACCCGCTCTCAGACCAAGACGATAACCAGCCACAACCCCGAGTTCCCATGCCGCGTGCGGTGAGAGGACGGCTGCGGATCCTCATTTGCTCTAGCAGCGGAACCTTTCGCAGCATCCAAGTAGTCCTCTACCAGCTGCACACCGGCAACGGGTTCTCCTAATCCTCTGTCATGCTCTTGACCTCGATGCCGACCCCGTGGCCCTGCTGACCGGAGTCCGCAATCTAGCAACACAGATCGCTGCTACACGTCGGGTGCCTGGGCAGCGATCAACCCCACCCCACCATTGAATACGGCTCCGCACGCACGTACGCCCTGATCCCCTGGGCCATATACGGGTACGTATCTGCAGGCAGTCTCTCGACCGGGAACCAGTCGATGCGGGAGCACTTGTGTGGTTCGGCATTGTACGGTTCGCCCTGCCAGTTCAACACCCGAAAGAACACGCCGATCCGGGCATCGCCGAGCACGTTGCGGTAGTGGATCAGGTGCGCGAACCGAAGATCGTGCTCAGCGATCTTGACGCCAATCTCCTCGAAGCCTTCGCGGATGGCGGCCTGGGAGACGGTCTCGTCGGCCTCCAGCTTGCCTGATGGCAGGTTCCAGGCTCCGTCCGCGTAGCCAGTGCCCTGTCGCTGTGCGAGGAGCACGTGGTCATCGCGAAGCAGTATGAGCAGAGCGTCCACGATCGACCGATACGGCTTCAGGGTTGCCTGTAGCGGGCTCATAGGCCCATCAGGCTAGCGCTGGCAGCACCCCGATATCTCGGAGTCGGGCAGATGACCACCCGACCCGTTGAGCGGTGGTCAGGCCTTGGGGGATCTCGATGAACGTGAGTCCTATCTCATTAGCCAGCTCATGCAACACCGTGTCCACAGCTCGTTGCTGGTCGGCGACTTTGGCACGCAGGCGGTCGGCAAGCTGCTTGGGATCAAAATGGTCGGCGGTGTAGAGCACGGCATCGTAGATACCGACGGTTGCATGGCAGAGCTGGAGCATGGCAACGACCACCTCGCTGTCCTGCGGGGGCAGGAGCAGCTTCGCGTAGGCCGCCACGTTGAGAAGTGTTTTGTCTGTGATGATGGTCCACCAGGAAAGTACTTGCCATACGGGAAAGCTGAGTGGTGCCGAGACCCTGCGCGGACCCAGCTCACAACAGCCATGAACCGGGCACGTCTCCCATGCATCACCCGAACCTGCAGCCAGGCCAACTGGCTGGCCTGGCCCTATAATCTGCGTCATGCTGCGGCAGGGGCCGTTTAACACCGCGGCCTCTAGCATTGGTGTGCCGGCCGGGCAGGGCGCGCAACCGGGTGCGGCGGTCCACATGCAGCGCGCACTCATGCGTTTGGCACTGCTGATGCGTGCCGTGCCATTGTTGCAGGCACTGGCGACCCTGCTGTTCGGCTTCTCCGCCTATCAGCGGCCCTGGCTCGGTGTGGCCGCCGGGTGCGCCGCAGTGGCCTGGTCGAACTGGCTCGCGCTGCGGGTATGGCCGACGGGCCGGTGCCCAGTGCCGGTGTGCGTGGCCGACGTCACGGTCGCCGTAACGGCGCTGCTCGCCGTAGGTGCCGCAACGCCGCCGCAGTCGCTGACCACCTCGTTCTACTGGGCTGTCGCCTACGCGGCCGCGACCGCGGTCCTGCTCGGGCTGAGCTTGCCGCCGCGAGTCGGCGGCTTCGGCCTGGCCGCACTCCTCACCACCTACGGCCTAGTGGTCGGCCTGCGGGCGGGTATCCCTGCGCTTCCGGCGGCGGCCGGCAATGCCGCAGGTTGCACCGTGTACTTCGGGTGCGGGGTGCTGGCGGCCTGGTATGTCCGCCGCCTGACCAACGTGGTCGCCCAGGCCGAGGCGCACGCTTTAACCCGGCAGGCCCGGCTCGGCGTGCGGCAGGCGCGTCTGGACGAGTTCGGCAGGCTCCACGACGACGCCGTGCAGGTGCTGGAACGGGTGGCCGCCGCTGACGAGCGTGACGCCGCCGAACTGCGGGCGCACGCGGCCACCGCCGCCGCCCACCTGCGCGCGGCCATCGAGGACCGCGGCGCGGAGTGTGGCTCCCTCGGTGAGCTGCTCCGCCGCGTTGCGGACGGGTTCGCGTCGCTGCGGTTCAGCGTCACCGTCGACTGCGTGGAGCGCCTCCCCGATCCCGGCGCGCAGGTCATACTAAACCTCGCCGCTGCCGTGACCGAGGCGCTGAACAACGCATACAAGCATTCCGGAGCGACCTGTGCCGTGGTGCGGGCGGCCCTCGCAGGAGGCGGCATCGAGGTGAGTGTCGAGGACTCCGGGGCCGGTTTCGCGACCGGGTCGTGCCCGGAAGGTTTTGGTATTACGAATTCCATCCGGCGGCGGCTGGTGGAAGCAGGAGGAAAAGTCGAGGTCTGTTCGGCGCCCGGCATGGGCACGGCCGTGCGGATGTGGCTGCCGTGCTGACGCTGACTGCCAGCGGGGATGCGGAGCCGGCCCACGCGGGCCTGGCGGCCCCGGCGGCGGTGCCGGCTGGTGCGGCTCCAACTGCGGCCGGTGGGGAGGAGCTGGCGGCCAGCGTTCGTGCGGAGCGGACGCTGCTGCTGCTCGCCCTGGCCAGCCGGGCGGCATACTGCCTCCACGCGGCCGCCGTGGTGGGTCTCAACATCACCGGCTACCGCCATCCAGGGCTGGCCGGGGCTGCGCTGGCCGTAGCGGTGCTGGTATCAGCCGGGCTGGGATTCACCGTCTGGCGGCAGCAGGCCTTCCCGGTCCTGGTGACCGTTGCCGACGCCGGGGTGGCGGCGCTGGTGCTTGTCATAGTGGCCGCCGCGATCCAGCGCCCCGGCCAGTACGGGTCATTGAACTGGGCGCTCGCCTATGCGGCTGGCTGCGCTCTGTGGCTCGGCGCGGGGGCGCTGAGAGTCTCCGGCGGCGCGGCGGTGGACCGCCCCGCTGGTGCGCCCACCGGAAGAGCTCTCGGGTACCGGTTCCTGCTCGCCTGCGCCCTGGGCACTGTCTACGGCCTGACCGCACTGGGCAGCGGCACTGCCGACCCAGCCAGGACCATCACGCTCGTCGTCAACGCGTCCAGCACACCGATGTACTTCGGGATCGCCGCGGCGATCGCCTGGGTGGTGCGCCGGATCGCCGCCGAGATGGCCGCGGAACAGGCACGTGAGCAGCGGCAGCACCATGACCTTGCGGCAATGGGCGAGCGTGAGCGGCTGGTCGGACAGGTGCACCAGCGGGTGCTGGCCACACTCGATGCGGTCGCATCGGGCCAGCAGCCCTGGGACGAGCTGCGGGGCCGTGCCCGGGCACAGGTGAGTGAACTGCGCGGCGCCTTCCACGACCCCGACGGCTGCCACGGCCACGATGGCCTGCGCATGCTGCTGGCCGCGCTGGCGCGGGAGCGGGCCGCTGATGGCTGGCTGGTCGAACTCGTCGACGAGGAACTGGCGGCAGAGCCCGCACCGGCGGTTGCGGCCAGCCTGCGTGACGCCCTGGCGGAGCTGGTGCATGGGCCCGCGCCGGGCGGCCGGGGACAGGTGCGTGCCCAGGTCCGCTCCGGCGGTTGCGCTGTGGAACTGGTGGCCAGGGTTCCCGGGGAGGCTGCCGCCCTGTCCGGGGCGGTCGGCCGGGCCGGTGCCCTGCTGGCGGGGGCCGGTGGCACGATCGGACTGGAAGCGGCGCGGGAGGGCGAGATACGGGTGCGACTGCAGGTGCCGACATGATCCGGGTGGCGATGGTCGAGGACCACCCGATCGTCCAGGCAGGCCTGGCCCGCATCGTCGCGGACCTGCCGGACGTGGAACTCGTCGCCACCGTCGAGCGGATCGAGAACCTGGACGGCCTGGCCAAGCCGGACGTGCTGCTGCTCGACCTCCACCTGCCAGGTGGGCTGCAGGGTCTGCCCGGCGTCCGCTACCTGGTCGACCTGGGGTTCCGGGTGCTCGTGGTCACCGGCGACGACACCGGTATCGACGAGGTCGGCGACGCCGTCGCCGCCGGGGCACTCGGTTACCTCACCAAGCACGCGACCGCCGTGGAGTATGCCGCCGCGATCCGGGCGGTCGCTGCCGGGCGCGGGTACATCGGCGCCCGGCTCGCCGCGGCCGCGCGGCGTGACAGCCGGAACCTGGCCGAGGGCAGCCCCGGCCGTCTCACCCCGCGTGAAGCCGAGGTGGCCGGCCTGGTGGTCGATGGCTACACGAACAGCGAGATCGCCGACCTCCTCGGGGTAGGTGAGCGCACGATCGACGGCCACCTGGAGAACATCAAGCAGAAGATCTGCGAGACACGGCGGGTCCGCGTCGCCATGCGGCTCAAGGAACTGGGCTACCAGGCACCCCAGACCGGAGCTTGACGCCGCATCACTGGCCAAGTCTTGCTGTTATCAGAATTCGTTGAGGTTGTGTCCGAGGTGGTGGTGTCCCGCGCCGCCCCTCCTGCGCGGGACACCACGACCGGTATCCCCTAAGAGCCTGTTGATAAAGGGTGAGATTGTCAGGCGGACTGTGGTCGTATCGATCTGGTCGCTGTGCGGCGTGTTGCCGTAGCTCACGAAGAGGCCCCTGGTAGCGGGGAGGTTGTCGAAGCCTTTCCTGCCGCCAGGGG
>DASYYE010000195.1:0-8845 GCA_035946955.1 Streptosporangiaceae bacterium | reverse complement strand
TGTCCCTAGTACGAGAGGACCGGGACGGACGAACCTCTGGTGTGCCAGTTGTTCTGCCAAGAGCACGGCTGGTTGGCTACGTTCGGAAGGGATAACCGCTGAAAGCATCTAAGCGGGAAGCTCGCCTCAAGATGAGGTCTCCCTCGGGGTTAACCCGGTAAGGCCCCCAGCTAGACGACTGGGTTGATAGGCCGGAGGTGGAAGCGTGGCGACACGTGGAGCTGACCGGTACTAATAGGCCGAGCGGCTTGGCTTCTACTTACTCGCTTGGGAGGTGACTCTCAGGCTTGAGTGCTCGCGTTCACTGTGTGGTTCCTGAGGTGCGGTCGGGCCCGCGTTGCCTGCATGGCAGCGCGTGGACCGTGACATCTCCATAGTGTTTCGGCGGTCATAGCGAAGGGGAAACACCCGGTCCCATTCCGAACCCGGAAGTTAAGCTCTTCAGCGCCGATGGTACTGCGCGGGGGACTGCGTGGGAGAGTAGGACGCCGCCGGACATCTTCACGAAGTGCCCCCTCCACACCGGAGGGGGCACTCGTGCGTGCGGAGACTCTCTCCAGCATGGACCGTGCGCGGCCGGGAATGCGCGTGGGCGCGCGCCCGCTGTGGAACTTAGACATGGATGCAGGTACGCCCTCGTGGCGTCGGGCCGGAGGTGAAAGACGTGGACGGGCCACGACGCGACTCAGGCAAAGCCGGTGGGTTCCGGGGAGGTGCACGGGGCCGCCCCGGAAACGGGGACCGGCGCGGGTCGTCAGCTCCGCGGTCAGCGAGTTCAGGCACTAGCCGCGGGGACAAAGCGCCACGTAGGGATGCCCAGCCATCAACGGGCGCCCGTCGCAGTAGCCCCTCAGGCCGAGACGGCCAGTTCCGGGGCGAGCGCCGGGACAGCGGTCCCAGGAGCGACGGCCAGCCATGGCGGGACGGCCGCAGAGACGGTCGTCCGGCCAGAGACACCCAACCACGCCGGGATGACCGCCGCGAAGGTGGCCCAGGCCGGGGAAGCGAGTCCTGGGGGAGTAGGCGCCCCGAGGGTGGCGCAGGCCGAGACAGCCAGCCGCGCTGGGGTGACCGCCGTGAGGGTGGTCCAGGAGGCGGTGGCCAGCCGTGGCGGGGTGACCGCCCCGAGGGTGGCGCAGGCCGAGACAGCCAGCCCCGGTGGGGTGACCGCCGTGAGGGCGGTCCAGGAGGCGGCGGCCAGCCGTGGCGGGGTGACCGCCGGGAGGGCCTCCCGGGGAGAACCAGCCAGCCGTGGCGGAGTGAGGGCCGGGACGGCGGCTCGGTTAGAAGCTCCCGTCCGCAGCGAAGCGATCGCGCTGATGCGGGTCCAGGCCAGGACAGCCAGCCGCGGGGGGGTGACCGCGCCTCCGGGCGGCCTTATAGCCGAAGTACGGCAAAACGCGATCCGGAGTCTGGCGAGCGCCGGGCGGTTGGTCGCTGGGGTGAGCGTGGGCGCCAGCAGGGGGCTCGCCGGGACGAGCGCGCCGAGGGTTGGGGTGGCGGAAAGCGGGGCTTTGGGGCTGGTGCGGACCGGGAGGAACGCCGCGAGGGTGGTGGACGCGGACAGCAACCGGGGGTCCGCGGGGATGAGCGAGCCAGCGGTGGCCGTGGCGAACGAGGAGACGAGCGGGAACGCGGTGCTGCCGCACGGGGTACCACCCGTTGGGGGGACAGGGACGGTCAGCCACGGGATACCCGGCAGGCGCCTGGCCGCGGTCGTGTCGCGCCGGGGGCCAGTCGGCCCTATAGTGGCCAGCCCTCGCGTGGGCGGCCCGCGTCCGGGGGGAGCGCAGGGCGGCGTGCCGGTGAGCGTTTCGAAGGCCGGGGTCCTGCGGCCCGGGATGGCGCAGGCGGCCACGCCGAGGGTGGACCTGCTCCGGAGGGACTGCTGCCCACCTTGGCGCTCCCAGACGATGTCAGCGCTGACGACCTCGACCCACAGTCCCGGGACGAGCTGAAGACCCTGCCTGCGGCGTTGGCGGACAGCGTGGCGCGCTGGCTGGTCGCGGCCGGCCAGGAAACCGATCCGGCGAAGGCCTATGAGTACGCCAGCCAAGCGCGCCGGCTCGCCGCCCGGGTCGGCGTGGTCCGTGAGGTCTGCGGCCTCGCCGCTTACCGCGCGGGACTGTGGACCGAGGCCCTGGCTGAGCTGCGGGCGGCACGGCGGCTGACCGGGCGTTCCACTTCCCTGCCGGTCATGGCCGACTGTGAACGTGCCCTTGGCCGCCTCGACCGCGCGCTGGCGGTCATCGGCGACCCTGACGTCAAAAGCCTGGACCGGGCCACGCAGATCGAGTTGCTCATCGTGGAGTCAGGGATCCGCCGTGACCAGGGTCGGCCAGCGGCTGGGGCGGTAGCCCTGCAGGTGCCTGAGCTCACTGATGGGCGGATCAGGCCGTGGTCGGCCCGCCTGTTCTACGCCTATGCGGACGCCCTGCTCGAGGACGGGCGGGAGGACGATGCCCGGCTCTGGTTCGGGCGCGCGGCAGCAGCGGACTCCGCAGGGGAGACCGATGCGGCCGACCGCTGCGAAGACTTGGACGGGGTGGTCATCGAGGACGTGACCGAGACCGACGCGGCCGAGACTGACGCGGCCGAGACTGGCGAGCCTGAGACTGATGAGGTCGGCGCCGACGAGGCCGGGGCCGCGGCCGGCACGGCAGAGACCGACGAGGCCGAGACCATCGTTGCCCAGACCGACAAGGCCAAAACCCACGCCGCGACCGGCACGGCAGAGACTGACGAGGCCGAGACCAGCGTTGCCCAGACCGGTGAGGCCGGAACCGGCGCCGCAGAGGCCAGCACGCCCCAGATGCAGTGATAACAGCAACAAGCCGGCTAGACGGGTCGACTGGACGGGGAGACATGCTTAGCGACGAGGATGAATGTCCCGGTACGGACAAACTTTTGTCCGCGGCGGGACATCGATCTTGGTGGACAGGGTTGTGGGTTTTGCTGCGGGCCACTCTTTTGTCCGTACCGTGACATCGATCATGGTCGCGAAGGTCATTTGGCTTTTGGTATGGGTCATGAGGGCCGACCAAATCGGCTCAGGACGTGACCTCCGCCCAGCGGGTTACTGCTGTGCAGGCTCTGTCTTCTCCAGCCAGCGCATGATGCCTGCGACGTTGCCGCGTGCGCTGCTGAGCCGGTCGAACTTGGCCGCCACATCCGGGTCGGCATCGGGTGCGAGCGAGAGGTAGCGGCTGCGGGTGCGCTCGCGCACCATCGCCACCGCATGGTCCAGGTCCAGCCCTTCCCCGCGTGCCCGCCGGGTCTCCTCGACCCAGATGTTCAGTTCGTCCGCGGAGCGTTCGAGCGTGGCTGCGACGTCCTCCACCGGGCCGTAGTGACTGAACAGCAGGCGGCGCGGAGCCAGTGCGCCGAACAGGTGGAGCGAGTCGAGCGCCAGCGCGAGGTCGAAGTCAGGCGGCGGGGTGGCCGGCCGCAGGTCACCTGTTTCGGGGATGAACACCCCTGCCGCGTCACCCACGTAGAGGTCCCCGCTGGCCGAGTCGAGGAGGCCCAGGTGGTGTTTGGCATGGCCGGGCGAGTGGTGGCTGTCCAGCCGTCGCCCATCACCCAGGTCGATCGAGTCTCGCTCTTCGACCGTGCGCAGGCGTTCGGCTGGCGTGGGCGCGAGCTCCCCGAACAAGTGGTCCAGTGCGTCACCGTAGACGCGGCGGGCACTGGACATCAGGCGGCTCGGGTCCGCCAGGTGACGTGCACCCTGCTCGTGCACCACGATTTCCGCCTGCGGGTACATCTGCGCGATGTCGCCGACACCGCCAGCGTGGTCCAGGTGGATGTGGGTGACCACGACCGTGGCCAGGTCAGCGGGGCCGATCCCCAGGCTGGCGAGCGCATCGCGCACTACTGGCGCCGAGGGTGCCGTCCCGGTTTCGACCAGGCACGGGCGAGAGGACCTGATGAGGTAGCCAGCGGTGATCCCGTCGTAGCCCGCCATCATGGTGTCGATCTCGAAGACGTCGTGGCCTAGGTGGGTGGGCCCGCCGCCGTTGCCGTGGCTCGGTCCAGGTTGGTTCATGTAGGTATCGTGCCAGAGACGGCTTTAGCTCCTGCCGGGCCGCCTGCTTCTTAGCAGACGATCCAGTGCGGAGAGTCATTACGTGAGTACTATCTGTACGCAACCAGGCTGAGGTGGAAGGGGCACGGGTGAGCAGAGTACCGGTGACAGCACCCACGCCCGAGTCGCGTCAGCCCGCCCCACCTCCCTCGCCAGCGGCCGGGCGCGGTCGTGGCAATGCAGTGGGGGTGGTGGTTATTATCGCCACCCTCGTCGCTGTGGGCCTGCGCCTGTACGAGCTGGGCAGGCCCGGTTACCTCTCCGGCGTGAGCGAGTACGACGACGGCACCGACTTCGGCAGTGCGGTCCGGCTCATCCAGGGCTACCTGCCCTACCACGACTTCACGATGGTGCAGCCGCCGGGCATCACCCTGCTGATGGCGCCGGTCGCGCTCGCCACCAAAGGGATGGGCACGACCGTCGGCATGGCGGTCGCCCGTGTGCTCACCGCGCTGGCCAGCGCAGCCGCCGTCCCACTCGCGGGCCTGCTGACCCGCCACCGCGGGCTGACCGCCGTGCTCGTGGCCTGCGGGCTGACCGCGGTGTTCCCGGACAGCCTGCTGGGCGCCAGGACCGTGCTGCTGGAACCGTGGCTCGTGCTCTTCTGCCTGCTCGGCGCGCTCGCGGTGTTCGCCCGCGACGAAGTGGCGGTGGGCTGGCGCCGGCTGGCGGTCGCGGGGTGTGCGTTCGGTTTCGCTGGCGCGGTCAAGGTCTGGGCCGTCCTCCCGGTCCTCGTCATCCTCGCCCTCATCGCCCGCGCACCGCGGCGCGCGGCGGTCTTCGCGGCCGGGGTCGCGGTGGGGTTCTTGACGTCGGTGCTCCCGTTCGCGCTCACCGCGCCCGGGGCCTTCTACCGTGACGTGGTCGTGGCGCAGCTCGTCCGCTCGGACATCATGCGGGTGCCGTTCGGCTACCGGCTGCAGCACATGCTCGGGCTCAGCCACCTGTCCACGATGCCCACACCGGCGCTCGTCGTGATCGGCCTGGTGGTGGTTGCCGCCATCACCGCGACGATGGTGGCCGGGTCACGGCTCACGCATGCCAGGCCGCCCGCACTGGACTGGTTCGCGGCGCTGAGCTGCCTGGTTGTGGTGGTGTCCTTCCTGTGGCCAGCCGACTTCTACTACCACTACACCGCGTTCCTGGTCCCCTTCCTCGCGCTCGCGATCGGGCTGCCCGCCGACCGGCTGCTCACGGGCCTCCGGGCCACCAGCACCCGCCCGCGCCGGGCGGCCCTGCTGCGGCGCTGCGCCATGGCGACCGCTGCCCTGACCCTCGTCACCTTCGCGGTCCTCCAGGGGGTCGCAGAGGGTTCGGAGGCATCCCAGGTCAGCGCCACCGAGCTGAACACGGTGGCGCGGCTGGTGCCCCCGGGAACGTGCGTATTCACCGACCAGGTCTCCTACACCATCGCGATCAACAGGTTCGTCTCCCGCGTTCCTGGCTGCTCGCCCATGATCGACGGCGTAGGCACCGACTATGCGCTGTCCGGCGGCCGTAACGGGCAGAACGGTGCTGGCCGCGAACCGGCGGTGCAGGCGCTGTGGCTGGCCGGGATGCGTTCCGCGCAGTTCGTCTGGCTCACCCTGCAGGCTGACCGCCGGGTGCCCTGGACCCCGCGGATCCTGGCTTACTTCCACGCCCACTTCGTGCCGCTCACCGTGGGCCCCGACTGGCTCTACACCCGCACCAGGTAAGGAAGCCACGCCAGCGCCAGGCATCATGGGCCCGTCCGGGACTGCCCGGGCAGCACTCACGGACCTCGGCAAGCGCCGATGTTGAGGACAAGGAATTCAGCCCAGGGCGAACGAGCGCATGACCAAGCCAGTCCTGGGTTTGGGGGTGAAAGAGGTCGACTTGCGCGGGACCCGCTCCCCGTGTGAGGCGACCTCTCTGACGTCCTCGGCGGACAGCCGCGGGCACAGCACCGCGGTGCCCAGCGGCGCGGACCGCGCGGCCTGCAGCGCCGCCCCGGCATCGTGGTGGACCTCCACCCGCTCCGCGTCGTCAGCGACCCCCCACAACCGGGCGAACAGGAGCTCCTGGCGGACTGCGGCGGACAGCCGGCGCCAGCGCTCGCTGCGTCCTGGCGTGGCCGCGGCCAGCGCCGCCGGATCCGGGCAGGTCAGCAGGAAGAACTCGGTGCCGTCCGACACCACGAATGCGGTGTCGGACGGCGTCTGCGCCAGCACGTCCAGTGCGGCCGCAGCCGTGCCGCCGCGCAGCGCGGGCAGTGGCGAGACCTTGAACGCGGCCTCGGCCCGGTCCACCGCCTCGGTAACGCCGAGCCCGTTGACCACCCGGTGGATCGCCCCGATCTGGGGCGGGAACGTGGCCTGGTCCACCAGCAGTGCCAGCCCCGCGTCCCAGGGGCCTGGGCCGTCGCCCGCCGCATGTCTGCGTTCCTGCAGTTGCAGGTATGCGGCATAACGATGGTGGCCGTCCGCGATCATCGCCCGGCGCTGGGCCAGGTCGGCGGTGACGCTGGCGAGTTCACCAGGGTCGGTCACGGCCCACATGCGGTGGACCATCCCGTCGTCCGTCTCGATCGTGACCAGCGGTGGGCGGTGGCAGGCCACGTCAGCGGCCAGTGCGGTGGCCGCGCTCGGGCCAGGCCCGTCATACAGCAGATAGATCGGCTCCAGGTTCGCCTGGGTGGCCTCCATGAGCATCCGGCGGCCGGTAACCGGCCCAGTGACCACGTCTTCGTGCGGCACCACCGCGCCATCCCCAGGGGGGACCAGGCGCAGCGCCCCGACCAGCCCCCGCTGCAGCACCGGGCCGCCTGACAAGTCCTGCTCGTACACATACAGCGCGGGCCTGGCGTCGGGCACCACGATGCCGTCAGCCTGCCAGCCACGCAGGGTCTCGGCCACACTCGCGTACACGCTAGCTGGGTCGTCCCGCCCGTCAGTGGGCAGGACCAACCGGACCACGTTGTGGGGGTCACCAGCCAGCAACGCCGCTGCGGCCGCCGGGCCGATCACGTCGTACGGTGGAGACGTTACCCGGGCCAGGCTGCCCACGCGCTCCTCGGCATAGCGCAGCCCACGGAATGGCGCCAGTTCGAGGCCAGACGGTGGCTGTCCGCCGGAGGGAAGGATCTGCACATATGTCAGAAGCACCACGCGGTGACCATGATTCCCGCCCGGGTGAGAACCAGGTCGGCGGTCCCAGCCAGCCCGCCCCCGACGGCGACGCCTATACCTGGTACCAGCGCGGGCTTGAGCTCCTGGGCCGTGGCAGTGCCGCTGCCGCCGCCCAGCTCCTGGAACGTGCCGCCGAGGCCGAGCCGGGCTCGCGCAGCGTGTGGGAGGCGCTGGCCCGCGCGCAGTTCGACGCGGGCCGGTACGGACAGGCCGCGGAGAGCTTCCGGCGGATCGTAGAAGCCAGCCCGAGCGACGACTACGCCCAGTTCGGCCTCGGGCTCGCCCTGGCCAGGGACGGCAACCCGGCGGCTGCCGCGGAGCACCTCGCGCTCGCCGCGGCGATGCGCCCGGATCTGGCCCACTACACCGACGCGCTACGGGGCGTGAGAGCCACTCTGCGGGCGCGGGCGGAACCCAGCGGGCCGCCCCCCGACGCCCCGCCTGAGCCATGATCGCGGTTGTCTTTACTGCGCATAGCAGTAATTTCCACCGCGATCATGCATGTCAGCTCAATGCCGCACCTCTCCGAGGGGAGCGCTCGTGATCTTTCCGGGCAGCACCGAGCCGCTGGCTACCGCCTACGACGTCGCCCTGCTCGACCTGGACGGGGTGGTCTACCTCAGCGGTGCGCCCACCCCCGGCGCCGGGGAAGCGCTGGTGAAGGCCACCGGGATGGGCATGCGCCTGGCCTACGTGACCAACAACGCCTCCCGCACGCCCGCGGCGATCGCGGCGCAAATCGCCAGTATGGGGGTGCCCGCGGCACCTGCGGACGTGGTGACCTCGGCGCAGGCGGCCGCGCGCCTGCTGCGTGAGCGCCTGCCCGCGGGTGCGCCGGTGCTCGTGGTGGGCGGCATGGGCCTGCGGACGGCCGTCCGCGAACGTGGCCTGCGGCCGGTGACGGACGCCCGGGAGCACCCGGCAGCCGTCGTCCAGGGCTACACCCCCGACCTCAGTTACGGCCAGCTGGCCGAGGCGGGCCTCGCGCTGCGTGCCGGGGCGTGGTACGTGGCCACCAACGGCGACACCACGCTGCCCTCGCCCCGGGGCCGCCAACCCGGCAACGGCTCGCTGATCCAGGTCCTCGTCACCGCGACCGGGTGCCGGCCTGTCGTGGCGGGCAAGCCCGAGCCGCCGCTGCACACCGAAGCCGTGTCCCGGACGCAGGCGCGTCGGCCGTTGGTCGTCGGGGACCGGCTGGACACCGACATCGAGAGCGCCACCCGCACCGGCACCGACAGCCTGCTCGTGCTGACCGGGGTCACCGACCCCCTGGAGGCCGTGCTGGCCACGCCTCAGCACCGCCCGACCTACATCGCCGGTGACCTCACCGGGCTGCTCGTGCCCCACCCCGCGGTGACCAGCAACGACGGTAGCTTCAGCTGCGGCGGCTGGCACGTCCGCTGCCAGCCCACGGGTCGCCTCGCGGTGAGCGGTTCCGGAGACCGCCTCGACGGCCTTCGTGCTGTGTGCGCGGTGGCGTGGTCTGCCCCCGGTGACGCTGCCGTTACCGGTGACGCTGCGGCTGGCGCCCTCAGCGCGGTGGGGTTCTGAACCAGGTTCAATGGTCGCGGCCGTGGGTGAGCCGTGCCTGCGGGCGGCTCACCCA
>DASYYE010000194.1:0-3928 GCA_035946955.1 Streptosporangiaceae bacterium | reverse complement strand
GGCCAGCACGGACTCGCAGCCGGAGCTGTCCGCTGCGGCCCGCAGCAGCGATGCCCTGCTGGCGTCGGTCCCCTTCAGGCGGGACCAGCTCAGCCCACGAGCGGTGTACTCGCGGTCGAGCAGGTAGACGAGCCGGTTCGGCGGATCCGCCTCGGCGTCGCTGTACGGGTTGGTGACCCGGATGGTGAAGTGCTCGGTGAGGCATCGCGCAAGCTCGCCGACTGTCGCGTCGTCCCCCACGGCTGGCCTGCCGGTGTCGCCGCTGACCAGCAGGTTGTACGTGAGTGTGACCCGGTAGCCCGACTTGACCGGTCGGACCTCGTGCCGGCAGTCCGCGTAGAAGGCGACCAGCGAGATCGCCGACTTTGACCCCCGGTAGGTCTTGGCCGCACCGGCATGCTCGACAACGAGCTGACCACCTGTGTGCGCAGACGGCAATACCACCACCAGGCTCCCGATCATGGTGTCGTCCTTCTCGGAATCCTGGTGGGGGGCGAAGAACTGGCCAGGCTCGTACACCAGCATCGAGTGGAAGTCGGCGGCAAGCTGGCAGCAGGACGCCAGCCCCAGTTGCTCGCGTACTGTGCTGAGGACGGTTGCGAGAACGCCGTTCCACTCGATGCGCACCAGGTTCTTCGGAACCTCCCAGGTGTCGCGGACCTCCGGGTCGGTCAGCGTCTCCTCACCGCGCCCGAACCGTGCTGGCTGGCCGAGCTGACAAAGTCGGCGGGCCTGTTCGGCGGGCACGGGAAACCGCACCCTGCCGACTCCCTCGACCTCCAGGCGCAGGTCGTCCGCTTTGGCTGTCAATGCCACGCTGGACGCGGCAGGCGCCGCGGCCCCCGCCAGGATTTGGGCCAGCCTCCCACGTGCCGCAGAAGCCATTGAACCGTCCCTTCTGGTCAATGGAGACGGGTTACAAGCCCAGCCGGGCCATCAGCCGCCGCCAAGGCACGGTGAGGATATGCTCCCCTGCGTTGAACCGGACGGCGTTCTAGAGCATCCGGCAGCGCGAGTCCTCGCGGCGCTCAAGCGGGACGGGTTGGTCGAGACTAGCGATTCCCGCGATAGACCTGGCAGCCAGCACCAGCGCCCCCGCCACCCGCCGACCTCAGCGGAGCCCTCGGCCTCATCCACCGCCAGGCGGGTGCAGTGGTGCATGCGGGTAGTCCGGGGCGTAGACCCACGTGGGTGCGTTGCCGAGGCGGGTCAGCAGGACATAGCCGTCAGTGTGTGCCACCGCTTGCGCGATCTGGGAATCCTGGCCGGTATGGTGGTCGTTCCACAGCGAGACGACCGCGAACCAGTGTGTTTGGATCGCCGCCCGGTAACCCGCGATGCCCTCCAGGTACATGCAGCCCGGCGACAGCTGGAAGCAGATACGTCCGGGAACCTGGCCGTGCGGGTCGCCCCCCCGGCCGGGGACCGGGTACTTGATGTACAGGTCGTCGCTGATGCCGAACCAGCGCACGGGTGTGTGGTCCAGGTAGAGGAGCTGGTCGTCGCTGTATCCGCCGAGGAGGTAGTGGTAGCGGCTGGGGCTCAGGTATGGGCGCAGTGCCGCAGCCATCTCCAGCGTGACCTGGGGACCACCGGCCTCGAGGGTGGATCCAGCCAGCCCGCTGTAATGGATGCCGGACGCGGTCGCGGTGCCAACCACGAACACGGCGGTCAGGGTCCGGGCGGTGTTGCGTATGCGGAACCGCATGTTGCGCATCCAGAACCGGAGGTGGCTCGCGACAGACCCGGCAGCAGCGCAGGCGAACCAGGCTGAGAAGTCGTCGTGCTTGCGCATTGACTCGTCGGAGTGGAGGTGGAGTCCCTCCAGCGTGACGAGCAGGCCGGCCAGCATCAGGAGCACGACGACGGCCGCGGCTCGCTTGTCCTTCCGGACCGCGATGGTCGCGACGGACGCGATGATGCTGCCGGCGACCGGCACGCCGATCCATTGCCACGATTCCAGGACGATCGCCGAAGCCGGCTTCCGCACTACGGCGAAGACGGCGTCGGCGCCCGGTTGCCTGGCCAGGGTGGAGAACAAGATGCCGTTGAGGTACGCCGTGCCCGCAAGGGCCAGTGCGATGGCCAGGGCGGCACCGACCGCGACGCTCAGCGCGGCGCAGCGGGTGAGGATGCGCCGCCGGCCACCGCTGGCTTGCAGGGCGGCCAGGGCGATGACTACCGGGTCGAAGAGGACAGTCATGTATTTGGCGGCGTTCGCCATCAACAACACCACAGGGACGGCGAGCAGCCAGAAGGTGGGATGAGAGTCGTCATCGCGGGTGCGGGCCGCACAGTAGGCAGCGACTGTCATGAGCATCAGCGACAAGGCGTCGTAGGTCGCCAGCGCGCCCAGGTCCTGGGTGACCCCCAGCCCGGCGAACAAGGCGGCCGCGAGCACACCGGCGGCGAAACCGAACAGCCGCCGCGTTATGACATACAGCAGCGCGGTGGCGGCGAGCATGAAGGCCAGGCTCATAAGGCGCACAGCTACCAGGCCACCCAGGTGGTCGGCCATGGCGGCGAGGACCGGGTAGAGGACTGGGGCCCCCGAGAAGTAGGTCTCGTAGTAGGGGCTGCCGCCACCGTGCCAGAACTCGTAGATGAGCTGATGCCCGGCGTATAGGTAGCGGCCCTCGTCGCCTGACACGAAGTGTGACGGGATCAGCCGCACGGTCAGCAGCGCCTGGACCGCGAGGACCGCGATGAGGACGGCTGCCTTCGCCGGCCGGGGCAGCCCTGGACGGGCCTTCGCGGCGCCGGAGACACTGACAGCCTGCGGGTTGAAGAGATCCTCGTAAAGTGTGGTCACGCGCGACGGCCCCGGTCCATGGCGGCGAAGCACTGCGCGATCGCGTTCCTGCCAGCCCCGGCTGCCCAGGCACCTTGGTGGGCGGGCACGGGACCAGTCGCGACAGGGGTGCTCAGCTGGATGGACCAAAAGTAGATGCCGCCCAGGTGGGTCGCTTGGGCGGCCTGGCAGGCCGCCGTGAACCATCGCACCTGCATACCCTGGTCCAAGGTCTTGACGTTCCAGTGCCAGCGCGACGGTGCCCGGTTGGCGCCGCGGACCGCGGCGATTCCTATCTCTGTCTCCACCGTCCCCCGTGGCAGAGTGCGGTCGTACCTCTCCCAGCCCGCCGTGAAGTTGCCCGACTGCGGCGCATAGGCATCTACGGTGTGGAGGACGTGCGGTCCTCCCACATGGACGGCCTGTTGCGCGGCGTCCCAGTTCAGCGTGAACGCCAACCGTCCGTGGTAGCGCCGCCGCAGCATGGTGTCCAGGCGGCCCCAGCCAGGTGCGGTCTCGAACCTGGACAACTCCGCACCGACTGCGAACTCCGGCACATGCAGCCACTGCGCCACTTCGGCGTAGGGCTTGAGGAAGCGGCGGTAGCTGGCGAACCACCGGGGCAGGCTTGGCGGCACCCAGCTCACGCGGGACCGGCCCAGGCCCCTCTCATCGAGCAACGGCCGCAGCAAAACAAAGAGCCCGGCCTGCTCAGCGACGCGGATGACCGTCCCGAGCGCATTCGGGGACGGAGTCGCCTTCCCAGCACTGACGCTGCCGCGCCCACTGGCGAAGAACGGGAACGAGACCATGACCGAGTTGGCGTGCAGGCTCCGGACGAAGGCCACGTCCGCATGCGCGGCCCGTGCAATGTCCTCCCCCGGATAGGTGTAGGCGGTGACATCCACGCCAAGCTGCACGCGGGGCGCGCCAGGCATGGCGGGTGCCGGCATTCTGGCAAGCGCCGTCGAGGAGGAGTCAGGGGCCTGGGGTGAGGGTGGCTGGAGCGCCTTCAGGTGCGCGATGGCGGTGCAGCCCGCGATGGCCACCGCGAGGCTGCCAACGACGGCGGCCGCCCTGCCCCGCAGCGTCACTGCGGGCTCCAGGTCTTGCGGATCACGGCGAACGAGCGTGGGT
>DASYYE010000193.1:0-2890 GCA_035946955.1 Streptosporangiaceae bacterium | reverse complement strand
GATCTGCTCGCCCGGCCGCAGCGTCTTCTGGAACACGTTGCCGTAGCCGTGCAGCAGGAGCAGCCCGGGCTCGTTCCGCGTGACGAACCGGTCCATGTACATGCCCTGGCCACCGTGCATCACGTTGGCAAGGCCCTTGATACGTACGAAGGAATAGTCCAGCGAGTGCGTCCCGGCGAGGAAGGCATGCTCGCGCACGTCCAACTCCATCGACGGGTGCAGTGGCAGCACCACCACCTCGCCTGTGGCATCCCGGGAAAGGGCGACGCGACCTGGCCCGTGCGCGACGCTCATTATGTGTGGCATGCCGCCCACCATGCGCTTCATTCCGCCGCCGGTGCTGAGGGCCGACATCGGCACACCGGGTTCCTTCCAGAGCATCACGTGGTGCTCGAAGAACACCGAGTCCCCATGAGCCAGCGCAAGCTCAGCCACCGGGACGATCTCCCCCTCGATCTGGCAGGTGGAGTTGGAAAAACGGAATTCCGTCATGTCCCGCAGCCGGGGCGCCTCGGTCCAGCCGGAATCGGAGACGAGGTTCTCCTTGTCGAGCGGCGCACCGCAGGTGAAGCAGCTCGTGCGGTCCGGTTCGTTCTGGGCCTTGCACCACTGGCACTCGATCCGATCCATCGGGACAGGCCTTTCTCGTTGGGGGGTCTCTAAAGGGCAAGCCAGGAATTTGGACACGCCGCAAGCGGCTCGCTCCCCTAGCGGGGGCAGCGGGCCGTCGTTCGCGAGTTATGAGGCCGGCGGGTTCGCGGGGGTCCCGCACTCGGCGCAGAACTTCGCGCTGGGGCTGATGCTGGCGTTGCAGTTGGTGCAGTGCTTCTGCATGGGCGTGCCGCACTCGGCGCAGAACTTTGAGCCGACTCGGACCTGGTTATGACAGTTAGCGCACTCTATGGTCACAGCCGGGACCGGGACCGGGACTTGGTCGGTCGGCGGCGGGGTGGGCTGCTGTGGCGCCGGAGCGTAGCCCTGACCGCCGCCCGCGAAGCCTGGCGCAACCGGCGGCGGGTTGTACGGAGCCTGGGCCGGGGCCTGCATCATCTGGTTGGCCATGCCCATGCCAGCCCCGAAGAACATCGGGGTCACCCCTTCGCCCCCCTTGGCCATCCCTTCGCCGGCGCCCTGCAGGGCCTCGGCCTGTGCCGCCTGGAGGAAGCCGCCGGCCAGCCTGCTGTACGCGGTGTCGCCCGCCAGCTTCTTCAGCCGGGCGTTGTCGTCATCATCCAGGTTGACGTCGAGGTTGCCGAGGCGGGCAATGGAAAGCCCATATTCCGCGAGTTCGTGGTTGGCCGCTCTCATGGCCTCGACCTCGATCTCGGGGCTGTGCACGGACAGGCCGAGGATCGGCCACGCCCCCGACATGAGCTGGGTGGTGACCGTGGTGCGGACCACCTTCAGCAGTTGCTGGGCGACCCAGCCCGTGATGGCGTCGTTGCTCGTCACGTCCACGGTTCCGACCAGGTTGAGGATCAGCGCAGGGGCGTCGACCACGCGCAGGGCGTACTCGCCGAACGTCCGGAGAGTGACGATCAAGCCGGTCTGCGGGTCCTGCACCTCGTCCAGCCGGCCGCCGAAGCGGAAGCTCGGGAAGTCCCGGATGCCCACGAAGTAGATCTCGGCCTTGAAGGCGTTGCTGTTCGTGGCCCAGTCCACGAACATCCCGAGGAATGGCAGCTCCCTGGCATCGAGGGTGTGCTGGCCAGCGGGAAGCGTCCCCATGACCTGCCCCTGGCTCACGAAGACAGCCACGGCGTCGGGCTCGACGATGGCCCTTGAGAACTTGCGGATGTTGTGGTCGGGCCACTTGAAGACGATCTGGCCCTTCGAAGTGTCGGGTGCCGCTATGAACTCGCGGCCGAGGATTGCCATCGAATTGCCCCCTGATATGGAGTGTGCCCCTCACTGGCTCACCGAATCATACTTCGCCGGAGTCAGGATGCAGAGGTGAGTTTCGGATGATAAGCCGGGTAATGGCAGCGTCACCGTGCGTCATTCAGTCTCGCGTGGAGGACCGGCCCGGCGGGTCCGGCAGGCTCTCACACCTGGGGGTTTGGCCGGGTGCCTGGGCGGGCCGGGTACTCGAAGTCGTAGCCGTTGGCGATGATGAGCTCGGCGGCTGGGCTGATGAGGGACCGGACGAACGCCATCGCCTGGCTGCGGTGGCTGCTCGACGCGAGCACCGCCGCGCCGGAGATGTTCACCACCGGGCCCGGGTCGTGTCCGGGGAAGTAGTAGAGGGCGCTGTGCATTACGTGTGCCCCGATCTCGACCCGCAGACAATTACCTCGGGTTTGCAAATTATCGAGGGATTTCGCCATTTAGCCGTCATGGTCCGCCGGGTAATGCTGTCGGCATGGGCGAGACCACCCGGCGTCGGTCGGCGAAGTGGCCCAAGGTGGGCGAGCGCTTGGTGTCGGGGGTGACCGGCCGGGGACGTTCCCTGCATAGGAGGCGGGCCGCGCCCGGCAACCTGTGCGCGGCCCGCCTTAGGGTCTCTCCGTCAGAGCCCGAGGTCGCTCAGGAACCTGTTGGTGTATTCCAGTGGTGTGGTGCCGGGTAGTGAGTTGCAGGTGGGGGAGGCGAACGTGTCGGAGCAGGGTGTGTCGCGGTCCAGTGACCAGAAGTGCAGCCCGGCCAGGCCGTTGGCGGCCGCGTATCGCGTCCGGGTGTCCACGTCGGCGGGGGTGAAGGTCTCGCTGGTGTTGTCGTTCAGGCCGATCATGGGGGTGACGGCGATCTTGCTCGCCGGGACCTTGTAGGTGTGCTCGAGGTTCTTGACCGCCTGGATCGCTGACTGTGCCATCTCGCAGCGGCCGGAGACGACGACGCAGACGCTGGCCGACGCGCTGCCGTAGTCCATGGTCATCAGGTTGATGACGTA
>DASYYE010000192.1:0-4254 GCA_035946955.1 Streptosporangiaceae bacterium | reverse complement strand
CGTAGAGGATCACCGGCAGGCCGGTGGCATCGGCGACGCTGCGGAAGTGGGCGGCCAGCCCTGCCTGTGGTGGCTTGTTGTAGTACGGGGTCACGACGAGCAGGGCGTCGGCACCGGCACGTTCGGCCTGCTGGGCTAGTTCGCGGCTGTGGGCGGTGTCGTAGGTGCCCACGCCGGCGACGACAGTGGCGCGGTCTCCCACCGCCTCGACCACTGCACGCAGCAACTGGTCCTTTTCGGTGTCGCTCGTAGTGGGCGACTCACCGGTGGTGCCGCTGACCACCAGCCCGTCGTTGCGCATGTCGTCCACCAGGTACGTGGCCAGGCGCGCGGCTCCTGCCAGGTCGAGTCCCCCGTCGGGCAACAAGGGGGTAACCATCGCGGTGAGCATCCTGCCGAAGGGCGCCACCTCGCCCGGCATGCTCGCACCGGGCCTGTCCGCCCATGGCTGTTGAGTCTCCGTCATACACGCAAACTACCGGCGGTCGGGGTATGCGGGGTAGGCGGCACGCGGAGTTGGTACTCCACTACGCCCGGTGGTTTATGGCACGCTGGCGTCACCACACCCGGCGCACACACAACGCCCGTCACGGCCAGATGAGCGAAGACGCGGTCAGATAGGCGAAGACGGCCAGATAAGCGAAGACGCGGGCGACGTGAGCTCGGGGGTACCCACGTCGACCGCGTCTATCTGTTCATCGGCCGCACCCCGCCCGGCGTTACACATCGTGACCTGGCGTTCACGGGACACGGTCTAGAAGACCGGGATGATGTCCTCGGGGTTGATGGCATCGGAGACGTCCACGCCCTCGATGTCCAGCTCGGGGATGGCCGGGAACTCGATCCCCCATCTGGTCACGATCACTCGCACCCTGGCCATGGCCACCCGCCAGTTCTCGGCTTGCTCGTCATAGGAGAGCACGCCGAGCCCGCCCTCACGGGCGTGGTCCATCAGGACGCGGTGGTTGTTCAGGAAATAGGGCGGCAGTTCCCAGAAGCCGCCCGGCGGTTCCCAGAGGATCATGGAGAGGAAGATGAACCCGGCGCGGAGCTGCCGCGTGATCAGGCCTTTCACGTCTTCGGTCAGCCCGGGCCACTCGTTCTCCAGGATCGTCATGCAGATCTGCAGGTGCCGGGACTCGTCGCGGCCGATGCGGTGGAACATGTCTGAGAAGACCGGGTGGGTGGTGCCCGAGGACATGCCGCGGAACAGCGTGGACGCCGCCATCTCGCCCATCATGAAGCTGGTGAACAGCACCGCCAGTGAGTACTTGCCCACGGCCTGGGTGTAGCCGTTCCAGTACCGCCCGCCGTTGTGGTACAGCCACGAGATGTTGTTGTGCGCGGCCTGTTCCAGGGCCGTGGACGGCTGCCAGTCCAGCGGGCCGCCCGGCCACAGCTTCGCGATGGTCCGCTGGCAGCACTCCTCGTGGTTCATCTCATCGCGGGTGATCGAAAAGAAGCACTTACGGACGGGGTCTTCCTCGTGCTGCTCATACGCGTGGATGGTGGCGCGGGCGAACACCGCCGGGCCGGAGGCGTCAAAGTTGGCCAGCACCGAGAACCAGTACATGATCCCGAGCCGCTGCTCGGGCGTGAAATCCTCCGGCCGCAGCCCATCCCAGGGCAGGTCAGCCGGGTTCCACAGGGTGCGCTTGGACTTCTCGTAGATGGCCGCCAGTCTCTCGGTCTCGACCCGCCACTCCATCGGGTAGATGTTCGGCTGCGGGACCTCTGGGGCTGGCCAGAACCCTTCGGCTGGGATCTCCAGCGCGCGGTCCGGATCTGACATGCCTGCTCCGTCCTGGCGTGGCGCCCACGGCTACGGCCTTGTAGCAACGGCACCCGCCCATTTGAGGTCAGGGTAAGTCACAGGCGCCAGGCGTGACAGCGCCGGCTCCGCTAGTACTGTTCGCCTCCGGGACGCCTGAGAGCACCCTCTCTCAGGCGGCGCGGCGGTCCGACAGGTAGGCGGCCCACTGGGGGTCAGTCTCGTTGACGGTGCACATGAGCCGCCAGTGCGGGCCACGCGGGGCCACCGGGGCGCAGCGCATGGTCCAGCCGAGTTCCTCGACCAGGCGGTCACTCTTGCTGTGGTTGCAGTGCATGCAGGAGGCTACGCAGTTCTCCCAGGCGTGGGCCCCGCCACGGCTGCGCGGAATCACGTGGTCGATGGTCTCGGCACGGCGGCCGCAGTAGGCGCAGAGGTAGTTGTCGCGGCGCATCAGGGCGCCCCGGGTCAGTGGCACCCGGCTCCGGTAGGGGACCCGGATGTAGCGGCGCAGGCGGATGACTGAGGGCATGTCGAGGGACAGCGTCGCCGAGTGGAGCACGCTGCCACCCGTGTCATGGTGGACGATCTCGGCCTTGTCCCCCAGCACGAGACACACGGCGCGACGGAGGTTAACGGTGGTGAGGGGCTCGTAAGTGACGTTGAGCAGAAGTACCCTTCGCACACCCGCCTCCCGCCTCCAGCTGATGTCAGCATCCAGCCTAACCATCGTTGCGGTTGAGAACCCAGGAGGGAAGTGCATTTTCGCGGGCGCCTACGCAGACGGGACCGCCTCGCGGTACTCGCGGACCGCCCGGAAGTCACCGTGGCGGACGGCGGCTGAGTCGCCCAGGGACCGGGCGACCCGCACCATGATCTGAGAGCGGTGCTCGTGGGGCACCGCGAGCAGGGTCTCCCGGACCAGCCGCAATGCCTCCTCTGGCTCGTCCGCCTCCAGCCGGCACCGGGCGATGCCGAGGGCGACCAGTGAGCGGTCGAGTACCTCCTGCGGCGAGTACAGCGCCATCGCCCGCTGGAAGGCCTTTTCCGCGGCCTGGTGGTGGCCCAGCGTCACGAGTGCATCACCTTCGTGGAAGTGCAGCTGACGCTCGGTATAGCCGAACGCGGTGTCGCTGCGCTGCGAGGCCGGCAACCGGTCGAACGCGTTATGGGCATGGCCCAGCAGTGCGCTGACCTTGCGCAGGGCCGGGCGGCGGGCCGCGGGGTCGCGGTGCGCCGCGGCCCGCGCCAGCGAACGCGCCTCGAGCACCGGGGCCATCACCCCGGCCACGCACGGGTTGGGCCCGGCCAGCCCAGTGGCCGCACGAGCCAGCGCGCACGCTTCCCGCGGGTCCCCGTAGTACATCGGGACCAGTGTCTCCCGCGCCGTGACCCACCCCCGCAGGTGCCGGTCCCCCGTCTCGTCCGCCGCGGTCCGTGCGGTCCGGAAGAACGACCGGGCCAGCCGCTGGTCCCCTACGTCGATCATGATCACACCTGCCAGGCCGGCCAGGTGCCCCGCGAGCCTGCACAGGCGCTCACTGAAGTCCAGCGGCTGACGGTGCTCGCACATCCGCCGGACATCACCCAGGTCGAGCAGGACGTCGCAGAGCAGCCGCAGCGGCGGGATGGACATGTACTGCCTGCCGTAGCCAGCAGTGGTCTCCTCCCACTGGTCCAGCATGGTCGCGGACACGGTCCCCTTGACCAGAGCGTCGTCCATGCGCCGCCGGATGCGGTCCACCGCACCGAGGAACTGGCCGTCGACCGAGGCCGCGGAATGGGCGATCATCCGGACCAGGGCACCGCGCAGGACGTCGTGGTCGCCCTCGTCGCCCGCATCCCGCCGGTCAACCGGGTCCGCCACGGACTCACCCGTGGCCGCTGGCACGGACCGCGTACGGCTGGCCGAGGCAGCCATACCGGGTGCAGCGGCTGGTACCTTGGTGGGCCGGCGTCTGGGGGGACGCAGCCGCCGGCCCGATCGCAGTCGCTCAGACGGCACGTGCGAGGGGGGTATGGCCTCTGTACACACCCCCCTCGCCTCGGTGCCGCTGATGGTGGCGGGAGCGGGCGGCTCCTGGGCCACGTCCCGGTGCGGACGGCCGCAGAAACACTGGTCCGGGTAGCCGAGCTGAGCCGGCTCCGCCCGGTACACAGAGCAGAGGTAATGCAGGTACTCCGGGCCAGGACGCTTCTGGCCGCTCTCGTAGGCGGACAGCAGCGTTTCGCAGAAGCGTGGCATGGCCCGGCCCTCGCTCGCGTACCTGGCCCGGACCTGGGCGACCACATCCGCCAGCGAGATCCCCAGTGCGAGCCGGTACGCGCGGATCCACGAGGTGCCCGCCACCGGCCCGCACCCGTCGTGGATCGCTTCAGCGATCTCGGCCGGCGTCATCCCGGCGACCAGGCACCGCGCACGGATCTCCCGCGCCACCGTGGTCTCGTGACGGGCCTGGCTCACCGGCGTCTTGTTGGGCGTT
>DASYYE010000191.1:0-24048 GCA_035946955.1 Streptosporangiaceae bacterium | reverse complement strand
AGGCCCCTGGCGGCAGGAAAGGCTTCGACAACCTCCCCGCTACCAGGGGCCTCTTCGTGAGCTACGGCAACACGCCGCACAGCGACCAGATCGATACGACCACAGTCCGCCTGACAATCTCACCCTTTATCAACAGGCTCTAAGGACACGTCCCAAGCCTCAGGCATGCCGGTAAAGCAGCTCGGAGATCGCGGTCGGCGCTGGCTGGCTCAGGAAGCAGTGGCGTGCTCAGGGACTGGGGCGGCAGGGCTCTCAGCGGGGGCAGCTGTGCGCTCGCCCTGCATCAGCGCCCATGCCCGGCTCAGCGCCACCCCGAAGGAACCGATCAGCAGGTATGCCACGGTGTAGACCAGGGACACTTCGTGCGGGCGGAACACCAGCCAGATACCTGCCACCAGTTGGGTTGCGAAGGCGGCAAGGCTGAGCATGAGAAGTGGGGCGACCGCGTTCTTGCCGCGGCCGAGGTGCAGCCGACCGGTATTGGACAGGCTGATCAGCGCGAGCGTGGCGGCCACCGCGCCCAGGCTGGAGTTCGGTATGAGCGCCATCAGCGACACGAAGAAGCTATTCACCAGGGCGGTGAACGCGGAACCGCTCATCGCCTTGGCCATGGGTGGTGCCTTATGACCGACAATCGATTCCGGCCGTAGTGACACGGCGACGAATAGCAGTCCGATCAGCACCCCGGCACCTGCTGCCGCCGCGGTGAAGTATCCGGTGAAGCTGCCTGGGACCACGGTTGTCTCCTCGCTCGCACGTCCCGCTCGACGCAGTGAGGTTGAACTGCACGGGGATATTCCATCCTTGACCTGTCTGGGCTAGATTATCCGTCCAGGCGGACCACCTGCCACCCGGCTGGCCGTTAGCCCTGGCTCAGCTGGGGTGGGCTGCCCCATGGACCTCTGGCAGGGTGGGAGTAGCGGGGGAGCGAAGCGCCTCACGTCCAAGACCACGCAAATATCTGCCCGGGAGCCGGGCTAACCGGCGGCGTGACCGGGTGTGTACCAGACGCCGAGCCGCAGCAGCCAGGCGTGCACGGCCAGCGGCCCGGCCCGCAGTTCTCCGGCCCGGGCCAGGCTGGGCTGGAAGGCGGCCAGGGCCTGCACTGCGCGGGGGAAGGCTGCCGTGGACGCGCCGAGCAGCAGTAGCTCGGCCGGCCGCCGGTGGGTGAGGTCGGCGCGGTCGGCCGGGGTGAGGACCGGCACCTGGTTGTAGAGGCTGTTGAATTCAGCGTGATACATGTCCGCGTCGTACTTGATGAACAAGTCGCGGTTCGGCGCCAGCCGCCAGACCATGAGCTGCTCACCGCGGTAGGTGGCCTGCCCGACGAAGCCCGGCATGGACGTGATGATCCGGTAGGAGTCGAA
The DNA here is from genome assembly GCA_035946955.1 of Streptosporangiaceae bacterium. GTDB lineage: Bacteria > Actinomycetota > Actinomycetes > Streptosporangiales > Streptosporangiaceae > DASYYE01. Next base: position 22,681 of record DASYYE010000191.1, on the reverse strand, counting down.
GTAGAGAGCCGCGCTGCCGCCGAGCGCGGTGGCGTAGTCCGGCGGTGGGTCGTGGCTGGTGCCGGGGACCAGCCGGTGCCGTGGCGCGGCCGCGACGGTGAGCACCAGGATCGCGCCGACGAACACCGCCAGCGCCAGCCCCGTCGCCGTCGCGGCGGTTGCCGGCGTCCTCAGGCCGCCGGAGCCGCGTGCTACCGCCGCCGCGCCGACCGCCACGGCTGCCAAAATGATGCCGAGCGGGCCCCAGCCGAAGGCCGGCACGTGGGGGTACGCCTCGTACGCCAGCGGGACCGCGAGCAGCACCGCGGGCGGCACCCACCGGGCCAGCGGATGCCCCGACAGCGGCCGTGACAGCTCCGCGACGGTGACAGCCAGCGCCAGGCAGACCGCCGCCCACAGCGTGGAGGAGAAGTAGTGCAGCTCCAGGATCTGCAGCGGGCCAGCGAACTGCAGCAGCGCATAGACCACAATCTGTACGGCGGTCACCACCCCCACTACCAGCAGCGGCACCGGCACGGGGCGGCCGCGGCGGGCGGCCGCGACAGCGAAGGCGCCAAGCACGACGGGCGGGACAAGCAGGTAGGTCAGATAGGGCGCCCACCGCCAGGTCGCCGCGTGCCACGTCGCCGTCTGGTGTGACAGCGCCCGGTAGGCCTGCCAGGTGATGCCGATGAAGTTCGCGTCGCCGATCACCGCCGCCGAGGCCACCACCAGCAGGCCGGTGGCCACGGCCGCGGCCGTGGCCAGCACGGTCAGGTCGCCGGGCAGCCCGGCCCGTTCCCGCACCAGCCGCACCCCCAGGTAGCCAGCCAGCGTCGCCGCAGCTAACGGCACCGCCGCCCCGTGCGACCACACCGCCAGCGTGAGCAGCGCGCCGGCGGTGGCCAGCCACCAACGGCGCCCCCGCGGCGGGCACGGCATCGCCAGGCATGCCAGCGCCCCCGCGGCATACGACACCACCGCCGCGTCCGGGTAGTCGGTGCCCCACGCGGTCACGATCACCGGCGACGAAAGCACGGCCAAGATGCCCACGACCCCGGCAGGCGGGCCGTAGCAGCGACGCAGCAACAGGTAGACGGGGACGACCGCGACCAGTGCCAGCACATACCTGGTGACGAGGAACCCTGGAACCGCGCCGAACGCCAGGTAGGCCAGCCGGGCCGGGACCAGGAAACCGGCCCGCGCCCCCTCACGCAGCCGCCCGTACGCGGCGTAAACGGCGCCGTACCTGGTGAACACGTCGTGGGGGTCGATGATGTAGATGGTGTGCATGGCCGGGTCGGGCACCACGCTGGGTGCCATCAGCCTCAGCCGTAACACCAGCGCGGCGGTCGGCGGCGCCAGCGCCACCGCGAGCGCCTCCAGCCATCCCGGCCAGCCGCGCCGCTGAGGGCCGAGGCCAGGGTGGCCGGACATAGCACCCATAGTCTCAACTATCGCACCGCGCTGTCCCGTGCCAGCCATCATGTCGTTTCCGGAGACGATCATCCTGTTGGTCGTTCGGGGAGGCAGAACTGGAGACGGACGTCACTCCGGAGCAGGCGTGTCGTGGACGTTCCGCTGATGCAGATCAGGCAGATGCCTGCCAGCGGTCGCAAAGTCAGCATCGTCATGTAGCACAACGAGCCGATGATGGGCTGCCGTGGCGCAGATAAGCAGGTCCACACATCCAAGTGCCCGGTGTGCCCCATGATGAGCAAGCCTGTGCTGAGCCGAGTCGATCCACCGCCAGGCGGTCCTAGGGACCGTGGCCTCGGGGTACAGATCGTCAAACATCGCTGACATCTGCTCGTACTCGCTCACCGTGCGGGCCGAGCGGCGGAATTCCGCACGCTGCGGCTGGCAGGAGCCAACGGCACCCACCGTCACCACGTCAGCCCACGCCGCACGCAGTTTGCTGTCCCGCAGCAGCCGCCACAACCCCGAAGAGTCGACCAGGTACCGGATCACTCAGCCGGTTCCTTCTCAGCTTCCCGCCGCTGCTGCCAGCCCTCGAAGTCCCAGCCCTCAGCAAGCACTGCATAGTGATCGAGCGCCGCAACCCGCCGATGGCGGGCCGCGTACTCACGCAGGGCAAGGTTCACGGTGTCCTTCTTGGTCGTCGCGCCAGAAAGCCGCATCGCTTCCGCCAGCGCGTCGTCGTCCAAGTCGATCTGGGTAACCGTCATCACACCCTCCGATGGTGACGATGTATCGCCCCATAATACAGCTTCCACATCTCACCTCCTTGGTACGTGTCCCGTGACAGCCAATCCCGTCGCCCGCAGCGCCAGTGCACGGGGACAGAGTCCTTGCACCCCGCTGCAACTCCCATGACTTCTGTGCCGATAATGAGCATTATGTCAAGTAGCTTCCCTCTCGCCTCCTCCGGTGGGGGCCGCATTGCCGTTGGAACGTCTCGGCGGGCACGACGGCGGCGGTCAGTACTGGCGGCTGGACGGTCACGCCAGCACCAATGACGAACTGGTCGCCGCCGCCCGCGAACAGCCGGATTGGGTCTTCATCGGGCCCGTTCCTCGGTGACGGCTGCCGCCTCGACCGGGACGGCAGCCGTCACCGAAGTTGAGCGTTGGCGGCGAAAACCAGGCATGAGCTGAGCGATCACCAAAGCCCCTGCGACACAGCCGAGCCCGCCGGAAACGACCGAGACCGTGTCTCCGAAACCTGCGGCCACCGCACCAGCTTCGATGTCCCCGAGGCGAGGGGCGCCGGTGACGAGCGCCATGTGCAGGCCCGTCATCCGGCCGCGCAGGGAGTCAGGGACAGCCAACTGGACGATGGTGGAGCGCAGCACAGCGGAGACGACGTCGGCGTAGCCGGCGATGGCGAGGAGGACCAAAGCGGCGGGGAGCCAGCGGGTCCAGCCGAAGCCGGCGATGGCCAGGCCCCACACGATCACCGCGATGGTTACCGCCCTGCCCTGCCGGCTGATCCGGCCCACCCATCCGGACATGAGCGCCCCGCACAATGCTCCGGCCCCCGGCGCCGCGTAGAGCAGCCCGAGAGTGGCGGCACCCCCGGCGAACGCCCCGACGGCCATGGCCGGGAAGAGCGCCCTGGGCATACCCAGCACGGTGGCGTTCACATCGATCAGCAACGCTCCCTGGATGGCTTGGCGGCCCCGCAGGAACCGGATGCCTTCCACGATCGAGCGCAGCCCAGGTGACCGTCCGCCACCGTCACCCGGTGGCTGGGGACGGATCGCCCATGCGCCCACTGCCGCAACCCCGAAGGAGACGGCGTCGATGACAAACACGGCACGGGGCCCGGTGGCAGCGATCAGGAGACCGGCCAGGGCGGGCCCGGCGACCAAGCCCAGCTGGAATATCGCCTGGAACATGGCGTTGGCGGCCGGCACCTCGGATCGCTCCACCAGGTTGGGAACCACCGCCCCCCGTGCCGAGCCGGCGAAGGTGTCCAGGCCCGCCCCTACCGCCGGGCACAGGAACAGCGGCCACAGGCCCGGGGTGCCGGACGCGTTGATGGCAAGACCGGCGCTGGTTGCTGCCGAGCCGGCCGACACCACCATCAGCAAGCGGCGGCGGTCGGCGTGGTCGGCCACCGCGCCGCCGTAGAGCGCCCCGACCAGCATCGGCGCCAGCATGGCCAGTGACGCCAGGCCCACATCCAGCGACGAGTGGGTGAGCGAGTACACCTGGTAGAACACGGCTACTGCGGTCATCTGCGAGCCGAGCAATGAGACGGCCTGGCTGGCCACCAGGGCCCGCAGGTCACGGGACCGGCGCAGCGGCGTGACGTCCACCAACAACCGCCGCATCAACCTCACCCCATCATCCTGCAGGTTCAAGCCGGCTTGAACGCAAGCGGTTTCGGCCCGATACTGGCAGCTAGGAGGAAACACCCATGCCGGCGACCCCGACGACCAGCGTCGACCTCGTCCCGATCGACGAGGTGGCCCGACGGTTCAGCATCCGCGCCTCTGCCATCCGCTACTACGAAGAGCGTGGTCTCCTCGACCCGGTGTCACGCCACGCGGGGCGACGCTGGTACGGGCCGGAACAGATTCGCAGGCTAGCCATCATCTTGTACTGGCAGACCTGCGGGCTCATGAGCCTCGACGAGATCGCTGACATCTTGGCCGGGCCGACGTCCAGCCGAGAATGGGCGCAGATCGTCTCCGAACGCATCGAGACGCTGCGCCGGCAGGCCGAGCAGATGACCCAAGCCCGTGAGTACCTCGAACACGTCCTGTCCCACCATCCTGACGGGCCTCCCGACGGCTGTCAGCACTTCGAGTCGGTCATCTTCGCGGCCCACACAGGCGCGGGCCCGGGCGACGGACCTCCCAACCACTGGTAGCTAGCTTGCTGCTTTGGGCTGCGCAGATCCCGCTGGCCGTTCGGCGCGGCTGCGCCTCATCAAGCCGGGCAGCCGGTGAGGAGCAGGCATTGACTCAGCAGCCACAACCCCAGCACACTCAATATATGCAACTAAGTTGCGTTTTCTCGCGGCACCTTCGCCGGCCACGGACCCTCGGTCCGCGCCCCGGCCCGCCTCTCCGGGGATCCCTATGACGGCCGCTGTCTCGCCCCCCGCGGCAGCGCCCCGCCTTCTCCCATGCGAAACCGCTGGCCCGGCTCGCGCTCTCCGGGGTCGCCGTCTACGTGGCCATCGACGTCCTGCTGGCCTTCCTGCGGCCCGGGTACAGCCTGGTCTACAACGCGGAGAGCGACTACGGCCGCGGCCCGTGGTACTGGGTGATGGACCTGAACTTCCTGCTGCGCTGCGCCCTGTCCCTGGCCATCGCCGGCGCCCTGTACTGGGCCACCCGCCCGGGCGGCCGCATCCGGGGCGGCCTGACCCTGCTCGTCACCTGGGCCGTCTGCTCCGGCTTGCTGGCGTTCTTCGCCGACGACCCCGAGGGCACGCCCCAGCACGGCAGCGGCGTCGTCCACCTGATCCTGGCCTTCATCGCGTTCACCTGCATCACGATCGGCGCCGTCCTGATATCCGCCAGCCTCATGCCCGACTCAGCCTGGCGGCCCGCCGCGCCCCTCCTGCTTGCCACCTCGGTCGCCGCCGCCATCGCCTACCTGCTGCTCGGCACCGCCTACAAGCACCACGCCCCTGGCGGCCTCTACGAGCGGATCTTCCTCGGCCTGGAACTGGTGTGGATTGCCGTCGTCGCCATCGCCGTCACCAGGCGGCCAACTGGCACCCCAGCTGGAGTGACCCGGTAACGGTCCCGCGGGTCGCTGCAGGGCCGCGCGTCAGCGGTGCCGCCGGTATTCCAGTTCGATCGTCCCGTTGGCCCTGGCGATGCTGGACACCCGGTCGAGCTGGCGGGACTTCCCGACGCCGTCGAACAGTCGCGTGCCCTCCCCCGCCAGGTAGGGGAACACGGTTACCCGGAACTCGTCGATCAGGTCGAGCCGCGTGAGCGAGCGCCAGAAGCTGACGCCACCACTGACAATGAGATACCCGTCCCCGCCCCGCCTGAGCTTGTCGACCTCCTCAGCCGTGTCGCCAGCCGCGATCGTGGTGTTGGCCCAATCGACGGTCTTCAGGGTGCGTGAGAAGACGACCTTGCGCGCGGCGTTCAGGGTGCCGGCGTAGGGGTGGTCGACCGCAGTCGGGAAGTAACCGGCCATTCCCTCATAGAGCGCCCGGCCCATGATGTGCGCATACGCATGCTCGTACAGGTCGCCGGTCTGGGCCAGCTGCGCGTCGTCGTCGGGCAGGTCGCGGCAGAACTGGAAGAACTCGGTTCCTTCGTCCGCGACCAGGCCGTCGAGCGAGTAGTCGAATATCCGTGCTATCAGTTTCCGCATTGTCGGTGTTCCTCCGGTCGTGCGTACTGTGAAGCCGTCCGTACTCGGTCAGCTCGACAGCTGCGCCGTCATGTACCGGGCCAGGCCTTCCAGCATTTCGGCCGTGCCTTCCCTGCGCAGCGCAGGCGCCTGTGACCCGTCGATGCCGTCGAGGTAGACGCCCTGCTCGGTCCAGGTCAGCGTGGTTTCGTCACCGCTCTTGACGAACTCGATGGTGGCGACGGACACCGAGATCCTGACTCCGTCGGCGTGCATCTCGTAGCTGTACACGATCCGCTGGTCCGGCACGATGTCGTAGTAGAGCGCGTCGTAACTGTAGGTCTTGTCCTGGTACTTGAAGCCGAACCGCTCCCTGCCGCCAGGCCGGAAATCCAGCTCCATGCTGGCGCCATCAGCGGACCCCACGTCGGGGTCATCGCCCCAGGCCTCCTTGGCTTCCTTCGAGGCGAATGCGGTGAACACCCGCGACGGCGCTGCCGGGTAGGTCCGCTCGATCGAGAACGTGTCGTGGATGACGGAACGCTCAGTCATTGCTGCTCCACTTCTTCGTTGGTTGTATCACCAGGCTCGGTGACCCAGCCCTGGTCTGGCCCGTCGGCGGCCTGCGCCAGGTACTCGCCAAGCCGGTCGAGGCGGCGCTCGACCATGCTGCGCCGGCCGGCGATCCAGTCCTCCGCGGAGCGGAGCGCGGCCGGATTGATGCTGCAGGTGCGCGTCCGCCCGACCTTCTGAGAGCGGATCAGGCCGCTTGCCTCCAGCACCTGCACGTGCTGGAGGACCGCAGGCAGGGACATGTCCAGCGGCCTGCCGAGTTCACTCACCGACGCCGGGCCCTGGGTGAGCCGCTCGACCATGAGCCGCCGGCCAGGATCCGCCAGGGCCTGGAAGACACGGTCCAGGTCCGGCGCATAGTTAAGCATGAACCTAAGTATGTACTCCTGGAGCCCCAACAGTCAAGCAACTGCCTCACTGTTGGGGCTGTGGCCCGCCGCTGACAAGAAGGTGGCGCTCCCCCGCCACTGGCAGCGCTTCGCTTCAGATGCCGCCACAATGCACGCCAGCCTGCCATCGGCCCTGGGCTTCACGGGGGTTGAGGCTGCCTGGCAAATAGGAGTACTCCGCAAGGAGGCCGTACTCCTCAAGAGGGCCGTACTCCTCAAGAGGTAGGTGAAATCGGCCCTTCGGCCGATGCCAGCCACGTGACCGCGAAGTTAGCTTCAGCGGTATGAGCACTCCTGTCCTTGCGAGTAAGAAAGTCCACACTGGGCCGGCCACCGCCCGGCCGTACCTCCTGAGTGGGTTGGCGGCGCTGTCCGTCGGCGCCGCGGCAATCCATTTCGCGGTCGTGTTCGAGCACTTCGCGGAATACACCCTGTACGGCACCTTCTTCCTGGTGATCGCGTGGGCACAGCTGATATGGCCTGCGGTTTTGCTGTGGCGGCCGTCGCGGCCCTGGCTGTGGGCGGGCATCGCCGGGAACGCCATTGTTATCGCCGTATACGTGGCGTCGCGCACGGTCGGCCTCCCGTTCGGGCCGGACTCGCACCACACGGAGCCGGTCGGCGCCCTGGACGTGGTGACCTGCGTCCTGGAGCTCGGCCTGGTCGCCGGGTGCGCCGCACTGCTGTGGCGGCCGTCCCTGGCGGACCGCCCGGTGGCGCACCGCGGTGCCGCCGCCCGCGTGGTCACGTTTGCCGCGGTTCCCGCCGCAGTGATCGCGGTGACCACTGCGGTGATGACACCCGGCTGGGCTGGACCCGAGGGGCCTGCAGGCATGGCATCCGCCATGTCACGGGGTACGTCATCCGGCGCGCTGACCTCGGGCATGGGAGACATGGGCAGCACCGACGGGAAGCCTGACATGCGGATGTACGGCTCGGCAGCACCCCCCACCGCGGGGCAGGTCCAGGCAGCCGCCCAGCTGGTCAGCGAGACGGATGCGACCCTGAAGCGCTACTCGAACGTCGCGGCGGCGTTCGCGGCGGGATACACCTACGTGCTCAAGACCAACGGCGAGGAGCACCTGCTGTACAACGGCACCAACCCCGGCTTCCAGGGCCTCGACCCACAGCACCCGTCGTCACTGGTGTACGCGATCAACGTGCCACACCACGCCCCGATCCTGCTCGGCGCCATGTACATCATGGGTAACGACCAGCAGAACGGCCCGCAGATCGGCGGAGGACTCACCCGCTGGCACTCGCACCTCGTCACCTGTGTCAACGGCCGTCAGACCATTGCCGGCTTCGGCGTCCAGCTCCGGGACCACTGCAACCCGGCCACATGGCAGGACCAGTACACCGCGCAGATGCTCCACGTATGGGTTGTCCCCTATCCCGGCGGCGTCTTCTCCGATGACCTCAGCAGGGCCGCGACCAGCACCGCCGCCCAGGCCGCGCTGGCACAGTACGGCACAGCTAACTGAGGCTCCCCCGCAAGAGTGCATCAACACACTGTTGTCAACAGCGTGTTGATGCACTAGCGTGCTCGGGTGGTTCACGAGGACGACGACTATGCGCAGGCCGCCAGTGAGACCGACGCACGCGCTCGCCTGCTCCAGGCAGGCGCCTCATCGCTGCCCAGGGCACCTTGGCTGCATGAGAGGCAGCCTCCGCCAGCCGTGGACCTCACCCGGTTCGCCGCCTGGCGCGCGGCCAGCGACACCGCCGGCGAGGAGGTCTTGCTGGCAGCCCTCACCCTGCTGTCCGCGGCCCGCGCTGAGGGAGACCAGACCGAGGCAGCCCTGCTGTTCGCGGCGCGGGCACAGGGCCTGTCCTGGTCACGGATCTCCCGGGCCATGGGGCTCGGATCGCCTCAGGCGGCACAGCAACGGCTCGACCGGGTCGCGGGACGTGTCCGGAACCCGGGGAGCCCCTGACATGGCTTACGTGTCCGCTGCTGACGACCTGGCGCTCCATGGCGCCCGGATCCTGGGCTTCGCGACGGCATCGCGGATCGCGGGCCGCTTCGGCCTCGACACCGCTACGACGAGCGAATACCTGCTGGACTTCGAGGCCTGCGGCTGGGTAGGCCGCCATAGTTTCGCCGGGACGTCGGGTTGGTCACTGACTGAGGCTGGCCGTGCCGAGAATGAGCGGCGGCTCGCCGACGAGCTCGACAAGGCCGGCAGCCGCGAGACGGTTGCCCGTATGCACGCGGCGTTCCTTCCTCTCAACCAGCGGCTCGGGACCGCGTGCACCAACTGGCAGATACGGCCTGCGTGGGCCGATCCCATGGCCATGAACGACCACACCGACTGGCGCTGGGACGAACGCGTGCTGCGGGAGCTCGCCGCCCTGGACACATCGTTCCGGGAACTGTGCGGCCACCTCACCGCCTGCCTGCAACGTTTCAGCGGCTACGCCGACCTGTACTCAGGGGCGCTGCGCAAAGCCGAGACGGGGCAGCGCGCCTGGGTTGACGCACCGGACCGGGATTCCTGCCACACCGTGTGGATCCAGTTCCACGAAGACCTGCTGGCCACCCTTGGGATACCACGCGGGTCGGACACCGGCCCGGCCCGCTGAGTGCCACCGCGCCCGGGCCGGGCCCCCGCAAGGTCAAACCCGCGTCACGACTCCTGGCTGGGCTGGGGGCGTGGGGCGTCTGACGGCCGGAGGGCGCCGGGGCGCAGCGGGGTGCCAAGCATCTGGCTGACGAGGCTGCGGTGGGCGGCGTGCAGAGTGCGTACGGCTGCGGGCGTGGTGCCGGGCTTGGCGACCGGGCGGCCGCCCCGGGGCCGTCCAGGCTTGGTTGGGATCCACAGATAGCCGGCGTCGCTGCCTTCGAGTTCAGCGATGATCGCCGCCCGGACGTTGAGCCACCGGGTGAGGATGTTCACGGTCGGCCCGGTGAGCGGGCACGGGCCGTCAGCGAGCTCGACATGTGCTGCGCCGTCCAGGTGCAGGGCGCTGACATTGAGGTGGGCGAGTTCAGGCACGCCGCGGCCGGTGTCGGCGACAAGCGCGGCAACGGCCGCCGTGCGCAGCGATGTCGGGGCACTGGCATGGATGGGCCTGCGGACCGTCAGGTCATAGAGAAGCTGCTGGGTATCGGCGGGGGCTAGGTAGAAGCCCCGGGCGGGCTTCTGGCTGTCACGACGGTTGGGCAGGCCGAGGAAGTCCGCGAAAGCGTTGTAGGAGTCGATGCGCACACGCATCGAGTTCCGGTAGGCGGCAGCCTCGGGCCCACGGAGCGTGTTGCGGGTGCGGGTCTTGCCTGCGGCCGCGTCGGCGAGCCAGGCATCGGCACGTGCCGGGTCCATGAGTTCGGCGGCCGTCATCGCGGTGGCCCCACCGGCCTGCTGGGCATGTTCGAGGTACTCGGTGAGGTAACGCTTGCGGATGCGCTGCGTGCTGCTGGCGAACTGACGGTCCGTCAGGTGACGGACGAAGTCGCCGATGGCGTCGTGTGCTGACGCGCGGGCGTCCGGAGCTGGCATACGCCTGAAAATATCGGTCTGCTCGGACATACCTCCTTCTCCCCCGCCCATATCCGAGAACTTTCCGACATTGATAACAGCAAGAAGCTATCAGCCATAGCACCACTGAGCGGCTGCCCTGCCCGCTCCATGGTCCGGGTCGGACCGTGCCGGGTCGAGCTGGCCCGACACGGTCCGACCCGGACCACTCCCCCGCGCCAGAGAGAACGAAGGTTTGGCCGACCGCCTCTTGCTGTTATCAGCCTGGGTTCACGGTCCAGGCAGGGGAGCACGCACGCTTTGGTTACTTGGCTTTCCGGGCCGCCACCCGGGCCTGTTCCAGCTGGTCAACGGTGATCGGGCCGCTCCCCGGCAGACCGGTGGCCAGCCAGGCCTCCTGCGCGCGGGTCACGTCGCCGCCCGCCTCCTGCAGGACCATCTTCTTGGCCGTGGCGTTCGGCACGGCTCCGTCAGCGCCGAGGTCCATCACGTGGGCCAGCATCCGGACCGACCGGTTCGGCTGCCCCGACTTCCGCTCGTTGTAGCGGTAGACCAGGGCCCACCGGCCTTCCAGGGCACGGGCCCGCTCGATCAGCGCCCGCCCGCGGTCGGTGTCCGCATGCTCGGTGCGGATCGGCTCGCTCTCCCCAGACGGCAACCGCAACGTGACCAGCCCGCGACGGCTCGACTCCTCGATCTCGACCTTCTCCAGGAAGGCTACGAAGGTCCGTGCCGACTCCAGCCGTTCGATGTCCTGCTTGGCCTGCTGGGCGATCAGGTGCAGGTCAACGGCCAGGCCGTGCACCCGGCGGCCCCACGTCGCCTCCTCGCCCGGCGGGCACGGCCCGGCAGCCTGGGCAGCCGCGATGACAAGGCTGTAGAGGCTGTTGTCCACGCCGCCCATTATCGTCGCGGTCCAGGACGCTCACCTGGCCCTGCGGTCGTCATGCCGGCAGCGAGCGGAGCGCCCGGATGAGTGCCTGGTAGGCCTGGGAGACCGCGCCCTCCGCGCTGGGGATGACGATGGCCTGCGGCCTGGCGGCCAGCACGCCGGTGAGCTGGTCGTACAGGTCCGCGAGGAGTGCCCGGCCGCCGCTGCCCTCGACAATCGCGCAGGTGAGTCCCGGCCATGCAGTGTGCCAGTGGCCGCACAATCGCCCCGGTCTCAGCGAACCGGTCCCGCCAGCCGCCGACCATGCCACGGATGCGGTCGATATCGAGGTTGAGGACACCTGGGTAGTCAGCCACGTACAAGGCCGCCAATGTCGACTTGCCGATACCTGGCGGGCCGTTGAGGTGGACCAGCCGGGTCACACCAGCCCGCTCACACCACTGAGAAGGCCGCGTAGTCCACGGCCGCGCGGATCAGCCACAGCGACCCTGCTGAGTACGGACATGACCATCATTTTCTAGGTGAGTGACCGCGACCAGAAACCCGCCACGTGGTTGCGGGGGCACTGGGGAGGAGCCTGGCAAGGGGGCCAATCGTGTGCTACTTTCCCCGGGGACACGTGAAACCGCATACAGGGTCGGCCATATGGGGGACACCACTTCCCTGACAAAGCTGGGCACGGCGGTGCGAGTGCGTCGCCAGGCCGCCGGGTGGACACAGCGGCGGCTGGCCGTCGAGGCAGGCGTCAGTGTCCGGCTCGTCCAGAATGTCGAACAGGGCGTGTGCGCCCGTCCCCGCGACGCGGCACTGCGGCGGCTGGCGGACGCGCTAGGTATCAGCCCCACTGAACGAGCCGCGCTCACCCTGCCCGTCACCGATGCCGGCCCACCCGCAGACGCGGAGCCGCTGCGGGTGGAACTGCTCGGGCCGCTGCGGGTGACCTGTGACCAGAGGCCGCTGGACGTCACCGGCGACCGCTGCCGTGCGGTGCTGGCGCTCGTGGCGCTGCAGGCTGGACAGGTCGTGAGCCTAGGCACGCTCACTGCGGAACTGTGGGAGGGCGACCCGCCGCCGACCGCGCAGGCCATGGTCCAGGCGCAGGTGCGCCGGCTCCGGGCTGCCGTGGCGGGCAAGACCGCGGGGGAACCGTCCAGGACGCTGGTCGAGAGCATCGCCGGCGGCTACCGGCTGTGCCTGGCGCGCACCAGCCTGGACATCCTCGAGTTCCGGTGGCACGCGCAGCAGGCGCGGGAGGCACGCCGGGACGGGGACATGCGCGGTGCCGCTGAGGCGGCAGAGGCAGGCCTGGCGCTATGGCGCGGTGTGCCGCTGTCTGACGTCGCGCTGCTGCGCGGCCACCCCGCGGTGGTGACGCTGAGCGGGGAACACACGAGGCTCGTGCTGGTCCAGGCCGAGGCTGCCTTTGCGCTGGGGCGCCACAACCAGGTCGTGCCCGCGCTCTTTTCCCTTGCCGAGCGCCACCCGCTCGATGAACCCGTGCACGCGGCGCTCATGATCGCACTCGCCGGCACCGGCAGGCAAGCGGCCGCGCTCGAGGTGTTCGAGCAGGTCCGCCTGCACCTCGACGAGCAACTTGGGGTGCTGCCGGGTGCGCTACTCGCCGACGCGCACGTGCGTGTGCTCCGCCAGGAGGTCGCGGTGGGGTCCGCCGGGCAGGGAGACCCCGCCCCCTCCGCCACGGCCCCCGCAGACAACGGGCACCCGGGGCCGGGCGGGCCGTCCCGTGCGGGCACCGGCCCCGCAGGGTTGGAGCCTCCGTGCCAGCTCCCCCCGGCGGCCCGTGACTTCACCGGCCGGACCGCGGAGGAGGCGCGGGTGCGTGAGTGGCTGGTGCCCGCGGCTGGCAGCGGGACGGTGCCGGTGGTCATCGTCAGTGGGCTCCCCGGAGCGGGGAAGACCACGCTCGCGTTGCAGGCCGCGCACCTGGTGCGCGCCGGGTTCCCGGACGGCCAGCTCTGGGCGTCGCTGGACGGGGCCTCATCGCGGCCGCGTGACCCAGGAGAGGTGCTCGGCGAGTGGCTGCGGGCGCTGGGCGTGGCCGGGGCCTCCATCCCTGAGAAGACCGGGGAGCGGGCGGCGCTCTTCCGGTCGCGGCTCGCCGGCCGCCGGGTGCTTGTCGTGGTGGACGACGCGGGGTCAGCGGCGCAGCTCGCGCCGCTGCTGCCCGGTACCGGCGGGTCAGCGGTGCTCGTGACGAGCAGGCGTCAGCTCCCGGAGGTCGCGGGGGCACTCTTCCTGCCGCTGGGGCCGATGGACTCCGTCGAGGGGCACGACCTGCTCAGCCGGATCGCCGGGTCGGGCCGTGTCGCAGCGGAACCGCGGGCCGCAGCTGACCTGGTCGCCGCGTGTGGGCGGCTGCCGCTGGCCATCCGGATAGCCGGGGCGAAACTCGCCGCGCGTCCCACCATGCCGCTCGAGGGCCTGGCGAGCAGCCTTACGCAGGAGCAGCAGTGGCTGGCCGGGCGTGCCGGGCCCGGCGGGCGCCGCCCACCCGACACGCAACGCCTCAACGTGCTCCACGTGGGGGACCTGTCCGTACGGGCCAGCATCGCCTCCGGGTACCAGGCGCTGAGCCTGCCGTCACAGCGGGCGTTCCGCCTGCTCGGGCTGCTGGGGCCATGCGACGTGGCCGAGTGGGTGATCGCTGCGCTGCTGGGCCACCCCGCCGACGGGGTGGCGGACGAACTCACCGACCGCTCGATGCTGAGCGTCGTGGGGACGGACGAGACCAGGCAGCTCCGGTACCGGCTGCATGACCTCCTGCGTGACTACGCCGCGGAGCAGGCGGCCACCCTCGGCATCAAGGAGCACCACGCTGCGGTGATACACGCCCTGGACGGCTGGCTGCAGCTCGCCGCACAGGCCAGCGACCAGCTGCAATGGCCGGTCTTCCCCCAGTACCGTCCTGCCGTGCTCCCGGAGGTGGTCCCCCGGCCGCTGGCTGAGCGGCTCGTCTCCCAGCCACTCGCCTGGTTCCAGGCAGAGCGGGAGAACCTGCTCACCATTACCGAGCAGTGCGCCGCGCTGGGCAGGTACCGCTTTGCCGCCGAGCTGGCCCACTGCCAGGCAGAGGCACAGCGGCTGCAGGACCGCCACCATGACGCGCTGCGGATGTGGCGGGCGGTCGCGAGCGCCGCGGAGGCCGCCGGCGACCAGCTAGTCGTCGCCCGCGCCCACATGCAGCTCGCTTCCGCGGCCGCGGAAACGGGCACAGCCGTGGAAACCGTGCGCATACTGCTGGACCAGTGCGTGACCACCTTCGAGCAGCACGACGACCCCGAGGGCCTCACGTTCACGCTCTTCTGGCTAGGCCAGACGGAGTGGATGCTGGAACGGTTCGACGCGGCGCGGTCCGCCGCAGAGCGGGGCGTCGACCTCGCCCAGCGGACCGGCAACCGGCGGGCACACCTCGCCAACCTCCAGACGCTCGGCATGACGCTGGCCAGCACCGGCGACTACGAGGCCGGGGTCGCGGCCTGTGAGCGGTCCGCCGGGCTCGCGATGGAAATGAACGGCCGGACCCACGAGATCGCACTGCACTTCCTGGCACTCGCGTGCGTGCTCGCGGGACGGTACGAGCGTGCTGTTGAGGTGTGCTCGGCCCGCCGGGACATCTGCACGGAGATGGGTGAGGCCACCGGAGTGGCGCTCAGCTGGGGCGTATCGGGTGACGCATGCTACGGGCTCGGCAGGTATGAGGACGCGCTGGCGGCATATCACCAGGCACTGCCCGTGTTCCGCGACTGGGCGCTGCTCCCCTCCCACGCGCTGTGCCTGTACAAGCTCGGCTGCGCACACCACGCCCTGCACTCCTACAGCGAGGCAGCACACTACCTGACGGAGAGCCTGCCGATGTTCCACGACCTCGGGCTGGCCGGGTACGTGCAGCGGGCCGAGGCGGGGCTGCGGGCATGCCGCGAGCCCTCCACCGGCCCGCCGGTCCTGCCCATCAACGCGAGCAAGCAGACGTCATAGCAGGCCCACCAGCAAAAGGGCTGACCGTGGCCGGGACACGCGCCAGCACGAGCGTGGTGTCATCCTCCCTGCCCGCGTCGAGCATGCTCACCACGCCGTCGCACGCGGCCTGGACCGGCAGTGCCGTGGTCGCCGACAAGGCGCGGCAGAGGTCGAGGATGCCCTGGTCCAGGGCGCGGCTGCGGGTAGCCAGCAGGCCGTCGGTGTAGAGGGCGAGAGTGCTGCCGGGCGGCAACCCGACCGTGACGGTGGCCCACGGCCAGCTACTGGCGAGCCCCAAGGGCGGGCCCAGGGCGACGGAGACCACCACGGCCTGCCCGTTGGCAAGTGCGAGCACCGGCTGCGGGTGGCCGGCGCTGCCGATGACGGCTCGCTGGGCACTGGCGTCGACGAGGGCGCACAGGCAGGTGGCGAGCGCCGCCCCGTCGTCAGTGACCGACTCCCAGCTGAGCCGCTCCAGCAGCTCACCCGGGGGCAGGCCCCGCCTGGCCAGCGTCTGGGCCAGGCCCCGGAGCCGTGTCATCAGGGCGGCCGTCCCCGTCACATCCCCCACGATGACGGCGAACCGGCAGCCTGGCAGCGGGACGACGTCGTGCCAGTCGCCGCCGAGCTGGGACCTCCTGGCGGTGCGGAAGCGCCACGCGACCTCCAGGACCGGGCGTACCGGTGGGGGCAGCGGCGTGGCGGCTGCTCCTTCCCGCGGGCAAGACACGTCGCCTCCCCGTACGTGGCGACCGGCTGCGCGGGGGCCCCACTTCACTGCCACCCCCGATGGGGTGCTGACCTCACCAGTCCCGCCTGATGTGCGGCCTGCATGGTGGATGTGACCGCCCGGCCGGGCTCGGGGCCGTACCCGGCCGGGCGGTAGCCAGCGCAGGCTCGGAAGTCATCGCGGCCGGGCACATGCCAGGATGGCTGGCGGTGACGCCTCGGGGGTCCCGCTGGCGCGGCCCGGGCACCGCCGCTGGGCAGTGAGCCGGGCCACCATAGATGCCCGGAACATGGGGCCATGTGCTGGGCTGCTGCATCTGTGGTCCTCTCCGGCCCTGGGCCGATGCCTTGTGCGGGCCTGGTGAGGCCGCTGAGCAGAAGCCTGGCAAGGAGGGCCAATAATGCGTTAACTTCCCACGAATGCACAAAACCGGGTACATGGTCGGCCACACCAGCATTTGCCCACGTCAGAGCGTTCCCTACAGTCGCCGGTGACCATTTTCCGCACGCCGGGTACCCACATGCCGCTGGCGGGCTGGGGACTCGGCGGCCGGTGTCTTCCCGGCCAGCCAGGTCACACGGCTGAGAAGGCCGCCGCGTAGTCCACGGCCGCGCTGATCAGCGCGGGCAGTTCCGGCGGGACGGACAAGGCCCCGACCTGGTCGACAGGCACCCACCGCACCCCGGTGACCTCACCTTCCTGTGCCCTGACCGCCATGGGGTCAGATACCGGCCGCAGCACGTAGATGCAGTCGATGTGCTGGTGGGGGTTGACGCCGTCAGGGATGTCCTCGACCAGGATCGTGAACGGGGCAGGGAGCACACCCACAGCATCGTGCCCGAACGGGGTGGTGGCGATGACCTCGCATGCCAGGCCGGTCTCCTCGGCCACCTCACGCAGCACGGCCTGGACGGGGTCTTCGTCGGGGTCCAGGTGCCCGCCCGGGGGCATCCACCACTTCAGTTTCGCGTGCTCGACCAGGAGCACCGAACCCTCGTGCAGCACGATGCCGGTCGCGGTGAAGTGACGGTCCACTGCAGCCTCCGGGCTCCTTGGTGTCTTGGGGAAGCGTAAGGCAACACAGGCACCGAGGGGGGCGAACCAAGTACGGCGGAAAGCGCACGGTTCCATATACCTTGCGGCACCCCGCGGTGGTGCTCTTGGCCGCAGGGCAAGGGTGTTCCCTCGTTGGACCTTTGGTTCCCGGGGGGACATGCAAGGGTCTGGCCCATTTCTATGAGCCGCCAACGCCCATATCCTCCTGCCAGGGATGTGAGGCGGGAGGAGAGTCAGAGAACGCGCCGTCAGTTCGGCGGCTCGTCACCACCCAGGGCGCCACATAGAGAAGGTCTCCCGCGCCAACGGGAGACCTTCAGGTCCGATGCGTGTCCGGGCTAACAGACGCTGCGTCGGAGAGGCCGGCCGGACCGACCGGCTCACTGCCAAGTGTGAGCCGGCCGGGGTTGTCCGGCAAGAATTATGAACAACTCCGAACACCTCACCATGGTCATAGTGCAAACGTAAGCATGATCGCATCGGCTCCGTGATGCAGCGGCCACCGCGAGCCGCGGCTGCAGCGATCATGCCTAGCACCTGGCCCACCTCCACGCGCGCTGCCATCGGCGCCAGGCCCCTGACGGGCTCCGGCGCCAACAGGAAACCTTCACCGATGCGTGTCCGGGGCCAACAAGCGGGTCAAATTTGTCCGGCAGCTTGCGCATCCAAGCCCACCTCCGAACTCACCAGCTCGTATCCAGACATCAATACCAGGTACACAGTGCTATTGGTGATCATGGTGATCATGGTCGCCTGGTTGCGCTTGGCGTATGAGCCAGCCACGTCAGTGACGGTTGTGCTGTCCGTGGCAGGGTGTGGGCCGCATGCCATCCACAGACGTGTAGGTACACAGGCCGGTCGCTCGGGTTGCGCTGCCGCTCGCTGCGGAACTCGGACGGGATGGACAGGTGGCCAGGCCTGAGCGCCCGATCGACCCCAGTTGGCCGCTCGCGAGCTTCGCGAGCGGCCTTCGGGACCTGCGTTCCCGGCGCCAACTCACCTACCGGCAGATGGCGAGGTTGACCAACTACAGCGTGGGTGTGCTGTCGGTCGCAGCTGGTGGCCGCCAACTGCCCACCTGGGAAGTCACCCGGGCGTACGTGGAGGTCTGCGGTGGTTCTGTTCCGGAATGGCACCACCGTTGGCGTCAGGCCCGTGGAAGGCTCCATGGACAAGAGTGAGTTCCACACGGCTTCTGCCTCCTTCGCGGCCGGGCTACAGGAACTCAAGACGCGAAGTGGCCTCACTTTGTGGCAGCTCGGCAAGGCGAGTGGATACCCATCGTCGACGATGGCGGCCGCAGCCAGAGGCATTCCAATGCCCACGTTGCAGGTCACGTTGGCATACGTCCAGGCCTGTGGCGGTGATCAGGACACTTGGCGCGAGCAGTGGATGCGGTTGCGCACCCTCGTTGATACGCTGCCTCCCCTTGACCGCCAAGCTCACGTCACAGACGCCAAGGTGTCTCCGGAAAAGGCATCCACAACAACCGAGCTGGCTACGGCACTGCGCGCGCTCCTCATGTCTTCAGGATTGACCTACAGAGCATTGGAACAGAGGTCGGGCTGGGCGCTGCGCAGAAGCACAATCAGTGACATGCTCAATGGCCGCCGACTAATGCCCTGGGATACCGTCAAGCTATTCATCACAGCATGCCATCAGCATTCACAGCCGCCCGGTCTCGAAATGGACATACGTGAGTCAGAATGGCTAGAAGCCTGGCAACGCGCCTACTCTGCCGTCCGAAGCCGTCCACCAACCCTGATCGCTGCACCTGCAACCACAGCCAATGGTGAACGTGCCCCTGACCGACCCGATGACCACCCGTTGAAGGCTTACTCGAACATGAAACACAAGGATTCATTGCAGAGCAACCGCCAGATCCGAGTCAACCGCCTCCATCAAGACGGCCCAACAGAGGCCGAGGCGAAGGCGACGGCCAGGGTGATCGAAGGGCTCCGCTGGCGGCTGAGGCGCCAGGGCACACTGGAGCACCCTGAGATCCTGCGCGAGCTACGCAAACTCGAAGAACAGGTAACGGCCCAGATCGAACAAACCGACCGTAAACCAGGGCGGCACCGGTCCCCCTCGTGCAGCCAGGTCGGCGACGCCGCCGGGTTCGACCTCAAACCCGACCCCCTCACTGCCAGCACTCCTGCAGAGTTCGTCCTCGCCCTGTGGGAGTACAAGGCATGGTCGGGGGACCCGTCCTGGCGCACCATGGCCCGCCAGTCCGGGCAGGCAGTGGTGCACTCCACCATGTACGCAGCGATGCACGGCAATGCCCTGCCGAAGTTCGAGGTGATGAAAGCCATCATCACTGGCTGCGGCGGCAGCCGGGAAGACCTGCGGGCCTTCGCCACGGCTTGGCGGCGCCTCGACCCAGGAGCGGCTAGCACGCCAGCTATCTGAGCGGCCGGGTGACGGGCCGTCCTGTTACTGTCGGACTGGCCCGCCCCTTGCCCCACGCTTGGCCTGGAGGTCATATGCCGGGTTCGGACACTGCCGCGGTGCGGCTCGCCGGCCAAGTGCTCGCCCCAGCTGGCTCCGGCCTGGTGCTGGCTGAGTGGACGGCAGCGGGCAGCACCGGGGACACACCGATGTACCAGGCGCCGCTGCACAGCCACGCCGAGGAGGACGAGGCGTGGTACGTCCTCACCGGAACCCTCGCGGTCCGTGTGGGTGAGGAAGTGACCGAGGTCCCGGCGGGAGGGGCCGCGGTCGTCCCCGCCGGCGCCGTTCACACCTACTGGAACCCCCGGCCCGAACCCGCGCGCTACGTGCTCGTGATGGGCGCGCGGACACACGCACTCATCGAGGCGATCCACACCGCGCAGGACCGCAGCACCGAGGCAATGCGGGCGCTGTTCGCCTCATACGGCTCCACGTACCTGGGCTGGACTCCGCCGCCCACCGCTGGGCGCTGACGGCCCCAGCCGCTACTGGCCGACTCTCCCGTCGATCCGTTCGCGCAGGAGGTCGGCGTGGCCGTTGTGCCTGGCATACTCCTCGACCATGTGGACCAGCACTTCGCGGAGCGTGATGGTTCCGTGGTCATCACCGATGTGGTATTCGCCCGTGATGTCGAGGCTGGGCGCGTTCGCAGTGAGTTCCTCCGCGAACGAAACCTCGGCCCGCCACACCTCCCAGGCCTCCGCCACGACCGCGGGGTCGGGCACCGCATCATCGAAGGGTTCGTCGCGGTTGCCGCTGGAGCGGTACAGCCGGGGCACGTCCTGCCCGGCCACCACGATGCGGAACCAGTAGCGCTCGACCCCGGCCAGGTGCCGCACCAGGCCGAGCAGCGACAGGGTCGACGGCGGGACCGACCGCTGGGCCATGGCGGCGGCGTCCAGGCCGGCGCACTTGAGTTCCAGGGTCAGCCGATGGTCGCGCAGGTACCTGACAAGTACGTCGCGCTCACCCGAGATGTCCCCGCCCGCCTCCCGCGGGTCGTCCTCAGGCGCGACGAACATGTCCCACCATGCGAACTTCCGCTCCGGCAGTTCCCCGTCTGAGGGCAGTCCCGTATCAGGCATGGTCACGAGTATCGGCGGCCGGGCCGTAGCGGGCCAACTGGTTATCCGGTGCCGCCGGGCGGCCGCAGCGGGACGACGAGGTAGCGGAACGAGGGCTGCCCAGCGTCGTGCGCCCCGTCGTCCGCGCCCTCGGCCAGCGTGATCAAGGCCGGCTTGGCGGGGCTGGTGAACTGCAGGCGGATGGTGGTGGCCGCCGTGCCGTCCTCGGCCGGGGCGCCTGGCCCGGCCGAGGCGGCGGTCAGGCCGTCGAGCAGGAAGTGCGGGTTGAAGGCGATCGACGGCGCGTCACCGTGGAAGCTGGCGGTCACCGTCTCGACGGCCCGGGCACGTCCTTCGGTCTGTGCCTCCACGACGACCCGGCCGTCGCCGAAGGTGAGACGGACCGGGCTGGCCCGGTCCGCGACCAGCGAGACGCGCCGCACCGCCTCGGTGAACGACGCGGCGGTCAGCTCGGCCTGGGAGCTGAACTCCGCGGGGAACCTGGACTCGTAGCGGAGGAACTCCCCCGCCAGCAGGCGCCCGGCGAGCCGCCGCCCGCCGCTCTCGAACGAGGCCATGCCTTCCGCCGGGTGTGGGTCCGCCCTGCCGCCCGCCTGCCCGCCGCCCGCAGGCGAGTCAGGCGCTGCTGGCAGTGCCACGGTCACCGGCACGCCCGGTGCCATCATCCGTGCCGCGTCCGCCAGGGTCTTGGCCGGGACCAGCGCGATCGTCCGCAACTGCGGGTCGTGCGGCTGCCAGCGCAGGTGCCGCACAGCCAGCCGGTAGCGGTCCGTCGCCGCCAGTGTCAGCAGGTCGCCATGGACGTCCAGCGACACCGCGGTGAGCACCGGCAGGGTGTCGTCCCGGCTCGCCGCCGGGAGGACCTGCCCGATGGCCACAGCCAGCTCCGCGCCGTCGATGGCAGCCGACGGCGGGGGTGGCGGGGGCGGTGCGGGGTACTCGGCCAGCGGCAGCGACACCAGGGTGAACTCGGCGCTGCCGCAGGCCAGGCTCACCTCGTCGCCGTCGGTGATGACCTCGACCGGCTGGCTTGGCAGGCTGCGGGTGATCTCGGCGAGCAGTCTGCCGGGGACCAGCGCGGTGCCGGGCTCGGACACCTCGGCGGCGAGGTGGGCGGTGGCGGCGAGGTCGTAGTCGAAACACGACAGGGCGAGCTCGCCGGCTCCTGCTTGCAGCCGCAGCCCTGACAGGACGGGCACGACGGGGCGTGACGGGAGCTCCCGCGCCACCCACGCGACCGCCTCGGCCAGCGCGTCAGGTTCGGCCCGGAACTTCATGGCAGACCTCCCGGTTCACTCCAGCCCGGGAGGGGCCGCCGCGAGTATGGACTCGATGGCCGCGGCCAGTGCTCGCGCCGAGGTGGCGGTGAGCTCCACCGCGACCCGGGCGGACGGGCCCTGGCCGGGGTTGAGGAAATCGATGTTGAGTGTGTGACCGGCTGGGGCGTGCTGCGGGTGGTCGAAGTACACGCTGGCCTCGGTGAGGCCGAACCACCCTGCCGGGCCCTTTCCGCTCCCCTCGATGTTCAGGTTCTCCGTGACATAGGTGCACACGGCTGTCTCCCGTCCTGCCTGTCCCTCAGCCCGCCAGGTAGCGGCCGAAGAAGTCCCAGATCTTGCGCCAGCCGTCCATGGCGGCTTCGGGCCGGTACGCGGGGCGGTTCACCGCGAAGAACGCGTGCCCGGCGCCCTCATAGGAGTGGAACTCGTGCTCCTTGCCGGCCTCGGTCAGCACCTTGTCCAGTTCGGCGACCTCGTCTGGGGAGGGATGGGAGTCCTCGGCGCCGAACAGGCCGAGCAGCGGGCAGGACAGGTCTTTGGCCAGGTGCACGATCGGGCCGACCTTGAGTGGCATGCCCTCCGGCGGGGTGCCGACCACGAACGCCCCGTAGCAGTCCACGGCGGCGTCCAGCTGCAGGCTGCACGCGGCCAGGAAAGACTGCCGGCCACCCGAGCAGTAGCCGATCGTGGCGGCCTTGCCGTTGCTGGTGGGCATGGACCGCAGGTAGGCGACGGCGCCGCCTACGTCGCCGACCAGCCGCTCGTCGGGGACGCCGCCGCGCGCCCGGGCGGCCGCGGCCGCGTCGTCGGGGCTGGCTCCGGGGGCCTCGCGGCTGTACAGGTTGGGGCAGACCGCGTTGTAACCGTGCACGGCGAAGGTCCGGGCGATCTCCTTGTTCTGCTCGTCGTAGCCGGGCATGTGGTGGATCACGACCACTCCCCCGTACGGGCCAGGCCCGAGCGGGCGTGCCAGGTAGGCCTCGGTCTGGTCTCC
>DASYYE010000190.1:0-3280 GCA_035946955.1 Streptosporangiaceae bacterium | reverse complement strand
AAGATGAAGTTGCACTCGTCGCCGATCTCGAACCCAGCCGCGTCAAACCAGCCAGAGGCTGTGACGCCGTTGTTGTCCGGGTCGGTGATCAGTTCCGAGGTTTCGTGGCTCGTGGGGTTGATCACGGCGTCGCCATCGGGGTTGCCGTTCGGCGATTGGATGGCGCCGAAGTTGACCTCGGTGCCGCAGGTGAAGCCGGTCGCTGACAGGTAGATCGGGAAGGGCAGGTTCGCGTACTCGGTGCTGGCGTTCGCAGCCTGGCTGTGGTAAGCGCAGAACGCGGCGCTGGGCTCGTTGTTGATCGAGCAGCCTTGCTGCAGCTTCTGCGCGTTCGTCGTGACACCTGCGAGGAAGCAGGCCTCGACGCCCTTGGGCAGGTACATCTCGTAGATGTGGGAGAGGTTGGCTGGCAGCTTCTGCTGGGCGATGACGGCGTTGACCTGGGCCTGGACCTGGGCATCGTCGAGACAGGCGTTGTAGCCGGAGCCGTCGGCGTAGATCCCCTTGGTGTCCTTGGGGTTGAGCTTGCAGCCGCTGGCAGGCAACGGGTTGGTGTCGCTGATCGCGTTGCCCACCTGGAATTTGTATTGGACCGCTCCGTCGGACCCGGTGTACTGGGTCAAGACGGAGAACACGTTGGCGGTGCTCCCGCTGGCCGCGGCCACGTCAGACAGGTACTGGGTGATGAGGCTCTTGTAGGAAGCGGCCATCGGGTTGCTGGCCGGGTTCCAGAATATGGGGGTCAGGACCAAGGGGCCGGTCTGGCTCGTCCCCATAACCGCGCCGCCGTGCCAGATCAACGGGGGAGCCCCTTCGGCGTTGTCGCCGGCGTTCCTGATCGCGCGCAGGACGCGGCTGTCGCTGTTGGCCGCCTGGCAGGCGGCGCTGGCAGGAACCTCAGGGGTGAGGCCCGAGATGTGTCCCACTCGGAGAGGTGTGCTGGCCTTGGTGACGCAGGCGGCCGCCTGCGACGAGGCAGGCGTTGCCGCGACCGCCGATCCGGCGGCAATAACCAGGGTCGCAGCACCGGCCGCGACGAGGGTCAGGGCCGCGCGCAGGCCGGGCCGGCTGAACGATCGGTTCATTCGTGTCCCTCCACTCGTGCCTTGGTCAGCCGACACCGGGCGCATACGTCTGGCACCGGCAACATGATGCTTAATATACGGATTTGGGCCTGAATCGGTTCATCCTTTCGCGGCAGTGGCCAGAAGCGCACGACTTCCCAGCCAGCCCCATAGAGCGGCCGGCGGCGCGGTCAGCACAGCGGGACGCTCTCGTCCCTCCTGCCTGCGGAGGCGGGCCGAAGGTGCGCCGCCTGGATTCGCCGATGGCACGGGCCGCGCATCGGGGACCCGGTCTGTATCTGGCAGGGGGGCGGCCGCTCTGTATCAGTGAAGGGGGACACGCGGATGGTACCCGCGTGGTCCGCCCGGCCTGGGAGCCGGCCGAGTTGACCGCCGGAGGGCTACGTCGCCCAGCGCGATGATAGCGACCGGCGCCGCAGACCGGCTCTAGGCCGGGCGGCGGTGCCCGGTGGCCGCACGAGCGGCCAAGCAGGGGAAAGCAGATTGACGTTGTGAGCAATCAATATGGTGTAGCTGCGGGAATCTGGACCGTGCAACGGAACGGCAGGTGGCGGGAGATGAATGAGACGTGTGATCGGTGTGGGCCCGCGGTCGGCGCGGCGTACCGGGTAGACCGGGTAAACCGGGTTGGCGAGCTTTACCTGTGCGGACATTGCGCGAGCTGGCAATGGCGGGCGCTGTCCGCTCAGGGCTGGACCTTCTGGCCGCTTGGCGTGCATGCCCTCGCACCGCAGGCCAGTGCCTCGTCAGGCGACAGCCCGGTCCAGGAGGCGGCGTAGCCATTGACGCGGAACGTGGCTGCGGGCCAGATGATTTACTAGCGCGGTGAACTGGGCTTTGATGTGGTTAAAGAAAGCATCCTCGTCGAGGTCAGGCAGGTCCAGGCGCTCTGCAGCATTACTTGCCAGGTTCTCAGCCACGGCAGCTGTAGTTCGTTGTGATCAACGGTGTTGTCTCGGTGTGGGTGTTCAGGGTTGGTGGGCTTGGCGCGTACCGCGACCTGGGCATCCGGCGTTGCCTTTGCGACCTCGCCATGGCCGGTGCGGCTGGATGGATAATCGGGTGGTGTCTGATCGCGAGCTGGTCACGGAGATCGCGCGGCGGCATCTGCCGCCGGAGATTGCCGGCCGCTGGCTGCGGCTGCTGCGGCCTGCAGCCGTCCTCCGTCATGCGGCGCGCGGTGACCGGGCGGCCGGGGTGCTCGGCGGGAACCCGCGGCTGCCCGATTCGGCGGAATGGCCAGTGTGGGATGGTCACGGGCCGTTGTCGTTTGTCGCCGCGGTCGACTGCGCCGCGCTGGCGGCGGTGCCGCTGGACATCGCGCTGCCATCGGCGGGGACACTGCTGTTCTTCTACTTCGACGGCCGGTACGACAATTACCAGGCGACCGTCGGCTACTGGGACCCGGACACCTCGGCTGGCGCCCGCACCGTGTATGCGGGCCCGGGCGAGCACGCATCGCCCCGGGCATCCCCGCACGGCATCGAGCCCTACCGACGGGTGGATCTGGCCGCAGAGCCGGTGGTGACGTTCCCGGCACTGGAGCACCCCGATCTGCAGGCGGCCTTCATGGCACCCGGCGAGGACCTGCGCGGGTTCCTCGGTCACCCGGTCAACGATGCCGCGTTCGCCGAGGCTCTGGCCGGGCGCACCGCTGGTCCCCGGCATCAGGTCGGGGGTTACCCGGACCCGGTCCAGGGCCCGGTGGAACGGGAGGTGGCCATGGCCGCCCTGGGCAGCCGGGACCCGGATGACTCCCGGGTCGCGGCCGAGCAGGCGCGGTGGACGCTGCTCGCCCAGGTCGACACCGACGACCGGGCCGGCATGATGTGGGGCGACTGCGGCACCTTGTACTGGCTGGCGCGGCATGAGGACCTGTCCTGCTGCCGCGTCACGGACACATCCTTCACCTGGCAATGCGCATAGAGCCCGCAGACGGTCATAGCCGCCAGCAAACGGCCGAACTCCAGCGCGGCCTGATCTTCGGCGGCCGCCGTCCCAGACCGCGCGGGACAGCAGGCGCTGCAGCCGGTGCGGCCCGCGATGCCCGACCGCCTCGGCGATCGGCCACCAGCAGATCGCGGAGCGTCCCGGCGGCGGTCCTGATCGCCTCCACCCTGCACGGCTCGCTCAGGGTCGACGTCGTCAGGGCACCGGAAGCCATGAGGGGCGCTCCACGACGACGGTCTGCGTGA
>DASYYE010000189.1:0-1973 GCA_035946955.1 Streptosporangiaceae bacterium | reverse complement strand
GGCTGGACCGGGCGTCGTACAGCAGTTTCCAGCCGGGGATGCTCTTTGAGGTACGGGGTGACCTTACGGGCGTGGTGAATGCTGTCGTTATCGCAGATCACCACGATTACCGGCGCCCGCGGGAACGCCTGGTCGAGTATGCCCAGCAGGGCGATGAAGTCCGCCGCGCAGCGGCGGCCCAGCCGGTACACCCACGCCTCGGCGCTCACCTCGACTGCCTCAGCACGGTGACCTTGCGGTTCGTGCCCGGGTGAGGACCCCCGGCGCAGGCCGCGCGGCGTCCAGCTGGCCCGCATATGCGGGCTAGGTTCAGGTGCGTCTCAGCCTCGGCCAGCACCACCGCGTGGCGCGCCAGCCCGGCCAGCCGGGCCACGATGCCCGTCACCACCTGGTCGTGAGCCGGGTCGCCGCGGGCGGTCAGCTTTGGCCGCACAGCCAGGGGCAGCGAACGTCCAGACATGGTAGAGCCAGACCGGCGAGGACACGATGGCCCGGCGATCAGCGCGACTTTCACCCGCAGGTAGAACGCGTCGAGCGGGCCGTTCAGGCGAGCTGGTTGACCCCCAGCGTGCGGCAACCCGAATGCCCGCGGATCATCGCCGAGCACAGCGGACGCTCGATGAGGTGCCAGGCCTGGCAGAAGAAGATAAACCCGGCGGTCATCCCAGCGACCAGGGCAGCGCCATTTTGACGACGCGGTTGCGCAGCTCACGAAGGTGATCCAGGAGCGGCATGCGGCCTTCGGGGCTCTACTGCCGCCGGGAGCGCACGAAGCGCTCACCGACGATGCGGGCGCCCGCGAGGGCTGGGTGAGCTTGGTGGTGAAGTCCTCGTTGATGATCATCCTGGCAAAGTTGGACGCTAGTTCCTCGAACAGGCCCTTGCCGTTCCTGATGCCGTTCCAGGGGTCCCACAAGGCGGTGGTGCCTGGGGTGAAGCGCAACACGTTGGGGAGGAGGGTGTCGGCCACGAACGCGCCGTAGGCCATCGGGGGTGGGCTGGCCGTGGACCCCGTGGTCGTACGTTCCCAGGGCCTGGACGACCGCGGCGACCTGGTCCCGGACCGTGCCCCAGACTCCCGTGGCGGGGTCGGTTGCTGGATTGGCTGGCCTGCCCGCCAGGTCGGCGGTGGGCTCGGTGCTGTTGATGAGGGGGTGGTAGGGGGGGTTGCCGTTGTCGAAGACGACCGCGACGTCGGGCTGCGCAGCGCGCTGGACCTGGACCCAGGAGTTGGGAGTGTGCGTCGTGTCGAAGACCGCGGTGCTCCCCCAGCACTGGATCGGGTCCAGGCCGGTGATCCCGGCGGGCAACTCAACCATGACGAGCCTGACGCTCTGGTCCAGGAAAGGGTTGTCGGTGAAGGGGGCGAGGGCGGCGAGGCCCGGGTCGGCCGTCCTCGTCGCTGGGCCCGGCGAAACAGTGGACGTCGGAGATGTCTTGCATCTCCGGGCTCCAGTCGAAGTGGTGAGACATTGCTGCTCCTAGCGGATGGTAATGGCGAGGGAGTACGGGTTGCGGGACATCGGCTGCAGCGCCAGGGAGTAGAACCGGTGGTGGTACGGCCAGGCGTTCGTTGCGCCGAACTCGCCGTACAGCCACAAGAACGGCATCGTGCGCGCGTCCCACGTCACGCGGTCGGCCCTGCCGCTGGCGTGGCGGAGCTCATACCAGCCGTCGGTGAACCCGCTCAGCACCGCGATGCGGGTGGGGGCGCCGGGCTCGGGTATGACTGACGCGTCGACCGTCGTGCCGTCGGCAGCCCTCATCCGCGGCCACGCCGACGCCGCCGGCGCCAGCCGCGGGCGATGGTAGTAGTCCTGGACGGGTACGCCCTTGATGCCCGCGGGCAGCACCAGCCGGGTCCCTGGAGCCAGCAGCGGGACGCTATACCGCCGCTCCACCCCTTGTCCCAGGTCACCGGCGGCCGCCGGGACGCTCCCCCGCCGCGCTGCCGCGGCGGCCGAAGCGGGGGT
>DASYYE010000188.1:0-5983 GCA_035946955.1 Streptosporangiaceae bacterium | reverse complement strand
CGGGATGGCCGGCGCTGTCAGGAGTTTTTGTGAGCCGCTCGGTGCCAGCGATTGACGTCAGGGGCATCAGGTCGATTATTGAGTCGTCGGAGACCCGGACGCTTGGGAACGGTGCTTCCCCGGCGTGGAACTCCGAAGCGCGGACACTCGGTAGGCCGACCACTGTTTCATAGAAGTCAATCGACGCATTTGCATCTTTTACCCATATTACGACGTGGTCGAGGTGTGCCTTCACTGAAGGTGTCCTTTCCTCATGGCTTGCGGGCTCGCTGGCACTTCCTTGCTTCCCGATACATTTCCATGAGCACGACTGAGCGTTCCTCATCGCGTGTCTCGCGCATAACTCTTTCCGCGATGACGGAGCCAGTTGTTACATCACCGCTGCACGAATGAGCGACAGCCCTTTCAAGCTCTAGCTGTGACTCCCACCGCTGGACAGCCGCAGGAGGTGCCACGGCCGCTAGTTCGCTGTCACAGCTATTGACGTCACCCAACAGGGCGTATACATAAGCTGAGGACAGCGCCATCCTCCACGGCGGCATCGCATAGATTGTCGTTTCGCTCTGGTCTGCCGTCTCATGTATACGGCGTGCCCTGTCAAGCGCACTAATCGCGTTTGACCGGTCACACAAGCGTGCGTATGCCTCGGCAACGGCCAATTGTGCCTCAACATCGTCGACTCCCCACCCTATGGTGAGTACCTCAGAGGGTGACGCGCCTTCGTAGCCCCTTCGGAATGCTTCCCGGCCGCGCGTCCACTGCCTGAGAGACTCATCCGAGGTTCTGTCGGCTGTGAGTCTCGCTGCCCGGTACCACCGGGCAGCACCGACCACATCTCCCAGGTTTGCCGTAATCATGCCGTGCAGCATCATCAAGCGTGGTGCCGCAATGCGGCTCCCGGGTGAATCGGTTGTGACGATGGTTTGACGCAGAACGAGTAGATCCCCCGTCAGCCGCTTCTGGAACATGTGCGGCGCATCACTCATGAAACGTTGGCCATATTCCTCGGCAACGTCGCCCCAATCGCTCGCACCCACGGCGGAGAGCAGGCTTTCTCTGAGGCTTTCCGCGATCACTTGCGACCCTGCTAGGCCTAGCCCTGTGATGGTGCCCAACAGGCTCAGGGCTGCGCGCCGCCTCATCTCATCCCCATTTTGGTCAGCCAGGAAAAGGTCAACAAGAATCCCACTTGCTCCTAATGCGTCATCGTAGGCTTCTACCGCTTCAAGGGTTAGCTGCCGATGACCGTTCTCAATATTGCGAAGATGACTCTCCGAGAAGGTCACCTGGCGGGCAAGCCGCGCGGTCGAAACCCCCGCCGCCTCACGGAGCGTCCTCAAAGCCTGCCTGACGGTTTCGCTCACTGCCGCGTCCTAGGCGAGTCTGAATCGCGTTGAATCGGTCTGCTCGTTGTTGGGCCCCCTCCGCTGTCTGCAAGCTGGATATCAGGAGCGGCCCGCGCAGGCTGCCAGGCCCACCCCGTGGGCCGCTCTGCAAGCCAGGTGATGGCTTGGCCACCAACGGCAGAGGAGGTGATGGGTTATGACGTTGCCAGCATACGCCGCACGTGCCAGCGCGGGCTGTGGCGTGGGCCGCCGCATGCCGCCCAGCATCTTCGCGGGTGAACGGGAGCGAGGTAGCCGAGTGACGCGGCCAGAGGGGGAACGGCGCGGCCGGGGTACCCGTCAGGTGCCGCGTGGTGAGTATCCGCAGCCGCCGGTCCCTGGTGAGGCTGTCGCTTATGTCGAGCTGGAGGCATTGCCGACCGCGCCGAAGTGGGGCAGGTCTTTGGTGAATATGGCGCTGCGGGCGTGGCGGCTGTGGCCGGAGACGATCGAGACAACAGAGCTTTTAGTGTCAGAACTGGTGACCAATGCCGCCATGGTCAGCGGCCCAGGCAGCCATGCACGGCTCAGGTATGGAGACCTGGCAGCGGTGGCGCGGATATCCCTGACATTGCGTCACCTGCCCGGCCGGGTAGTGATCGAGGTTTTCGACCATGACCAGAATCCGCCGGTGCTGGATGACGCCGGTACGGATGCCGAGAGCGGGCGGGGTCTGTTGCTGGTGGAGGCACTGAGCAAGGAGTGGGGTCATTTCTTTCCGCCGTCTGGCGGCAAGGTCGTCTATGCGATAGTGAGCACGTAAAGGGAAGGAGGTTACGGGATGGAGTTTGAGTGCCACGACGCCAGGTGGTCGCGACAGCGGCCAGAGATACTGACGCTCGTCAACGTATCGGGTGTTGTCACGGGCTCCTGCCTGTATCCCACCTCGGGGACCGGCCGGGCCTCCAAATGCTAAATAGGACGGGCTGGCCTCACCGTCCAGGTTCAGAGTGGAAGGAAGGCCCTCTGGGAGAGTGGTCCATCCCGGTCTTCAAACATAAGTCAGCAGACGACCAGCCTGAAGGGAAGTGATGTCATTGCTGAGTTCGGCGGTTGGACGAGTCGCGTTTGCGCCTGGCTGGAAAGAAGGCCGGGACCTGAGCGTGGCCCGCCTTACCGAGTTGCAGTCGGGACTTTCTGGGCGGGGGATTCGCAGCGATCTGGACACCCGTTCCGTGTGGCCGCGCCTGAGGGTCCATAGCGGTTACGAGGACAACCCAGCGGTTTCGGACTTCGAGAACAGCGTTGTCGCTATACGCCTGGGTGATGGCTGGTGGTTCGCTTGGCCGTGGGCAGAGAAGA
The DNA here is from genome assembly GCA_035946955.1 of Streptosporangiaceae bacterium. Lineage (GTDB taxonomy): Bacteria > Actinomycetota > Actinomycetes > Streptosporangiales > Streptosporangiaceae > DASYYE01. The sequence continues at coordinate 3,296 of DASYYE010000188.1, read as the reverse complement.
TCTGCGACGTGTCAAACGTGACGCTGGCTGCCGACCGTATCGCTGCGGAGCTAGGCGAAAGCACGGACGGCGAAGACGGGGGTGAGCCCGCAGATAGCCACGAATAACCACGAGCCAGGCCGCCTCAGCCCAAGGAGAACAGACGTTGGGGCGGAAGCCACAGACGATGACCTGTATCACGGGCGTGTCCCGCGCGCTACCGGGTGTGCGGGACACGGGAAAGGAACGCCTATGACCTGTCCCTGCGATGATCGGAGGTGCCCATGGCCAATAACCCAAGGACATGCCCCTCTCCCAAGCTGGAGGAAATCAGCACACACCTAACCGCGCTGGCGGGCATGAACTTCTGCCCGCAGTGCGGCCCCGCCGTGACAGCGGTCGTTTCCGATGTCGCGGCGCTCCTGTCCATCCTCGCTGTCTTGTGTGATGAGCTGGCCAGAATCCGGCTGGAAAACGTGGACCTGCGCGCCGCTATGCGTGCGGCGCTGGGTGCGGCAGCAGACGGCGGGGATAACCCACTGGACTACCTGCGCTGGGAACTCCCGGAGCTTTCCCCGGGGTGGCCGGTATGAGTTACCGTGACCCCTACCGGCGAGACGTGCGGCGGGCGTTTGGTGGCCGTCGCAGCGGCTACCCGGTACCGCTCTCTGTCCTCTATGAACCGTGGTGGCCTGTGGTGGCTTCTGCGGTGGGGCGGTGGGCTTACCGGCACCGTTCCGCATTCCTGCCGTTCCTCGTGACCGCTGCCGTGTTCGTGGCGGGAGCGAAGCTGCACCACGGCTACCGGGCCGCCTGGCCGCTCATAGCGGGGATTACCGCGCTGGCGGTTGTGGTGCCCGGTATCCCACACCGGGTTCTGAGTGCCCGCCCGGCCGGGCGGGTCACGGCGGGATTGCTGGCGCGGGCGTGGGAGAAATGTGGAATCGACCGCCCCGCGGAACGCACCTATGTCACGGCAGTTATCGCGGCAGCCGGAGGCTGGCTTTCGGCGGCCACCGCTCTCAGCCCGGTAACGAAACCCCTGCCACAGATCGCCGGTATCGCCACGCTGATACTCGGGATCCCGTGGTGGGCGCACCGCCGCAGGCGCGCGAAAGTCCGCGCGCTGCGCACCATCCAAGCCTGGCCTGCCATCGCGGAAAACAAGGCCCTCCCCGGTTCCCGCACCACCTCAACCGTGGTGAATGCGTGGGGCCGGACGGCCCGTGTAGTGATGCGGAAAACAACCACCGCTGCCCACGCGGTCAACCAGGTACCCGCGACTGAGCCAGGGCTGGGGCTGCGCCCGGGAAGCGCACGCGTGATCCCCGGCCCAGCCACCCACACCCGGCCTGGGCCGCCTGCCAGCCCGCCCGGTCTGCCTCAGGACACGCCCAAACGCCCCCACAGCGGCGAGCCGGCCCCGGCCCATGCCGAGGAGCAGGCCAGGCCGCAAGCGGCACTGTGGGACGCGCTGATGGCGGCCGGGCCGGACGGCGCACCAGTCGCGGAGCTGATCGCCGCGTCCGGGATGGGCCGGCGGTGGGTCTACTACCGGCTGCGCGAACTCGCCACGGCGGGCCGCGCGGTCCAGGCCAGACGCGGCCGCTGGCGGGCCGTCCCCGGCCCGGGTGGTCCCCCAGCTAGGCGGCCACCATTACGGCCACCAGACGACCGGCCACCCGGACGGCCACGCCACCCTCAACGAGGTGACCGTGACCGTGAGTGACGGTTTGTCCGTGCACGGCTCGCGCGCGTCTGCACGCGTAGGGCCATGTTCGCGCCGTGCACGTGCACATGGACCATCACGCACCGTGACCGGAACCAGGAGAGGGGGTGATGCCTCAACGCGGCCACCCAACCGCAACGACACCAAGCCCACCAGACACACACTGACCAAGGCAGACCGTGAGAAGGTCCGCGCGGCCGGCGCCGCCGACGCCCGCCGCTCCCGCCTCGCAGCGGGCCTGCCCGAACGCATCGAAGACCCGGCCACCATCGCCATGCTCGCCGCCATGCTGCGCGAGCCGGCCACGCCGGGAGAAAGCACACGAGATGACCGGACCAAACGCGGAAGGAAACCAGCGGCATAGCCGCAAGCGACGGCGCGGACAGTCTGTCAGGAGAGCTGTCCGCGCCGTTGGTGTATGTGAGTTGCTGCTAGACGCGCCAGTCGAAGTCGACCCGCGTGCGCAGGGTGGCCATTTCACGTTCCCGCCGTTTGGCCGGGTCTTTCAGTGCGGCACCCGGGTTGCTGGCCACGCCGGGAGGCAGGTTCTTGACTTTCACCGCGTGGAGCACGGCCCGGATCGCGGCACGGCGGCGGTCCACGCTCCACGACTCCCACACATCCCGCACCCGTTCGGCGGGCGGGATGTCACCCAGCACCGGCCCCGAACCAGAAAGCCGGTCATACTCACGCCGTGCCTTGGTGATACGCGCCTCAGTGCGGTCCCGGATATCCAGCCAGTCCGCCCGGTCAATCACCTTTTCCGCATAGTCACGGCGCGCCTCCGCGCGGGTCTCCTGAGCATCGCTAATCTCAGCCAGCAACTCCGCGCGCCGGGGCGCATCCTCGTGGCCTTCACGCAGGGCGTCTTGGACACGCGGGGACTCCAAAGCGTCCAAGACCGCGCCGGTCACATACTCCTCAAGCAACTCCGCTTTGACCCCGACCCCGCCGCAGCCACCACCGGGGCCCTTCACACACGCATAGGAGTCAGCCCGGGCCGTCTGGCGCTCTGACCAGCGCCGGTAGTGCAGCCCCTTCCCACACTTGGGGCAGGTCGCGATCCCCGACAGCAGGTGCGGCATGCGCCGCACCGAATACCGCCGGCGTGCCGGGTCCGCGAACAACTTCACCAGCCGCTCATGCGTATCAGTGTCAATGATCGCGGGCCAGTCCGTGGTGGGGTACTTGGTTCCCTGCCATTCCCGGAAACCCGCGATCCGCGCCGACTTCAGTGTGTAGATCAGCGACGACGGCGACCACTCGGAGGCCGCAACTGGCCTGATCCCGCGCTTGTCCCAGTCCCGGATGACTGACCCTATGGTCTCACCAGCCAGCACACGGCGCGCCGCCTCCTGGAGTGCTTCCGCTTCGGTGGGGTTGATTTCCTCCCGCAAGATGATGCGCTTGCGGTGGTCCGGCTCATCCGGGTTGACATAGATCCGGGTATAGCCGAACCACCGCCACCCGCCCCCCGGCCGCTTCCCAGCACGGGCGTTCCGGTCCGCCGCCTCCCTTACCCGCGCACTCTTGACCGCGCTCTCCCGCTTGGCACGCAGCGTTTCCATACCCCCGTAATACGCGCCCT
>DASYYE010000187.1:0-11354 GCA_035946955.1 Streptosporangiaceae bacterium | reverse complement strand
CGAGGGGCGGGCCTGGCATCTCTGCCAGGCCCGCCCCTCCTCAATTCAGAGGTCAGCGGTCGGCGCCTACAGGTGTTTCCTGGGGCTAACGCGCCGTCCTGCGATTAGCCAGAGCCGAGTCGGAGGGCGGCTTTGATCTGGGTTGCCACGGTGTCTGGGGCTTCGCGCAGGGCGAAGGCTGGGAATCGGAGCACTCGGTATCCGGAGGTCGTGAGTTCGTTGTCGCGGCACATGTCCGCCCACCAGGAGAGCGGTTCCATGTGCCACATGCCGTCGATCTCAGCCGCCAGCCGGGCCTGGTCCCAATAGGTGTTTAGCCAACGCCGTCGTCCCATGCTGTCCAACCGCATGACCTGGCGGTCCGGTTCGGGAATCCGGTGGCGACGTAGCAGCAGTGTGAAGTCCAACTCAGACAGTGCCTGTGCGCCTTCGCTGATGTTGCCGAGCGTGGCAGCGATCAGGGCATGTCGGCGGATGCTCGGCCGTGCTGCGACTGCGGCCGCGAGTTGGTCCGCGCGCACTAGACGTTGCTGCACACCGGCGGCCAGGATGCCACGTGCGAGGGCGGTACTCGGTGCCCAGGCCGCCGCGTCTAGCAAGGAGCGGGTGAGTCTGGTGCGGGGTGGTGTGCGGGCCGGGTGAATGTCATCTGGCCGTAGTGTCCTGGAGCGGTGGACAACCACGTTTGCGAGCCTGATCCTGACACAACTCGGCGCTGGGGCTAGGAGGTACGTCCGGGGTTCGTCGAACCCGGCGAGCCTGTCCAGTCGGGCGGCCGTCAGTCCCGCCAGTGCCGCGCCTGGGCCCGCGCTCAGCACAGCCACCCATAGGAGTTGGTCAGCCGTGAGCGGTCCTGGGTGGGTTACGAGGACGCCCCGGCACGGTCGTTGCCACCGCCCACTTGCCAGTTTCCAGCGAACGCCAGGCTCGCCGAGCCATTCGATGGCACGGTCTGACCTGAGGACGCCACTCTGTTCGCGAAGCAGCGTCACGACCCAGCCAGGACAATCCTCGTCTCGTCGCACGACACGATGATGGGACGAGACTCCCTAGCTTTCAGCCACCTCTTCTGTGGCTGTGGATAACTCTGACACCTCGCGCAAGTTGTGGATGCTCAATGCCACATTGCGAGTGGGGATGCCCCACCATCCCCACTCGCCCAGCCCACCGGAGGTTGTGTGTCAAAACCGTCGTTGGGACAGCGGTTTTGACACACAACCTGCTGCTTTCCTGAGTTGATCAACCGTACTGTGGGGCTCTTGTGATGTGTTGTACTCATGCGGCGGTTGTGAACCGTGTGACCAGCGCATCTGGCGAACCGCGGCGCTACCGGAGCCACGCGGGTAGGCGTTGGTTGACGATTAGCTGCGGCTAAGAGGGAGGTAGATGCGGTTGCCTTCGCGGGTGAACTCCTCGGCTTTCTCGCGCATGCCTTCAGTCAGCGCTGACTCGTCGTCCAGGCCGTGTTCCGCCGCGTAGGCGCGCACATCCTGGGTGATCTTCATCGCGCAGAAGTGCGGGCCGCACATCGAGCAGAAGTGGGCCGTCTTCGCCGGCGCCGCGGGAAGCGTCTCGTCGTGGTAGGACCGCGCCGTGTCCGGGTCCAGCGCCAGGTTGAACTGGTCCTCCCAGCGGAACTCGAACCGCGCGTCCGACAGCGCGTCGTCCCACGCCTTCGCCCCGGGGTGGCCCTTGGCCAGGTCAGCGGAATGGGCGGCGATCTTGTACGCGATCACGCCCTGCTTCACGTCCTCCCGGTCGGGCAGGCCCAGGTGCTCCTTGGGTGTGACATAACACAGCATCGCCGTCCCGTGCCAGCCGATGATCGCGGCCCCGATCGCCGAGGTGATGTGGTCGTACCCGGGCGCGATGTCGGTCGCCAGCGGCCCCAGCGTGTAGAAGGGCGCCTCATCGCACAGTTCCTGCTGCAGCCGCACGTTCTCCGCGATCTTGTGCATGGGCACATGCCCGGGGCCCTCGATCATGACCTGGCAGTCAAACTCGGCCGCCACCTTGGTCAGCTCGCCCAGTGTCCGCAGTTCCGACAGTTGCGCCTCGTCGTTGGCGTCGTGGATCGACCCGGGCCGCAGCCCGTCCCCCAGCGAGAACGTCACGTCGTACTCACGCAGGATCTCGCACAGCTCGGGGAAGTGGGTGTATAGGAAATTCTCCTCGTGATGGGCCAGGCACCACGCCGCAAGGATGGACCCGCCCCGGCTGACGATGCCGGTCCGCCGTGTGGCGGTCAGCGGCACATAGCGCAGCAGCACCCCGGCGTGGATGGTCATGTAGTCCACGCCCTGCTCGCACTGCTCGACGACCGTGTCCCGATAGACCTCCCAGGACAAGGCCTCAGGCTTGCCGTCCACCTTCTCCAGCGCCTGGTAGATCGGCACGGTCCCGATCGGCACCGGCGAGCCACGCAGGATCCCCTCCCGGGTCTCGTGGATGCGCTTGCCCGTAGACAGGTCCATCACGGTGTCCGCGCCCCAGCGGGTCGCCCACCGCATCTTCTCGACCTCCTCGGCCACAGACGAGGTCACCGCCGACGTCCCGATGTTGGCGTTGATCTTGACGAGGAACGCCTTGCCGATGACCATCGGCTCGCTCTCGGGGTGGTTCACGTTCGCGGGCAGGACCGCCCGGCCAGCGGCCACCTCGTCCCGGACCACCTCGGGCGCCATGCCCTCGCGCACGGCGACGAACTCCATCTCAGGGGTGACCTCACCCCGCCGCGCCGCCGCCCGCTGGGTGACACACCCGCCACGCGCCTTGCGCTCGGCGATCCACGGAGCCCGCAGTGCGGGCAGCACGTGGCCGTCGCCGAACCCCGGGTCTTGGTAAGGCCCGGACGTGTCGTAGAGAGTGAACGTGTCTCCGTTGGTCAGGCTGACCTCGCGCACCGGCACCCGGATGTCCGGCCGGGGCCCGGCCAGGTACGCCTTCCGGTAGACCGTGGGCCGCTCGCCGTTTCCGTGGGCGTGACCGTTGCCGTGCGGTTGCCCGTCGTGTGTTTGCCCGGATGTCATAGCAACTCCCTTCGCCGGCATGACCCGGATCAGGTCCTGGCGGTCGGCGGCTACCCCAGCCGCCCTCTCAGCCCAGTGGTTCTGGGCTCCCGCGTTCCCCCGTTACGCTACCCGCCGGCCCGCCAGGTAATGTCAGCACCGGTACGAGTGGCCAGGATGGGGACTCACCCGCGAGCCCCGGGGCCGCCGACGCGTGCAAGGAACGACATGGCGCGTGCCGAGGACGATGGGCAGGCCGACGCGGGGAACCGCGCAGGCCAGCAGGCCCGCATCCTTACCGTTCCCAATGCCATCAGCGTGGCCCGCCTGGCGGGTGTACCGGTCTTCCTGTGGCTCGTGCTCGGCCCGAAGGCGGACGGCTGGGCGGTCGGGCTGCTCGTCGCCGCGGGCCTGTCCGACTGGCTCGACGGCAAGATCGCCCGGGCGTGGAACCAGACCAGCGCCCTGGGACAGGTGCTCGACCCGGCCGCGGACCGCCTCTACATCGCGGCCACCCTGGCCGCCCTGGCGTTGCGGGCCATCATCCCCTGGTGGCTGGTTGGCATCCTCGTCGGCCGGGAACTGGTCCTCGCCATCGCCCTGCTCGTGCTGAACCGCTACGGCTACCCGGCCCTGCAGGTCAGTTTCGTCGGCAAGGCAGCGACGCTTTGCCTGCTCTACGCTTTCCCATTGCTCTTCCTTGGTGCCCATGCGGGGGTGCCAGCGGAGTCCGCACGGGTCATCGGTTGGGCTTTCGCGATCTGGGGAAGTGCCCTCTATTGGTGGTCTGGTGCGCTGTACCTCATTCAGGCAGGACGCCTGGTCAGCGAGGTGCGGCGGGCTGTCGAAGCTACCCGGGCGTCGGCACTGGCCCCCCAGCGCACACCCGGCGATGATGGGCCATACAGCCCTGACAGGGTCACGTCAGACCGGAAGGAGACGGGTCAACGGTGAAGGCTGTGCTTATGGCGGGCGGGGAAGGGACCCGGCTGCGCCCCATGACAGCCAACCAGCCCAAGCCGCTCCTGCCGGTGGCGAACAGGCCCATCATGGAACACGTGCTGCGGCTGCTGCGCAGGCACGGGTTCACCGACACAGTGGTCACCGTCCAGTTCCTCGCATCGCTGGTGCGCAACTACTTCGGCGACGGCGAGGACTTCGGCATGAGCCTGCAGTACGCCACGGAGGAGGTGCCGCTCGGCACCGCCGGGAGCGTGAAGAACGCCGAAGACGAACTGCGGTCCGGGCCGTTCCTGGTGATCTCCGGTGACGCGCTCACCGACATCGACCTGTCGGCGCTCGTCACCTACCACAAGAAGCAGGGCGCCCTGGTCACGGTAGCCCTCACCCGCGTGCCAAACCCCCTGGAGTTCGGGATCGTCATCGCTGACGAGGACGGGCGCATCCAGCGGTTCCTGGAGAAGCCGACCTGGGGGCAGGTGTTCTCCGACACCATCAACACCGGAATCTACGTGATGGAACCCGAGGTGCTGGCCGAAGTGCCCGGGGGTGAGCCGGTTGACTGGTCCGGCGACGTGTTCCCCCGCCTGCTGACCAGGGGCGCCCCCGTGTACGGCTGGGTCGCCGAGGGCTACTGGGAGGACGTCGGGTCCCACGAGAGCTATCTCAAGGCCCAGGCCGACGTGCTGTGCGGGCGGGTCGAGGCTGAGATCGACGGGTTCGAGGTCTCCCCGGGGGTCTGGGTGTGCGCGGGCGCCGAGGTGGACCCGGAGGCGGTGCTCAAGGGGCCGCTGTGCATCGGCGACTACGCGAAGATCGAGGCCGGCGCCCAGTTGCGTGAGTTCACCGTGGTCGGCAACAACGTGGTCATCAAGGAAGGCGCGTTCCTGCACCGTGCGGTGGTGCACAACAACGTGTTCGTCGGGCAGGGCGCTACCCTGCGCGGCTGTGTGATCGGCAAGAACACCGACGTCATGGCCTCGGGCCGGATCGAAGAAGGCGCGGTGGTGGGGGATGAGTGCCTGATCGAGCCGGAGGCCTATATCTCGGCGGGGGTGAAGGTCTACCCGTTCAAGACCATCGAGGCCGGCGCGGTCGTCAACACCAGCGTCATCTGGGAGTCGCGCGGCCAGCGTTCCCTGTTCGGCCCGCGCGGCGTGTCCGGCCTGGTCAACGTCGAGATCACCCCCGAACTGTGCGTACGGCTGGCCAGCGCCTACGCCACGACCCTGCGCAAGGGCTCGACCGTGATCACCTCCCGGGACGTGTCGCGGGCCGCCCGCGCGCTCAAGCGGGCCGTGCACGGTGCCCTCAACGCCAGCGCCATCAACGTGATGGACCTGGAGGCGCAGCCGCTGCCGGTGGTGCGCTACCACACCGCGCAACGGGACGTCAGCGGCGGTATCGCGCTGCGGACGACGCCCGGTGACTCCCAGTCGCTGGACATCATGTTCCTGGACGAGAGCGGCGGCGACCTCTCCCAGGCGGCGTGCCGCCGGGTGGAGCGTGTCTTCTCACGCCAGGAGTACCGGCGGGCGTTCCCCGGCGAGATCGCCGAGCTGACCTACCCGTCGCGGGTCGTGGAGGCCTACGCCAACGAGTTGCTGCGGTCCATGGACATGAGCGGGGTCCGTGAGTCCGGCCTGAAGGTCGTGGTCGACTGCGCGGGCGGCACCGTCTCGCTCGTGCTCCCGTCCCTGCTCGGCCGGATCGGCCTGGACGTGCTCACCCTGAACAACCGGCTGGACGACGCGTCGCCGACCCAGAGCCTGGCGCAGACCCGGGCCGGCATGCAGCGGCTCGCCGAGCTGGTCGCCTCCTCCCGCGCCGCGTTCGGCGTGCGGTTCGACCAGGTGGGGGAGCGCCTCATGCTGGTGGACGACCGGGGCGAGATGGTGAGCGAGGACCGGGCACTGCTGGTCATCCTCGACCTGATCGCCGCGGAGCGGCGCACCGGCCGGGTGGCCCTGCCCGTCACCACCACCAGGGTGGCCGAGCAGGTCTGCCGGTTCCACGGGGTGCAGGTGAGCTGGACGCCCACCTCACCGTCCGCCCTGACCGAGGCCATGGCACCCGACGACGTGATCTTCGGCGCGGACGGGCGGGGCGGGTTCGTGGTGCCGGAGTTCAGCCGCACCCTCGACGGCATGGCCACGTTCGTCCGGCTGCTCGGCCTGGTGGCGCGCACCCGCCTGTCGCTGTCCCAGATCGCCGCCCGCATCCCCAAGGCACACCTGCTCAAGCTGTCCATGCCCACACCCTGGGCCGCCAAGGGCAGCGTGATGCGCACGGTGGTGGAGGCAGCCGCCGGCCGGGAGATCGACACCACCGACGGGGTCCGGGTGGTCGAGCCCGACGGCGGGTGGGTGCTCGTGCTCCCGGACCCGGCTGAGGCAGTGACACACCTGTGGGCCGAAGGCGCTGACGAGGACGAGGCGCAGGCACTGCTGGACTCCTGGGCTGGGGTTGTGGAAGGCGCCGACGCCTGATTACCGCCCCTTGGTCAAGTGATCGGGCAGACATGTCCTTGTACGTGAGAGAATTACCCTCTAACGACATATCTGCCGGATAAGGCGCCAGCGGCCCAGACGGGGCTGCCAGTGACGGGGACCGATGCGCCCGTCCCCGGCAGACCGGCGTCGGAGGTGTGACTGGATGTGGCCTAGACGTCATGGCTGGCGCGCTCGGTGGCGGGGGCGTCGCCGTGACCAGCAGACCGCGTGGCGCATGGACCGTGTACCCACATCGCAGGTAGCGTGGGCGAACGTAAGCGAGTCCCGGCACCTGACCGCACCGGTGGATGCCGAGGCCGACCCGAGTCTATGGCCGGTGCAGGAGAGGCTGCACGAAGCGATGCCGAGTGTCTACTGCACCCGCTGCGGGCGGGCCAGTCCCGAGGGTGCCCGTTTCTGCTCTCACTGCGGCGCCCCCCTCATGCGCGCCGAGAGCCCGGGGGAGAGCACCTCGACCATTTCCCTGGCGGGTACCGACCTCGCCGAGGCCGAGCCCGAGGAGTCGCTTGCCGAAGCGGCTGCAGCGGAGGCACTGCCACCAGGTACCGGTCTCCTCGTCGTCAAGCGCGGCCCGAACGCGGGCAGCAGGTTCCTCCTGGACGCAGACCTCACCACCGTGGGCCGCCACCCGGATAGCGATATCTTCCTGGACGACGTTACGGTTTCCCGCCGCCATGTGGAGTTCTACCGTCACGGCGACGGGTTTGTCGTGCGTGACGTGGGGAGCCTCAACGGCACCTACGTCAACCGGGAGCGGATCGAGGAGGCCAGCCTGCGCGGCGGCGACGAAGTCCAGGTGGGCAAGTTCCGGCTGACCTTCTACTCGGCCTGGCGGTCCCCTGCTGACCGCGGCGGGGCAGACCGTGGCGGAGGCGCACAGGTCGGGGCATGAGTGCTGAGCCTGCCCGGGCGTACATCGGCATCGGCGAGGTGATCGCCCTGCTCCGCGCCGAGTTTCCGGACGTGAGTGTCTCGAAGATCCGTTTCCTGGAGACGGAAGGGCTGATCCAGCCTGCCCGCTCGCCGTCGGGGTACCGCAAGTTCACCCCGGCTGACGTGGACCGGCTGAAGTACATCCTCACGGCCCAGCGGGACCGCTACCTGCCGCTGCGCGTGATCAAGGACCAGCTCGAGGCAGGTGAGGAGCTGCCACGTCCGCGCCGGCTGGCCGTCCATCCAGTACCAAACAACCCCGATCCCTCACCCAGACAGGCCAGCCGCGGGCTCCCCGCCGGCCTGGACGGTTTCGAGGCAGGCGGTGACCCAGGCGCGCTGACCAGGCGTGAGCTGATGGATGCCACGGGCATTGACGACGCGGCACTCGCCGAGCTCGAGGAGTTCGGCCTCATCCGCAGACGTGGCCGCCACTATCCGCCGCAGGCCATCGACACGGTCCGCGCGGTCATGGCCCTGGCCTCCTACGGGGTCCACGCACGGCACATGCGCGTCCTGCAGGCCGCGGCCGAACGAGAGACCGCACTGATCGAGCAGGTGGTCGCCCCCATCCTCCGCCAGCGCAGTCCTGGGGCGCGGGACCGGGCCAGCCAGGCCGCCCGCGAGGTCGCCTCGTTCACCCGCCAGGTGCACACCGCACTGGTGGAGATGTCGCTCGCCGACGCGGGTTTCGGCGACCGGGGGACGGGCAACCCCGAGCAGTGAGAGCAACAGCCGGCAACCTGTCCGTTACCCGGGCGGGTGTACGTTGGCAGGAAAGCCCTTACGACACGTTTCAGAACACGCAGTGTCTGAGACCGGTGAGGACGGAGTCGCCGTGAGGAAGATGGAGGTCGTTGGCGTCCGGGTCGAGATGCCCTCGAACCAGCCCATCGTCCTGCTCAAGGAGACGCAGGGGGACAGGTATCTGCCGATCTGGATCGGCCCGGTCGAGGCCACCGCGATCGCCTTTGCACAGCAGGGCATGGTGCCGCCACGCCCGCTGACCCATGACCTGTTCCGTGATGTGCTCGACGCGCTCGGCGTCAGGCTGACCACCGTCAACATCACCCAGTTGCGGGACGGCATCTTCTTCGCCGACCTCATCTTCTCCAACGGCAAGGAGGTCAGCGCCCGGCCCTCGGACTCGATTGCCCTGGCGCTGCGGACCGGGGCCGCGATCTTCGCCGCCGAGGAGATCCTCGACGAGGCCGGGGTCGCGATCCCCGACGAACAGGAAGACGAGGTCGAGAAGTTCCGCGAGTTCCTGGACACGATCAGCCCAGAGGACTTCGGCCGCGCGACCTGACCCCGGCAGGCCCCCGCGGGCCGAAGGGCCGCTGCGCTGCCTGGGCTGACGAGCGAAGATCGAGGAGGGAAAGCGGCGCCTTCGGGCGCCCGGAGGCAAGCGGGACGAGCACAGCCTTTCCGCCCAGACGCGACGCGCCGCGCACGATCGTTGACGCGCACGTCCGGGGGATCTAGCGTGCGAAGCGAACACCCAGGGTCACCCTTTTTCCCCTGGCCCGGAGGCACTTGTGGCGGTAACCAAGAGCAACAGTGGTCAGCCTTCCCGGCGCAGCGCTGCGTTCCGTAACGCGGGGGAGCAGGGTCTCCTGTTCGGCCACGAAGAAGTCACTGCCCACCCGGACGACGTCGGCTACCGCGGCCCCACGGCCTGCGCGGCCGCCGGGATCACCTACCGCCAGCTCGACTACTGGGCACGCACCGGCCTGGTCGAGCCCACCGTCCGGCCCGCCCACGGGTCGGGTTCGCAGCGGCTGTACAGCTTCCGTGACATCTGTGTGCTCAAGGTCGTCAAGCGCCTGCTGGACACCGGCATCTCGCTGCAGCAGATCCGCACGGCAGTCGCCCACCTGCGTGACCGGGGCTCCGAAGACCTGGCCCGGCTGACCCTCATGAGCGACGGGGTCAGTGTCTATGAGTGCACGTCCACCGATGAGGTGGTCGACCTGCTGGCCGGGGGCCAGGGCGTGTTCGGCATCGCGCTCGGGCGGATCTGGCAGGAGGTCGACGGCACCCTCGCCGAACTCCCAGCCGAAAGCGCGGAAAAGGCCGTTGCCAACGAGGCCCCGTCCGAGCACGACGAACTCGCCCAGCGCCGCGCCCGCCGCACCGGCTCCTAGCCCTCATCCCCTCCGGCCCTTGGCCTCCATCGCCCCGGGCTCCTGACAGGCGTGATAACAGCAAGTGGCGGTCCGCCGGGGGAACCTATCCCATGAGGCCTCTCAGCCATAGCGGCCGGTGGCCCTTGATGACCAACCAGTCCAGTGGGGCCGCACTGGTTGGTGTGGCTGCTGTGACTCGCGAGGGCGGTTGCGGCGGTCGGCCCGGATGATCGATGTACGGATATGGACAATCTTTTGTCCGTGACGCGCCATCGATCACCGGCGATAGCTGATAACAGCAAGAGGCGGGCCTGTGCTGGGTGTGGGGGCTGCTTCGGGTGGGATCTGGACTCGCTGGGGTAAGCTCGGCAAGAGCTGATGACACCGTCCGGGAGAGTCCCCGGGCCGCAGGCCCGGAGCGCCGAAGGGGCAACATCCCCGGAACCTCTCAGGCACCAAGGACCGGACGGGACAGGCGTCTCTGGAGCACCGCGACAGAGGGGGATTGCCAACACCCGGCACCCCGCTGCGAGGCTCTCATGGATTTCGCGTCACGCCACATCGGCCCCTCCGACCAGGATGTGCGCCGGATGCTGGACGAGGTCGGCTACGCCTCACTGGATGACCTGACAACCGCCGCCCTCCCGGGGAGCCTGGCCGCCACCGGTGGCCGGCTCGACTTGCCGTCCGCGCTGTCAGAGCCGGAGGCCCAGGCGAGGCTGCGGCGGCTGGCCGAAGCCAACCAGGTGCTGACCCCCATGATCGGCCTCGGCTACTACGGCACAGTCACCCCAGCCGTCATCCGCCGCAACATCCTGGAGAACCCCGCCTGGTACACCGCGTACACGCCATACCAGCCGGAGATCTCCCAGGGGCGGCTGGAGGCGCTGCTGAACTTCCAGACGATGGTCGCCGACCTCACCGGCCTCGACAGCGCGGGAGCCTCGCTGCTGGACGAGGCGACCGCTGCCGCTGAGGCCATGACACTCGCGCGCCGGGTGGCCGGACGCGGCCGGGTCTTCCTCGCTGACGAGCGGTGCCTGCCGCAGACCCTGGCCGTGCTCGCCACGCGGGCCGAGCCACTCGGCATCGAGCTGGTCACCGCCCGGGTGGATGCCGCTGCGGTGGCGGCCCAGCCCGAGGGCGAGCTGTTCGGAGTCCTCCTGCCCTACCCGGACGCCACAGGCGAGGTCCGTGACATCCGCCCGGCCATCGACGCCGCCCACGAACACGGGGCACTGGCCGTGGTGGCCGCCGACCTGCTGGCGCTGACCCTGCTGATGCCCCCCGGGGAGATGGGCGCCGACGTCGCGGTGGGGACGACCCAGCGTTTCGGGGTGCCGATGGGCTACGGCGGGCCACACGCCGCCTACATCGCTGTGCGCGATGCGTTCCGCAGGCAGTTGCCTGGGCGGCTGGTCGGTGTGTCGGTGGACGCCGACGGCCACACCGCCGTCCGGCTCGCCCTGCAGGCACGGGAACAGCACATCCGCCGCGAGAAGGCCACTAGCAACATCTGCACCGCCCAGGTGCTGCTGGCCGTGATCGCCGCGATGTACGCGGTGTACCACGGGCCCGGTGGGCTCGCCGCGATCGCCCGGCGGGTGCACGCCAGGGCGGCGGCGCTGGCCGCGGCGCTGCGCGACGGCGGGGCGACCGTGGTGCACCCGGCGTTCTTCGACACCGTGCGGGTCAGCGGCATCCCCGGCGGTGCCACGGCCGGGGTGGCACGTGCCCGCCACGCAGGCTACAACCTGTACCTGGCCGCCGACGGCACGGTGCAGGCCGCCTGCGACGAGACCACCACCGAG
>DASYYE010000186.1:0-5404 GCA_035946955.1 Streptosporangiaceae bacterium | reverse complement strand
CTCGGCCGCGCTGGTGTTGACCAGGTCGAGTTCCATCCGCTCGGTGATCGAGCCGAGGTCATCGGGATTCAGCCACAGGTCCACGGCGTTCGGCGCGATCAGCGCACCGCTCGGCGTGATCACGAACACGTCGGGCAGGTGCCGCAGGGCCAGCTTCAGCACATCCTGGCCGTCGCGCCACGGCCGCGATGCCATCCACCGCACCCAGGGATGATCCCTGGTGACGCCCATGGTCTTGAGGAACACCACGCCCGCGATGGACAGGCCCGCGAAGGCCGCCAGCACCACGGTCGCCCCGAACACCGAATGGGTGAGGACCAGCAGGATGGCCCAGCACACGGCGACGCAAGCCGCCGCCGTCCAGCGCTTGCGGCTGCGCTGCTGCAGTGGAGCCCGCGCCGACCGACGCACCGCATCCCTGCGCTCTGTCATCGACCACCGTCCAGGCCTCTCGGCCGCTCCCGGCCGCGCCCTGCCGCTCTCGGCCGCTTGGTTTATCAACCACGATGCGTGACGGAGCACGCGCCGGTCAACGAATCGGCTGCAGCTCCCAGAGATCTGGAAGTTGCGGGGCCCGCTGCTCCACATCTCGCACACAGGATCTGCACCCGGCCTGCATCCGCTGGGGATGTCCTAGCGAGACAGAGACGGCCGCCTGGCAACCGGCGCGCCGTCCAGGCAGGTAGGCGGTGCCCGCCTCGCGATGTGCACTGGAACTCGCCGCCCACCGGTCCATGGGGCGTGACCGGTGAAGCAGCGGCGGCCCAGCGCACCCGCGGCCCGAGACCGCGGCCAGCGGGCACCGCCCTCCTTCGGTGGCGAACTCCTACAGGTCATCGAGTACCGCGCCTCGCACATAAGACCGCGCACACGCGGCGTCACTTGGAACAAGGAGCCTCGTCGATCCGGCGGCGGGCAGGCGAGGACCCGCGGAGGGCGGGCCGGCATTGCCGGCCCGCCCGCGTGGTCGAGTGCGGGTTGTGCGGGGGGCCTTAACCCTCGCCGGGGTTGGAGTTTTCTGCGAGCCTTACGGCGTCGCCGAGGTTGGAGTTTCCTTCCAGGAACTTGATGCCGGCCACCTCTGCGGCGTGCGGGCCGGTGTATTTGAGGATGTACAGGCCGTTGCGGATGTCGATCGCGTAGATCAGGCCGTTGCGGATGATCGGGTAACTCCAGAACACCACCTTGTTCGGCCCGCGGCTGAGCGCCGGGTCTTCCAGCGCCACCGTGTTCAGCGGCTCAGGCAGGAAGAAGCCGGCCTGGGCGGGGTTGGCCGGGTCGGACAGGTTGATGGCCTGGATGCCGCCGGAGTGCCAGTCGACGAATGCAAGATCCGGCAGCGCGGTTGGGTTATGGGAGGAGTAGCTGGTGAACTGCTCGGTGAGAGGGTCGTCGCGGGCGCTGCCGCAGAACGACTGCTGATCCTCGGCGATCTTGTACTCGCCCACGATCACCGGGTGGGCGGGGTCGGCGACGTCGATGATCCGCGCCCAGCCCCACGGGCAGCCGAAGCTGGGGTCGGTGAAGGTCCCGTAGACCTCGTCGGTGGTCAGGGCGTAGTGCGTGCCGGGGATCGGGATCGCCGAGTGGCCGTTGGGGCAGGTCTTGAAGCAGTTGGCCGGCACCGCGGCCGGGTCGGGCGGCGTCTGCTCCCACACCGGCCGGTTCGCCGGGTTGGTGAGCAGGTCACCGTGCAGGTTGATGACCGAGGTGGGCGGGCTGGGCGCGTCCGCCACCGAGCTGGTGTCCAGCGCCAGGAACTGCCCGGCCTCCATCGCCAGGAACGTGGTCTCGCCGTCGGCGGTGGGTGCCATGGAGTGGACGAACAGGTTGCAGTCATACGGCCCGCACCCGGTCGGGCTGGCCGGATCGAAGGGATAGTTGGGCTGGCTGGTGCCCGGGTACAGGTCGTTCCAGTTGCCCTCGGCCACCTCCCGCACCGGGCCGCCGGCCGGCACCTGGCTGATGTCCACGATCATCAGGTTCGGGATGGCCGGGTTGGCCGAGATGGTCGGGGTCGAGATCCACAACAGCGCGCGGCCGACGTCGTTCGGATCCACCCACAGGTACATCTCATGCGGCTTCACCGCGCGCCCCGCCGCGGACGTGGGGACGTAGCTCTCGATAAACCTCGGGTGGACCGGGTCGGACAGGTCGAAGAACTCGATGTTGAACGGGAACTTGGCGTCGTTGCCCGCCGGGCAGGCGTGGATGACGTGGCTGCACCGGAACGTCATCACCATCAGCAGCTTCTGCTGCGGCCACACCCGCAGCTCGCGGGTGGTGATGCCGACGTTGCCGGCGAACGGCGGCCCGATCTCCCCCACGACTTCGGGCTGGCTGGGATCGGAGATGTTGAGGATCAAGATGCCCGGATGCACGTGGGTACACCCGGTGCTGCCGTCGGGACAAGTGTTGGAGCCGTCGCTGCGGTTGCCGACATACAGGAAGTCCCCGAAAATCGCCGGAGCGGCGTTCATCCCCCTGTTAAACAGGGGATTGTGGCCCACCAGTTCGAAGTTGCTGGACGTGCCGGGAATGGCCGGCGGGATGCCGGCTGTGGCAACCGCGCGGGACGGCGCCGCGGCGACGGCTGTGACCATAGCCGCAGCCGCCGTGAGCGCGAGCAGGAGCCTTGAGCGCATGATCCCTCCTCATCGATCGGATCTGCCCCCCTGGTCCGTGACTGTTTCCCCCTTCCTCTTCTCCCTCGAATGCGTCCGGAACGGCACGGCGCCTTCCCTCGGAAGGGCTTTGTCTGTTGCACCGAGCCATATCTTGATGACGGAAGGCACGCCAGCAAGGTTCATGTGCCACCGCGCACCGTCGTTAAGGCCGTGAGCCTTTCGGGGCGGGATAGCAGGCCCGCTCATGACCGGATGCAGGCTGCACCGCAGCGTGGCTGCGCTGCCCGGCGCGCGGGCTGATCGCCGTCGAGGCATGGGCTAGGCCGCTGCCGACGGTCGGATGGCAGACAGATGTCTTTGACCGTTCCTGGCGACCCAGCTGGGTCTGCCCGCGCGCGCCGCGCCCTCACGGGAATAGCGTGATCCGCCGGGAGGGCGCGGCGCGATGGCCAGGCTTGTGACCTAGTGACCGTTCGCGGCGTTAACGAGGTCGGGAAGCAGAACAGCCGCGTTGGGGGTGCCCAGCCCGGTGACTGGATCCCAGCCCGGCGTGGCCGGGTAGCCGGCGATCGTCGGATCAGTCTGATTTTTGCCGGTGGTGACATCAAAGAAGTCATTGGCATAACGGGTCGGATCGCTGCCGATCTTGTACAGCGCCGGGTTGATCAGCCCGAGGTCGTGGCCGCCGTTGATCTGATCGGCGATCGCGACCAGTCCGGCCCACTGCGGGCAGGACAAAGACGTGCCGCCGATGTCGAACCAGCCGGTGCTGCACGGGACATTGCCACAGATCAGACCGCTCTGCCCGTCCGGCGGCAGGCTGATGAACACCAGCCCGCCCGTCCCGGCGCTTGCCTGCAAGCCAACGTCGGGGACGCCGCGCATGCTGCCGATCGGCGTGCTCCCGGCTGGCAGGGTGCCCTGATAGCTCGGCCGGCTGAAGACGTGGCTGAACCCGCCGCCGCTGAACGTCCAGCCCACCTCGGCCTGGCCCGGGAACGCCGGGCAGCGCCCGCCAGGGCTGACATTGTCCGCGACCCGAGCGGACGGGGCGCCATTGGCGGTGCCCGTCGCCTGGGTGCACAGGTACGTTCCGCCCACACCCGTGACCAGCGGGTCGCTGGCAGGCCAGCCGACCGTCGGGAACGGGATCGTGGCCGGCTTCTTGGTTGGTTCCTTGACGGGGTTCGCCGTGCCGTTGTCCCCAGAGGACGCCAGTACGGTGACCTTGTTCTGCGCGGCCGCGATGAACGCGTGACGCAGGTTCAGCAGTGACTGCGTGCTGGAGAACGCCTCCTCTGCCGAGCCGAAGCTCTGCGAAATCACGTCGGCCAGGTGATGATCCACCACGAACTGCTCGGCGTTCATGAAGTCAGGGAAGCCCTGCACGCCCAGTGTCTCGGCAGTCGGTGTCGTCACGAGCAGGATGTTCGCCTGCGGGGCGATCGCGTGTGCTGTCTCGACGTCGAGCGATACCTCCAGAGCCCACAGCGTGTGGGTCTCCTGCCCGGTGCCGTTGTTCGGCGGCGGTGAGTTGGTCGGCGGCGAGCCCTGGATGTGCAGCTGGCTGAACGTGGGCATGCCCGCTGCACAGGTGACGCCTGCCTCCCCACACATCGGCTGCAATCCGAACGCCTGATCGTAGACGTGCAAGTCGCTGGCGATCGTGTCGCTGCCAAACGAGTCGACGATGGCGATTGTCTGTCCCTTGCCGTTGAAACCCCCGGCATAAAGTGGCCCGAGGTTATAGGCGGCCTGAACGTCCTGCGGACTGAAGCAGCGGCGGCCGACCGAGTTGCACTGCGCTTCGGACGGCGGTGTGGTGCCCGTCGTCAGCTGGTAGTACTCGGCAATCGCCGGGTGGAAGACCACTGCCCCGGCGGCAGCGCGGCCATGCGAGGCCGACTGACTCGTCATCATCAGCCCCACGCTGGCCAGGCTCACCCCAGCCGGGATGGCCACCCACCGAAGTATCCGGTCCCGCATGCCCGTACCTCCTGACTCCCGATCTGCTCGGGTTGCTGCTCGCCGCTGAGCAGGGTCTGCCGTGACTGAGTTCGACGTCACGAGCGGCACCGACAATCGCTCGTATCCTGGCCAGAACCGCTATTCGTGTCAACCACTACGGAGCATGGATTTACCGGAACCATGACCAAATGTCATGGTCGTGCCTAGCCCGCAGTTGCTGCGCGCGATCCGGGACTTCGCCTGGGGCCTACGCCGCGCCAGGAGCTGGACCCAGGCCGGTCAATCGTTCTCCGCGGCTCCGTCCTTGATCTGGGTACATGACCCGCGATATACGCTGTTGAGGACCCAGATCATGGAAATCCGGCGATCTCGGCTGAGGTCTCGCTTTCGCGGGCCGCACGGCGGGCCGGTTCCCGCGGCAGGCGATGTCAGACCCGGCGCCTACCGTGACGAGCATGACCGATGACGATGCAGGCGACCGCCTGGCGAGGCTCCTGCTGCCGTACCGCCGCCGCGAGCGCGAGGACGCGGACGGCTCCGACCACCAGGCCGGATGGTGGTTCACCGACGCGCCGCCCGGCGTGACCCGAGAGGCGCTCAGCCTGGTCGATACGACCGGAGCCAAGCGTCTCAACGACCAGCCGCCCGAGGAGTGGCTAGTGGCGCAAGCGGAGTGCCGCGACGGGATGCTGGCGGGCTTCGTCGCGCCGAAAGGGCCCGCCAGCCCGCGGATGCGGGTGGACGCGATCATCGTGCCGTGCTCACAGGCCGAGGACCTGGCCGCGCAGATCGCGAGCCAGTGGCCCGTC
>DASYYE010000185.1:0-5091 GCA_035946955.1 Streptosporangiaceae bacterium | reverse complement strand
TGGTCGCGCGTTCCGGGCTCAGCTGGTGGTGGGCGACCGCGTTCTCCTCGCTGATCTTTGCCGGGTCACTGGAGTCCCTGCTCATCGTGCTCGTTGTCGCTGGTGCATCACTGGCCCAGATCGCAGTGACCGCCTTGCTGGTCAGTGTCAGGCACGTGTTCTACGCACTGTCCTTCCCGCTGGACCGCGTTAGGACCAAGGCGGGCAAGGCTTACAGCACTTTCGCGCTGACTGACGAGGCCTACGCCCTGACCGCAACTGAAGAGGCCAGGTCATGGCCTGGCAGGCGCATCCTGTGGCTGCAGGCGTTCATTCACGCCTACTGGGTGGGCGGTGCCACCACCGGCGCGCTGCTGGGCACGGTCATCCCCGCCCACGTCACGGGGCTGGACTTCGCGATGACCGCCCTGTTCGCCGTGCTGGCCATCGACGTCCTCCGCGCCCGGCGGGACATCCCCACGCCTGCCCTGGCCGGGGTGTGCGCGCTCATCGCACGCTTTCTCTTCCCCAGCCAGTTGCTGCTGGCCGCGTTCGCCTTGTTCACCGCGGGACTGCTGGCCCGGCACGCCCACCAGAGGAGGAACAGTGCTCATGCCTGACACGCCCTACCTGCTCGCCGCGGTCGCGGTCGCCTCCGCTGTCACCTGGAGCCTGCGTGCCCTTCCCTTCACCGTCCTGGCACGGCTGCGCGCCAGCGCCGCAGTCAGCTACCTCAGGCCGCGCATGCCACCAGGCGTCATGGTGATCCTGGTCGTCTACAGCCTGCGCAGCCTTTCCCTGGCCGGCCCCGCCCAGGCGTTGCCGGACATCCTGGCCCTGGCCGCCACCATCGGCCTGCACCTGTGGCGGCGCAACGCAGTGCTGAGCATCCTCGGCGGCACCGCCATCCACGTGGCCCTGGCGACGGCCTTCGCCGCCCACTGAATCTGGGCGGCAAGGTCGTTCCGCTGGGCTACCGGGGGCCCGCCGCTCTGCGGCCCGCCTCCGCGGCCCGGCGCGCTGCCTCGGCAGCCTGCTGTCCCGCCTCAGCGCCACGCCGCGCTGCTTCCTGGGCCTGCCGCGTCATTTCCATTGACCGTTGCGACGTCTCCACGCTCCGCTGGCCAGCCTCCCTGGCTCGCCGCGCAGTGTGCCCGCTCCTGTGCGCGCCTTTGCGTCTGCGACCGAACATCGGGACCACCCCCTCATCAGAGGGTGGACTCGGTGCCATGCAGCGTCAATACCGAGGTGGCGTTGTTTACCTCGACATGGGATGCAACGGGCGGAATGAGCGGCGCAGACCCGGCAGTGGTCGTTTGGCTGGACGTCGAGGCACTCGTGCTACCCGCTGAGGGCGGCCGGGTCGAGTTCGACCACGGAGAACCCTTCGTCGTGCCCGGCTGCCAGGGTGAGGTCTGCCGCTGCCAGCGCGCGCACACTCGACCAGCGCGCGATAGTGGCCAGGCATGACCCTTTGGCCGGATCCCACACCCGCACCCGCTGGTCGTCGCCGCCAGTGGCCAGCAGCAGGTGCCCATCTGGGCTGGTGGCGAACGCAAGGCAGGAGACGCTGCCGGTGTGGCCGGTGAGGGTCTTCCGGGCATGCCGGGCTGCCAGCGGGCGCCAGATCCGGGTCGTGTGGTCGTCACTGCCTGAGGCCAGCAGCAGGTGCCCGCCCGCGTCCGTGCCGAACCCCACGCAGCGGATGTGGTCGCGGTGCCCGCGCAGGGGTGCGCCTGCCGGTTTCCCGGTCGTGGGGTTCCAGAGCCGCACGGTCGCGTCTGCACCGCCGGACGCCAGCAGCACCCGGCCCCCTGGCAGGGTGCCGAACGCGACCGCGTCAGCCCCGCCTTGGTGGGCTTCGATGGGGTTCCCTGCAGCCACGCCGGTGAGTGCGTCCCAGACCTGGACCACCCCGGCATCGCTGGCCGAGGCCAGCAGCAGCCGCCCGTCCGGCCCCATCCCGAACGCCAGCGACCGCACTGTCTCGCCGTGCACGGTCAGCGGGCCGACAGCCAGCGTGCCCGCCAGCGGCTCCCAGACCTGGACCGTCGTGTCGCTCGTCCCATCACGGCCAGCCGACGCCAGCAGCACCTGCCCGTCACCGGTGACGGTGAAGGCGGCACAGTCCACCCAGTCAGGGCGGCCAGTGAGCGGCTTCCCGGTCAGCGCCCCAGCCCGTGGTTCCCAGACGTCCAGCTCGTTCCCGCCACTGGCGGTGGCGAGCAGCAGCTCCCCGCCCGGCCCGTTGCCGAACGCCAGCGAGCGCACCCGGCCGGGGTCCATGGCTACCGCTCCGTCGGTAGCCCGCGTGGTGAACCGGTCCCAGACCCGCACGCTCATGTCACCGCTGGCGGTGGCGAGCAGCAGCTTCCCGCCTGGCTTCTGGCAGAAAGTCATGTTGCGCACCTTCCCGCCGAGGCTGACCAGTGTCACCGGTTCCCGTGACGCCTCACACGGGTCGCAGACCTGGACGTGCGTTCTGCCACCCGCATAGGCCAGGTACCGCTGGCCATCACCATCCGTGCCGAACCGCAGCGGGTACGCCGGCCCGGTGAGCATGGGGAAGGGGGTTCCCGCGGACTCTCCGGTGAGCGGGTCCCAGAACGACACCGTCCCGTCCGCGCCCTTGATATAGACGAGCAGCTCACCGTGGGGGCCCTCGCAGAAGTCCACCCCGTACACGGTCCCGGGATGGCCCGTGATCGGCGGGATGATGGTCGTGCCGGTGAGCGGGTCCCAGACCAGCACCGCATCCCCTGGGCTGCTGGTGGCGAGCAGCAGCCGCCCGTCCGCGCAGGTGCCGAACCCCAGCGAGCGCACCCGCCCGGCGTGACCGGTGAGTGGTTCCCCGACCGCGGCCCCGGTGAGCGGGTCCCAGATCCGCGCGGTGTTGTCGCCACTGCCGGATGCCAGGAGCAGGCGCCCGTCCTGGGACGTAGCGAACTCCACGTAGTAGACCCGCTCGGTGTGACCGGTGATCGGCTCGATGACCGGCGTGCCAGTCAGCGGGTCCCATATCCGCACGGTCTTGTCCTTGCTGCACGACGCGAGCAGCAGGCGCCCGTCTGGTGCGTGGCCGAACGCCACGCACCACACCTCATCGGTGTGGGCGGTGATCGGCGGGCAGACGGGCTCCCCTGTCAGCGCGTCCCATACCCGCACCGTCGTGTCATCGCTGCCGGTGGCCACCAGCATGCGGCCGTCCGGGCAGGTGCCGAGGAGCACCCTGTTGATCTCACCCAAGTGGCCCGTCAGCGTGACCAGGCTGTCGTCGTGGCGCATCCTGACCAGGACGGTACGGAACAGCGGCGGTATCCGCGCCACGGTGTCAGCGGCGGTGGGGGTGCTGCCCAGCGCGTAGGCACTTTCTTCCAGGTAAGCGGCATTGGCGTGGGCGTCGCCGCCGAGCATCGGCCGGGCAAGGCGGTAGCTGCGGAACTTGTCGCGGGCGGTCAGGGCCAGGCTGCCCAGCAGCGGTACGAGGCCAGCGGGGTCGGCGACCGCCAGGAAACCCGCATCGGCGACCAGTTCGGCCAGTACTCCCCGGTCGGCGGCTGCCACGTGCTGGGCCAGGTGGGCGCGCAGGTAGGGGTCTGCCGACAGCCAGTCCCGGCGACCGTTGCGGCCAGCAGGCACGGTGGCGAGGAGCGCGTCTGTGATGCGCTTCTCCACTGCTGCCACCGGGCACTCTCCCAGGGCGGCGAAGGCCAGAGTGCTGGCATCACGCAACTGGACGGCCAGTGCGGCATCGCGCAGTCGGTAGGCAGGCGGCCCGCCTGGCAGGGCCTCGGTCACGACCCAGGAGCGGCCCTTACGGAGCAGTCGCGCCACATCGGCGTCGCTCACGGCTTGCTGGCCAACTTCCTCGCCAGCCGCCAGGGCGTGCGCCACCGTGACCCAGATGCCGCGCGTGAGCCCGCTGCCCCGGCCCCAGGCCAGCGCGGTCAGCAGCAACCGCACCCTGGTGCCGTCCTCGCCCAGGTGTGCCAGCCCGGCCTCGAACGCCCCCGGCCATCCTGATCCCCCCACCCTTGCCATGCGCTTGCCCACCCCTGCAGGTCGAGGTAAACGGATCACTCTCAGCGGCGCGAACGCCTTCGCACGGCCATGCCAGCGTTTGCCGACCCTTGAATCAAGATATACCAGCGCATGCCCGCAGGATCAGGCTCGTTTGGTTCCCA
This sequence comes from Streptosporangiaceae bacterium, assembly GCA_035946955.1. Classification (GTDB taxonomy): domain Bacteria; phylum Actinomycetota; class Actinomycetes; order Streptosporangiales; family Streptosporangiaceae; genus DASYYE01. Next base: position 928 of record DASYYE010000185.1, on the reverse strand, counting down.
CCAGGGGCATCATGAGGAATATCCCATTTACGAAGACATTCTCTATTGTCCTGAATCGGCCTGTGAATTCAGGGGCGTTCATCCGCTTGCGGCTTTGGGTGGAGTGGGCTGGCCGGAATCTGTGCCGGTAACGCGTGGATTCCGCGTCGCAGCGAGCGCGCGCGGGAGGATGATCGCAGCCACCGCGGCGGCCACGAGACCGCCCGCCCCGGCCACGATGAGGGTGGTGCGGGCACTGGTCGCGTCGAGCAAGGCTCCGCCGGACAGGTACGACAGGCCGGCCGCGACCCCGACGGCGCCGTACACGTTGCCAAATACCCGGCCCAGCATCTCGGGCGGGACCTGGCGCTGAATGAGCGTATTGTTCCCGACATCCGTGGCTGCCAGCCCGATGCCGCGTACCACCTGGAACCCGAAGGCCGCAACGATGGCGAAGGAGACGCCGGTCAGCAAGTTGCCCAGGCTGCTGACCGCGTATCCGGCCAGGATGAGAACCAGGACTGCCGGCCGCTGACTGGCCCTGGCTATCAGCAGGAACCCGGCCAGCAGGCCGATCCCTGAGCCTGCGTACACCAGGCTGGCGGCCGAATTGCTGCCATGAAGGGTATGGCGGCTCAGGAAGACGAGCGACACGTCGTCTACCGCATTGAACAGCACAACGGTGCAGAAGGCGATCGTGATGATGCGGATCACCTTGTCCCGCCATAGGTAGGCCACACCCTCAGCGGCCTCTGCCAACAGCTGCCGCCTGCCACGCGGGGCCAGCGTTTTCGTTCTGTTGGAGGTACCCCCGTGCTGGCCCGCGCTGCCCGCGCCCGCCCGCAGGGCCGGCAGCCCCGACAGCAGGACGGCGGCAGCTGCGCAGGTTCCGGCGTCTGCCAGCAGCAGGCCCCGGATCGACAGCCAGGCCAGCAGCGCCGCGCCAGCC
>DASYYE010000184.1:0-11773 GCA_035946955.1 Streptosporangiaceae bacterium | reverse complement strand
GTCCTACCCGCAGCTCGCACGTCTGCCCGGCGGGCAGTGCGCTCGGCCGGCCGGCCGCGCCCAGCAGTCCCCAGCCGGGCTGGACCACGTCGTCCCCGGACGGTGCCGGCGCGTAGCGCAGACCCCAGTCCAGGAGCTCGTGGAGTGCGGGCTGCAGCGCGCGACCGGCGCCGGTCAGCTCGTACACGGTCACGTCGGTCGGGGGCGGGAGGGTACGCCGGGTGATGACGCCGGCGGTCTCCAGGTCCTTCAGGCGTCCGGCCAGGACGTTGCTGGGGACGCCCGGCAGGCCGGCCGCGAGGTCGCGGTAACGGCGCGGGCCCAGAGTCAGCTCCCGCACGAGCAGGAGGCTCCATCGTTCGCCGACGATGTCCAGGGCTCTGGCGATGGCGCATGCCTGTCCGTAGCGCTTCATAAAAAATATCGTACACTTCATTTTTACAAGTATCAACTTCGATCTAGTGTCTTGACCCCGGCTTCTGGCAACCGGGGTCAAGACGCCGAGGGTGTTCACGCCACTGGATTCGCTGCGCAGGCCATGACTGCCTCGCGAATGACCCCCGCGACGATGCCCGGCTGCGACTTCATGACGAAGTGGGAGGCGCCTTCGACCTCGGTGACCGTGGAGCCGACGCGGTCGTAGGAGAAGCGGTGGAGTTCCGGAGCGACGGGGAGGTCGGCCGTGCCGCACACCGCCCAGGACGGCTTCGCACGCCAGGCAGCGGCGGTGGCGGGATCGTCGAACGCCGTTGCCGACACCGGGCGCTGCGAGATCGCCATGAACGCGGCGTGGTCGGCCGGAAGGTCGGCGCAGAAGACGTCGTGGAACCGCGCGGGGTCGATCGAGATCTCTATGCTGCCGTCAGGCAATGACGCCGGGCGAACAAGCGGGCCCATCGCGAGCGACGGGAAGCGTCCTTGGAGGTCGTTGACCGTCTCGCCCTCGTCGGGCGCGAGGCCGGCGACGTATACGAGCCCGGCGACCTTGTTCGAGCTGCCGGCGACCGTGATCACAACACCGCCGTACGAATGACCCGCGAGCACGATGGGGCCGTCGAGTTGGTCGACAAGCGACGCCAGGTAGGAACCGTCGTGCTGGACCCCGCGCAGGTTCGAGCGCTACTGCGATGACGCGGTGGTGCACTGCGCCAGCGAAGAGCAGGCCCGCCATGTGCGGGACGCGATCGCTGCCCGCCTGGCACAAGTCGGCCTGGAACTGCATCCGGAGAAAACCCGGATCGTCTACTGCATTGTGAGCACGAACGTAGAAGGTGGATCGGTAGTGAATGGCGGGTCCACGGACTGCGGTGCTGTGCGAGAGATGGAGGTTGTCTGGCCCTCCGGAGTCGCCTTGCGGGAGGAGGCTCCAAATCACCGTGCGCTGCGGCCGTTAACGGCGGCTCGTGGTGAGCGGCACGGGGAAAGGCGCGCCAACAGCGCGTCAGGTGTGATCCGGGAAGATGAGCGAAAGTTATCTGTCAGTGACGTGTCGGAAACAATTCAGTTGACGTCGAAACCGAGGCCGTGCAGTAGCTTCGGGATGAGTCTGGGGGACACCCGTCTACTGCCCAGGCGGCGTCCGGCATATAGGCAGCATGAGCCCGGATCAGGCTCTCTCATGGAACGTGCGAAGGTGTCGCCCCGACACCGCCGCCGGTCAGGCTGGTGGCAAGAGGGAGTGCGCTCAAGCGGCAGAAACCGTGAGGCGCCGAGTACCGTCGCGGGGCACGCTGGCGGACTGGCCCGTAGTAGCTGTGAAGCCTGGTAATGCGGGTGGAGCCAGGGGGCCGGGTCGTCCTGGTTGATGAGTGTGGCCAACCGGAAGGGGATGAACCACATGCATGAGCCGAAGTTGCAGGGCAAGTCATTTGATATCCCCAAGCAGCGCGTGTGGGATGCGTGGCTGAAGGTGCGGGAGAATGGGGGAGCGGCCGGGCCTGACGGGGTCACGATCGAGCAGTTCGAGGCGAACCTGCCGGGGAACCTCTATAAACTGTGGAATCGCATGTCGTCGGGATCGTATTTTCCCGGCCCGATCCGGGCGGTGGAGATACCGAAGGCGAAAGGAGGCACGAGGGTACTCGGCATTCCCGATATCGTCGACAGAATCGCGCAGACCGCGGCGGTCATGACCTTGGAGCCTGTAGTGGAACCGGTGTTTCACGAGGATTCCTACGGCTACCGTCCGGGACGTTCGGCACTGGACGCGGTGGCGGTGTGCCGGCAGCGGTGTTTCAAGCGCGACTGGGTGATCGATATGGACATTAAGGCGTTCTTCGACACCGTGCCGTGGGAGCTCATGCAGAAAGCAGTAGCGCACCACACAGACCAGAAATGGATACTGCTGTATGTGGAGCGATGGTTGCAAGCGCCTATGCTGATGCCCGGCGGTGCTCTCGTGCACCGGACTCAAGGAACGCCGCAAGGTGCGGCGGTCTCTCCGCTCCTGGCTAACCTCTTTATGCATTACGCGTTCGATGCGTGGATGGCAAGGAAGTTCCCGGCTATCTCGTTCGAGCGCTACTGCGATGATGTGGTAGTCCATTGCTCCAGCAGACGCCAAGCCTGCTTCGTGCGGGAGGCGATCGCTCACAGGCTGGCTGAAGTCGGGGTGCAGTTGCATCCGGACAAGACGCGAACGGTGTATTGCAAAGACAGCAACCGCCGAGGAACGCACGAGCATACCTCGTTCACGTTCCTCGGCTACACGTTCCGGCCGCGTAAGGCATACAGCAGGAAGCGGAAGGTGGCGTTCACCTGCTTCCTGCCGGGAGCCAGCGCGGATAAGCTGACCGAGATGAGCCGCCGGGTACGTTCCTGGCGGATACATCGGCGCACCGGCCACACCCTCGCCGACCTCGCGCAGGAGATCAATCCGGTACTGCGAGGCTGGCTTGGGTATTTCACTGCGTTCTACCCGGCCGCAGTGGTCCCACTATGCAAGCGTGTTAACCGCCATCTGACGCGCTGGGCAAGGTGGAAATACAAACGACTACGCTACGGCGACAGACGGGCACGGGCATGGATAAAGGCAGTCTCGCAGAGATCGCCGAACCTGTTCGCCCACTGGAAGATCGCCACGCAGTCCTGGTAACTGGACGGCACGAGCCGGATGAATCGAGAGGTTCACGTCCGGATCTGTGGGGGCGGAGGGGTGAGACTCCCCTCCGCTACCCGGCAGGACGACGACCGTCGTGGCGGTCACATCGTTTGTGTTCCTGGGGTATGAGTTCCGGCCGCGGCTGGCCAAGAGCAAGTACGGCAAGCGCTTCGTGTCGTTCCTGCCCGCGGTCAGCAAACAGGCGATGAAGGCCATGGGAGCGGAGATCCGCTCCTGGCACTGGGCCAAGCGCAGTGACAAGTCCCTCAGCGACCTTGCATTGATGTTCAACAGCGCCGTGCAAGGATGGATCAACTACTACGGGCGCTTCTACCGCTCCCGGTTGCTCTCCTTCCTCCGCAGGCTCAACCGGCACCTGACGCGGTGGGCCTGCCGGAAAATACAAACGGCTCAAACGCCGACTCTCCGACGTCGCCTGCAGGCAGCTCGTCCTTGACCAGCGGGGCAGAACCGGGATCGTGCGGACCACCTACGACCCCGCGGCCGACGCCGTCTACATCCATCTCACCGGCGTGCCGCTGCCGCCCGGCCGCACCACTGCCGCCCGGCCGCACCACTGTCCAGGCCAGCAACCCGCCCGGCACCGCGCCGAGCACGAGATGCGCCGCGGTCTTCACCTCTGCTCAGCAAGTCTCCCCGCTGGCCCGCCGCCCTTATGATCTGCGGCACGCCGCCGTGTCCTTGTGGCTCAACGTCGGCGTGCCCGCCACCGAAGTCGCCCGCCGCGCCGGGCACAGCGTCGCCGTCTTGCTCAACGTCTACGCCCACTGCATCGACGGCCTGGCCGACACCGTCAACAAGCGCATCGCCGATGCCCTCAGCAGCGATGCTGACACCAGTGTCTGACCCCCCGCGCAGGGGTGCGCCCGGACTCCGAAGAGCCATGCGCCCGGTGCATTACCAGGGCCACGCCTAGGTGGCCTTCGGTTAGGAGGTTTCGTCGGCGCCAGACCGTACGTTCATATCTGGGGCGGAGCGCGACGGAGGACCGGGTGCCGAAGAAGATCGATCGCAGCGCACAGACTCGCCGTAGGGCGGCAAGAAACCCTGCGTTGTGCGAACCGCCGCGGTCGGCCAGCCGTGATGTAAGGGGACGGGTACAGCTAGCAGGGGAGGTCTGCGATGCTTGTCCATCTTCGCGCTCGTGGCGCGGTCATCTTGGCTCTGGCCGGGGGGATAGCGGTGTTGAGCGTCAGCGCGGCCTCGGCGAACACGGCGCGCCCGGCGGCCGCCAGCTCGACGCTCACGTTCATCACGTCCGGGATGACCTGCACCAAGGGTGTCTGCGCGCTCGGCTCGGGCAATGTGGGTGCCAGCTACGGGCAGGACATCGCGATCAGCGGCGGCTCCTGCGGGTCGCCGTGCAGCCTGCCCGTCTTCACCGTGGTTAAGGGCAAGCTGCCACCTGGCCTGTCCCTGCCCTCGACCTTCGGCTGCTGCGGGGATGCGATCGGCGGCACGCCGGCCCGCAAGGGCGACTTCACCTTCACGATCCAGGTCAAGGACGGCGCCGGCGACGTCGCAAGCCAGGACTTCAGCATCGAGATTCTCCCAGCGGCAGCGCTCACGATCACCTTCCCGGCAACGTGCTGCAACGCTGGAACCGTCGGCACGTCATATCTGCAGAACTTCTTCCTCTCCGGTGGCGTCGCGCCGTTCACGGCGTCGATTACCGCTGGCCAGCTTCCGCCGGGTCTGAGCCTCTCGGCCTCACCTCCGATCTCCATCACCGGCACCCCGACCACCCGGGGAACGTTCACGTTCACGGTCACGGTGACCGACAGCAAGGGCGCTCAAGCGACCAAATCGGGCAGCATCACCGTCAGCTGACGGACGTCCACCAGGGTCAACCACGGCACACCCCAGGCCAGGGAACGGCCAAGCAGGCGATATGACCCAACGGATGTCTCCAGCCGCAGGCTCAGCACCAGATTGAGCAGCACGACGACCGTCGGTCGTGTCTCCCGAGACACCCGCCGATCGTTCGGGCAGCCGGTGACGCGCTCCGGAACGGCCAGTCACGGTAAGGAAGATCAACTCAGCCGCTTAGCGCGACCGGCCGTTCCGGTGTTCCCCGAGGGGCCGGATCCGCTCACACAGCCCGACTTTCGTAGCTACCACGGAATCCTCCTCGAGGCCGTGTAGCACCAGAAGCATCCCACCGCAACACCCGCAACGGGCCAATTCAAGCCGACACAAGGATCTTGTCGCCCACTCCGCCGACAGGGTGGGGCCAACTCAAGCCGCCGACAGATTCTGGACCCACTTCTCGATCATGATGCGCTTGACCGTGAACGGGTTCCAGCCCACAGGGGGCCGCCCATCGCACGCCCGGGGCGGTCAGCTCATCGGTTTGCTGGAAACGCTCATCGGTTTGCTGGAGCTGACCGGGGCGAAGGTCAGCACCGCGTGACCGGGGGCGATCTTGAGGTCGCCGAGGGCGGCCACGCCGGGGAACGTGGCAGCAGGCGCGAAGCCGCCGCCGGGCGGGCTGGTGAGCACGTTCAGGGTCTGGGTGGTGGAGTCTTCCCAGGCGACGACGAAGATCCCGGCGGCATCGGCGACGGCGCCGGAGCCGGCGGCGTTGTCGCCTGGCACCGACAGCAGTGCCGGTGGCCCCCAGGTGCCACCGGCCGGACGTGCCGAGGTGTACGCCACGGCGGTGTAACTGCTCCCGGCCGCCTGGAGTTGCTCGAAGACGGCGATCGCATCACCGGCGCCGTCGATCGCGACGCCGACGGGCCCGTCAGGGTGGGCGGATAGCTGGGCCGGGGTGCTCCATGCCCCGCCTGCGTCGCGGGTGGCCGCCATGTTGGCGTTAAAGGTGGCCCAGGCCAGTGCCGCCTGGCCGGTGCCGTTCAGCGCGACGTGGGTGTGGCCGATCGGGTAGGGCGGAGGCGGGCCGACGGTGACCGGTGCGGCGAAGCCGCCCAGGACGGTGCCGGAGTCGGCCAGGGTTGCGGTCCTGGTGCCCCAGGTGATGATCGCGGCCCCGGCCGGGTTCACCGCCAGGCCCACTGCCTGGCCCCGCGGGGCCAGCGTTTTCACCCGCGTCCATTTGCCGCCGGCCGGGAGGCTGGCGGTGTCGATCGCGCCGCTGCCGCCGGCCCAGGCGGCGATCGCGTTACCCGACCCGTCGATGCCGATCACCGGGCCATCGAAAGAGTCGGTGGACAGGGTTACTGCGGTGCTCCACTGGCCTGCGGGGGGCCGGACACTGGCCTGGACGGTGGGGGAGGTGCCCGGGCCGCCTTCCCACACGGCGACGGCCCGGCCGTCCGGGGCGATCGCCACGGCGGGGCTGACGCCCTGGGCGAGGGTGACGGGCGCGGACCAGGTCTGCCCGTCGGCGCTGGTGCAGACCTGTACGGTGATGCTGTTGTCGGGGTTCTGCTGGTATCCGGCGGCGGCCTGCGCGCCGGCCGCGTTGACCGCGACCGACCCGCCGCACGAGCCGGGCAGCTGGACCGGCGGCGACCATGAGCCGACCGCCTGCGCGGGGACCGCCACCACGGTGCTGGCGGCCACCGCGATCAGCAGAGCGGGCAGCACGAAGGCGCCGCAGGGGATGAATCGAGACATGACAAAGCCCTCTCTACCGGTGGTGCGTGTTCACGGATTCCTCCGGACGGCAAACCCGCGCGCCGGGCTCCTAGCGCGTGCGGGCGTAAGGACTAGCAACCGCCGCCGCTGCCGCTACTCCCGTCGCGCCTTCGCTCAGACCGGCGCCGCACCAGCGAGTACCGCGCCTGGCGGCCCGGTGCTCCCCTCGAGGGATCCGTAGCAGATCCCCCGCTGGGGACACGTCCCAGACCGCGAGATGGTTCAACCCGTCCATGCGGGCGTTGCCGTCACGGAAGGCAGCCCGCTTACCCTCGCGCCGCTGTGAAAAGGGGAGCCGCTGGAGCACCCAGCGGCCGGCCGCAGCCGTGTATCCAGCAGCCATCAAACGGGGCACGCAGACGGCCAGCATCCCTGTGGAACGTGACCGGGGCCTGAACCCAGGCGCGCGCCGGGACCGCCGATCTGGCATCGGCCGTGGCCGGCTGGCATGGCAATTGTTGCCGCACCCGAAGGGTCATTTTGTGGCGCCGGTGTGCCGGTGTGTGTGCCCGGGACGGCCGGTTTGGTTCCCCGCTGGGTGGGGCAGGCGATCAGGTTGGTGCTGACCGCGGGGTGGCCGGCCAGCGGTCCAGCGGCGCCCGCGCAGCGTTGGCTGCCGGCCGGGCTGGACTTTGACTTGCCAGCCAGGAAAGTCAAGGCTTAGACTTTCCTACCAGGAAAGCCAAACCAGCTGACGGGAGAGCTGCGATGAACACAGGCGACGCGCGCGAGGCACTGGCCGATATCCGGGCCCGGCAGGCACAGGTGCTGCAGGAGGCGGCACGCTGGCGGTGGCCGTGGTGGTATCTGGCCGGCACGATAACGCTGATGCTGGCGGTGTCGGCCGCGCTGGACTTCCACGATGACGCTGCCCTGTTCACGGTGGTGTATTGCTGTGGCGTGGGGCTGCTGCAGGTCCCGCTGGCGGCCAGCATGCGGGTTCGGCTGCACCGGTCCCGCTCCACGCTGCGGACCAACTGGCCGCTGGCGGCGCTGTTGATCGCGGTGGCCGGGGTCTACGCGCTTGCCCGCCTGGCGCTGGACGCGGCCGGCGCGCCGCTGCCCAGTACGATCGCCGGGGTGGTCATGGCGGCAACCTATGCGGCTGGGCTGCCGCGCGCCTATGGCATGACCACGCGGCGGCTGCGGGCGGGGTGCTGATGAGCGCGGCACCCCGGTTCGATGAGCTGATCCACGCGCCGACCCGGCTGTCGATCGTGGCCCTGCTAGCCGCATCCGAGTGGGCCGACTTCACCTTCGTGCGGGACAGCCTCGGCATGAGCGATTCGGCGCTGTCCAAGCAGGTCTCCGCGCTGGAACAGGCCGGATACGTGACGGTGCGCAAAACCGGTGCCGGGCGCAACCGGCGCACACACATCCGGCTCAGCCCCCTCGGGCGCCGCGCCTTCGGCGGCCACGCAGCCGCCCTGCAGCAGATCATCGCCAGCGCCGGCACCCTTGCGCCGTGAGCCGCCCGCCCAGCCCGCGGCCCGGCGCCGGTGGGCAAACCCTTCCGGAAGGAGTATCGATGCGTACCCGGTTGCCACTGGCTGCTGGCGTGGCCGCTCCCCCTGTCTTCGTGGCCGTCTTGCTGATCGAAGGTGTGACCCGGCCTGGCTACAACTCCTGGCGGGACATGGGCAGCTCGCTGAGCACCGGTCCCGGAGGCTGGATTCAGATCGTCAACTTCATCGCCTGCGGCCTGCTCATCATGGTGCCGGCGATCGCCTTGGCGCGGAGCCATGGCGCGATCTGCTCCAGGTGCCGCTGCCAGTGCGGGTCGGTGACCACGGCGGCGATGGTCCCGGCGGCGAGCGCCGGGCCGGTGAGGATGGTGGCCTTGGCGGCCAGCATGGCAGGTCGGCGCGGCATCGCGGTGAGGGTGGTGCGGATCATGCCGGTGCTGTACTCGCTGCTGATGGCCAGCAAGGCCAGGATGGCGATGACCGCCTGGCCGACCTGGACCTCGGTGAGGTGAGCGTGACGGTGTCGACGGGGCGGCGGTCGGAGAGTTGGACGTGGTGGGACTCAGCTGGACTTCGAGGGACATGGTCCAGAACCTGTACCGCGCTGAGCAGGCGATCTTTGGGACTGCGGACGCCACACGGACAGCGGGCTGAATTCAGGCCCATAGGAATGGAGTTTCCGCAGGTCAGCGGCCATTCTGATGAGTTGGGATGGGCTCCCTGTAAAATCGTCGGCTACGCCTTCTCTGGTTCGAATCCAGAACCTGCCACACATAAGCCCAGGTCAGCCCCAGTGCCAGCCGGTGCTGACATGTGAAAGGGAGCGGTCCGCAACACCGCTGGCTGTGCCTCTGCGGCGAGTCCAGCCCGGATCGCACCAGGTCAGCGACTTGGTCAGCGCTGCACCACAGGAGCGAGGTGGCTGGTTCCGGCGAGCGCACGGAGAAGTTCGCCAGGCTGCAGCGGGCTAGTTCAGGGGTGGCCGTGGAAGCAAGGGGCGGCCACCGTGGGTCCGCTGCCTGTCATGACCGAAGCGGCGGTCTCGGGGTGACCCGCCCAGCCAGGCGCAGCGACACAAGCCGCCCAGGTCGCCGACGACGCCATGCCGTACGGGTCGGGAACTGAGACTGCGGATTGTGTAGTCCAGCACGCCCATCACCAAGGGCGGCCGGAGACCGAACCTGTTGCCAGTCGACTGGGAACAGTTGCCGAATCGGCGCGGTCTCGCATCGTCAGCCGTGAGGCCGCCAAGGACGCATATTGTCCTGTTTTGCGTGTCACCCGGTGGTGAGCGCTGCGGCCAGGGTGGCGATCTGCATGCTGGCTTGTGAAGGGGGTGGTGAGTTCTTATTCCCGTCGCGCGGGCAGAGGGGCTGATCGGCACCGGGTGCTCGGCTTCGCCGCCAGCGAGGCAGTCGGCCGGTTCCGGCACCACGACCAGGCGGTTGTCGACGAGGACTTCGCCGAGTTGCTCCGCTGGCTCCGTACCTGCGCTGCTGTCAGTGGCGCCGGACGGCTCAGGCGACCTGAGTTCTGGCATGCTGAGACGGTGGTCGGCTCGGTCGCGGTCCTGTCCGATATCCATGGGGTCATGCCCGCGCTCGACGCGGTGCTGGCCGAGCCGGACCTGCAGCGCGCTGACCGGATCGTGCTCACTGGGGACATCGCCGCAGGCCCGCAGCCGACAGAGGTGCTTGACCGGCTGCTCCGCCTGGGGGACAAGGTGGTCTGGGCGCGCGGCAACGCGGACCGGGAGCTGGTCGAGTTCGCCCGCGGCGAGGCCGACGACGTTGGCGATGCCATAGCGCGATGGGCGGCCAAGCAGCTCAGCCCCGATCACCTCGCCTGGCTGGCGGGCCTGCCGTACCTGGTGACCCTGACCGTCGACGGGTTCGGCGAGGTGGTGTTCTGCCACGCCACACCCCGCAATGACCAGGAAGTCGTGGTCGTCGACTCCCGCCTTGAGCGCTGGGCCGAAGTCCTCGGCGATCTGCCGCCCGAGGTCATGACCGTGGTCTGCGGGCACACTCATATGCCGTTCACCAGGCTCGCGAACACCCGCCATATCATCAACCCGGGAAGCGTCGGCATGCCCTACGGGCGCCAGGGCGCGCACTGGGCGATCCTGTCCGGCGCCGTCGAGATGCGCCGTACTCCCTACGATCCCGTGGCCGCCTGCGCCCAGGTCAGCGAGAGTTCCTCGTACCCGGACGTGGCCGAGTGGACCGACTATTTCCTGCACGCCGGCGCCACCGACGCGGACGCTCTCGCCGCATTCGGCCCCCGCGACGGCCGCGCGTAACCATCCCCTTCCGGCAGGCCGTCAGCTGATGTCGAACTCGTTGCCCTCGGAATCCCGCATGGCGACCCCGTAGCGGTCGACCCCGCCCTGGTACAGGACCCGCACGATGGTGGCGCCGAGGACTCCAGCCGGGCCGCCTCCGCGTCGACGAGCTGGCGCCTGGTCTCGATCGGGTTCGCCCGCCGCTGACCGTGGTGTCGAGGTGCAGCCGGTTCTTGAGTGTCTGCGTCTCCGGCACCACCTGGAACCAGATCCGCGGGGCCCCTCCCGGTTGGATCGACAATGCGGTCAAGGCCGAGGCCGAGCTCGTCCTCGCTCACGCCGACGGCGTGCCAGTAGTCGTCCCAGTTGTCGCGCCATCCGGCGGTGGCTCGAATTCGTGGCCAAGCGCGATCACCCAGAACCGCGCGAGTGGTTCAGGATCCGCGCAGCCGATCACCAGCTGAAACTTAGCAGTCATGATCACTCCCAGCGCTGCGCGTTCTCGTCGTTCAGCGAACCCGGGCTGATCGGCAGCACGCAGAAGGGCAGGCCGGCCGGATCCCGCATCACCCACCAGGTTTGCACCTTCTGCACACGCTCCGCGCCGAGTCGTTCGAGCCGTGCTACTTCGGCGTCCAGATCGTCGGTATGAATGTCCAGGTGGACGCGCGGCGCGCCAGATCCCAGGCGCTGCACGAGCAGCATCAGGTCATTCCCGCGGAGGAAGGCGCCGTGATATTCGGCGGAGTAGATCTCGGGCAGCTCTTGGCCGACGGCTCCCGCCCAGAACGTCAGTTCCTGGTCGTGCATACCGGGTGGCGCATCGATGACGACCTTCAGCACACGGCTGTAGTGAGACATGGTGGCCATGGTGTCACGACGAAGATCATCGAAGGCTCCTGCCACGGCGACCTTGCGGAGATCCAGCTCGATTAACATCACTTCTGGGGCGATCGCGAACAGCAGCGTCGGCAGCGTCGCACAGAATTCCCGTTCGCGCATAACCCGGGCACCGGACCTCTACGCATAGCGAACCGCGCTAGGCGGCTCGGCGAGCGTCATCCCCGACCTTCTCCATCACTCAGCGTGATGTCTCTCTCGTCGTAGCGGATACGGCGCGATTGGCCTGGAGGTCGTGCTGGGCAAGGCGCCCGTGATGCTGCGGGTGGAAGGCCACGGGATCGGCAAAGTCGTTTTCGGGTCTTATAGGGGCAGGACGTTCAGTGCGCGGGTTCGGTCCCGCGTGATGGCCTGGAGAGTGCGGGTGATCTCGGTTATGCCGGCGAGGTGGAGCAGGCT
>DASYYE010000183.1:0-21100 GCA_035946955.1 Streptosporangiaceae bacterium | reverse complement strand
CACCGGCAAGCCAAAACAGCCGGCTCCGCCGGCGCTGCCGCACACCCAGTTACGGCCCTACATTTTCCGGTCAGTGGACTCGACCGGCCCGTGTACGGAGCTCAGCGGCCTAGGTGCTTGAGGGCGACCGTGGGATTCCCGGCCACAGCGGCGGCTGAGGACAGGTAGGCCGCCAGCATCGACTTGGCTGTCTGGGGGGACAGGCGGGGGGTGGTGAAGAGCACCGCGGTGATGCCCCGGCCGCGGGGGGCCAGGGCTAGTTCGGTGCCGAAGCGGGCGCCGATTCCGTCGGGGACCAGGAGTTCGAACTCCACGCCGGCGGAGACGGCGCGGTGGTCGAACTCGGCCATCATTTGGAAGACCACGTCGTCGGCGCGGCCGTGGCCCAGCGCGGCGGCCTCCAGGGGCAGCGTCTGGTAGGGGTGCTCCTGGTGGGCGAGGGCCCCGGCAACTGTCGCGTGGGTGGCGCGCACGGCCTCGGCGAAAGAGGCGCGGCCCGACACCTCGGTGCGCAGCACGACCATATTGGCCAGAAACCCCACCGTCCGCCCGGCCTCTGGCCGGGAGCGGTTCGCGAACAGCGACGCGACCGCCAGGTCGTCCTGGCCGCAGGTGCGGCGCAATACGGCATAGTAGAGCGCCAGCATCAGCGTGAACAGCGTGGTCTGGCATGTCTTGGCGACCTGGCGCAGGCCGTCGGCGACGTGTGGCGGGATCTCGGCCCGGTGCACGCCGAATTCGTCCGCCGGGCCTGGCTCCTGGTAGGGCAGGTTGGGGAGTTGCAGCGCGGCCAGCCGTTGCCGCCAGTACTCGCGGTGGCGGTCCAGTCCGTTGCCTGCGCTGAGCTCCTCCTGCCAGGCCACGAAGTCCCGGTACTGCCATTGCGGCATGGCGGGTGTCACCGGCTCACCGCGGGCCTGGGCGTAGCGGGCGAGCAGGTCGGTGAAGAGGATCCCGGTGGACCAGGCGTCGGTGAACAGGTGATGGATGTTCAGGCACAGCGTGTGCTCGAGCGGTCCGGTACGCCACAGCGTCGCCCGCAGCGGCCAGGCCGTGACCTCGACCGGGTCGGTGAGCTCGGCCGCGACCGCGGTGTCCACATACGCGCCGGCTGCATCGTTCGCCGCTGCCTTGGCTCCGGCTGCGTCCTCCGCGAACACGCTGGCCCCTTGCGCGGCGTCAACTACCCGCAGTTCGACCGTTGCCGGGTCATGAACCACCTGGGCGATGCTGGTCCCGCGGCCTGTCATGGTGGTGCGCAGGGACTCATGTGCCGCCGTCAGTCCGTCCAGCGCCTGCTGGAGCGCGTCCACGCGCAGTGGCCCACGTATCTGGCAGAGCACCGGGCAGCTCAGCGCGCCGTGGCCCCGGCGGTAGTGGGCGATCATGGCGAGCAACCGCTGGCCGACCGACGCCGGCACCTGCATGGATCCCACGCCAACAGAGCCTAACAGACAAGATAGAAGAAAGAAGTTCAACTTCTATCTGGTATCTCATCCTCGTATGTGGATACCCTAGGCACCATGTCGGTCCTGACGATCACCACGCCGGTCGAGGCGACGCTCAACTGGAACTACGAACCGACGTCCCGCTCGATCCGCTCACTGTATGAACGGGCGAAGACGGCCCAGTGGAACGCCGCGACCGACGTGGACTGGTCAACCGAGGTCCCGTTCGGCAAGCCGCTGCCTGACGACTCCGCGTTCGCCATGGCCTCATTCGAGGCGTCGCCGTTGGCCAAGGCCGGCCGGGACATGTGGGACACCTTCCGCTGGGAGCTCCAGTCCTGGATGGTCAGCCAGTTCCTGCACGGTGAGCAGGCCGCACTCGTGGTGGCCGCGCGCCTGGTGGAGACCTCCAGCGACCTCGACAGCAAGTACTACGCGGCCAGCCAGGCCGGTGACGAGGCACGCCACGTAGAGGCCTTCTCCCGGTACCTGCGGGAGAAGGTGCCCGAGCCGTACCCGATCACCGCGGCCCTGGCCGAACTGCTGGAGGACCTGCTGTCGGACTCGCGCTGGGACATCACCGCGCTCGGTATGCAGATCGTGGTGGAGGCGCTGGCCATGGCCGCGTTCCGGCTCGCCAACTCCACCTTCCATGACCCCCTCATCTGCGAGATCACCAGGCTGGTGGCGCGCGACGAAGCCCGCCACGTGAGCTTCGGCGTGCTGTCGCTGTCCGGGCTGTACGACCAGATGACCGCGCCCGAGCTGGCGGACCGGGAGGAGATGTTCCTCACCGCGGCGAGCCTCATGCGCCAGCGGTTCCTGCTCGAGGACGTCTGGGAGCGCATCGGCACCGAGCGGGCGCAGGGGGCGGAGTTCGCGTCATACGACCCCATGATGACCAAGTACCGCCAGGCGATCTTCTCCAAGGTCATCTCGTCCGTCGGCCATATCGGCCTGCTGACACCACGGGTGCGCAGCGGCCTGGCAGGCCTCGGGCTCATGGGCTTCGCCGACATCTCGCGCCGATAGGGAATCGCCATGACTGGGTTGCTCACCCTCGAGCAGATGCGCACCGACGTGGCCGAGCGTCTCGGCCAGCCCACGGAGGAGGTCGGCCTCGACGCGGACCTGCTCCAGCTAGGTCTCGACTCGATCGGGCTCATGCGGCTCGCGGCCCAGTGGGGCAAGGCAGGGGCCGATGTCACCTTTGCCGAGCTGATCGAACAGCGGACCCTGGCCCAGTGGTGGGAGCTGGTCTGCGCCGCCCGTGACGGAGCGTCCCAGCGGCACAACGGCCGCGACGCCGCGCAAGCCCAGGCTGTCGAGGTGGATGAGGCGGCGCCGTTCGGGCTGGCCGCGATGCAGCACGCCTACTGGGTGGGACGCACGGACGGGCAGGTGCTCGGCGGCGTCGGCGCGCACTTCTACTGCGAGTTCGACGGTGCCGACGTGGACCCGCAGCGGCTGGAGCAGGCCGTGGCGGCGCTGGCAGCGCACCACCCCATGTTGCGCTGCCGGTTCCTGCCCGACGGCACCCAGCAGGTCATGCCCGCCCCGGCGTGGACCGGCCTGACCGTCCGTGACCTGCGCACGCTGGGTGCGGCCGAGGCAGCCGCCGAGCTGGACCGCCTCCGTGAGGAGCTGTCACACACCAGGCTCGACGTCGACCGCGGCGCGGTGTTCGACGTCTGCCTGTCGCTGTTGCCGGAAGGCACCCGTGTTCACGTCAAGATCGAGATGCTGGTGGCGGACGCCGAGAGCTTCCGCATCCTCCTGGCTGACCTGGCCGCCCTGTACCGGCGGCCGCAGGAGCCGCTGCCGCCGCTGGCCTACAGCTACGCGCGCTACCGCGCCACCGAGACGGCCAGCCGCCCGGACGGCTACGAGACCGCCCGTGCCTACTGGCAGGAGCGGCTGCCCAGCCTTCCGTCCGGCCCCGAGTTGCCGGTCGCGAAACTGCCCGAGCAGATAGCCCATCCGAAGGTCGCCCGGTGCCACCAGTGGCTGTCGGCCCAGGAGTGGGAGGTACTGTCCGGGCGCGCGAAGCAGCACGGCGTCACGTTGTCGATGGTCTTCCTCACCGCGTTCGCCCAAGTGCTGGCGGCCTGGAGCGCGCGGTCACGGTTCACGCTCAACCTGCCGCTGTATGACCGCCGCCAGCACCACCCGGACGTGGGCCGGCTGGCCGGTGACTTCACCAGCCTGCTGCTGCTGGAGGTCGACGCGAGCGGCACCGCCAGCTTTGCCGAGGCGGCCCGGGCCATCCAGGAACGGTTCGGCGCCGACGCACGCCACAGCGCGTACTCGGGCGTGGAGGTCCTGCGTGACCTGGCCCGACTCCACCCGGACCGCGGTGCCACCGCACCGGTCGTCTTCACCAGCGCGCTCAGCCTGGGCGAACTGTTTGGCCCAGACGTTCGCGAGTGCCTGGGAGAGCCAGGCTGGACCATGTCCCAGACACCACAGGTGTGGCTGGACTGCCAGGTGACGGAGAGGGAAGGCGGCCTGTTCGTCAACTGGGACGTGGTGGCGGAGTTGTTCCCGGCCGGGGTACTGGACGCGATGTTCGGCGCATTCACCAGTCTGCTGGCATGGCTGGCGGACGGGGACTGGACCGGGCCGATGCCCCCGCTCGTGCCAGCGGCGCAACTGGCCGTCCGGGAGCAGGTGAACCAGACCAGCGGCCCCGTGTCCGGGCGCCTGCTGCACCAGGGCTTCTTCGAGCGGGCGGCCCGCTTGCCCGGCCGGGTCGCGCTGCGGGGGACCGGGGTCGAGGTCTCTTACGGCGACCTGGCACGGCATGCGTTGCGGCTGGCTGGCCTGCTGGTCTCGGCGGGGGTGTCGCCAGGGGACTACGTTGCCGTTTGCGTGCCCAAAGGGCCGGGCCAAGTGGTGGCCGTGCTGGGTGTGCTGGCCGCTGGGGCGACGTATGTGCCGGTCGGGGTGGACCAGCCGCCAGCACGGCGCGAACGGATCTTTGCCCGCGCGGGCGTGCGAGCGGTCGTCACCGAGGACGGCGCCTTGCCCGGTGGTCAGGGCAGTGCCACGGACCTGTGCATCGTGTCGCTGGCAGCGGCTGGGTCGGCCGAGCCCCTGCCCGGTCCGGTGCCGGTAGCGGACGAGCAGGTCGCGTATGTGATCTTCACATCGGGGTCGACGGGGGAGCCAAAGGGCGTGGAAGTGCCGCACCGGGCGGCGGTCAACACGATCGAGGACGTGTGCGGGCGCTTCCGGGTGGGCCTGACAGACCGGGTGCTGGCGGTGTCGGCACTGGACTTCGACCTGTCGGTGTTCGACATGTTCGCGCTGCTGGGCGTGGGCGGCGCGGTCGTCGTGATCGGGGAGGAGCAGCGCCGCGACGCGCGTGCCTGGCTCAGCCTCGTCCGCGAACACGGGGTCAGCATCTGGCAGTCCGTGCCCGCGCTCCTCGACATGCTGATCACAGCCGCCGAAGACGACGGCGGTGGCCTCGGGCGGCTCCGGCTGGCCCTGCTCGGTGGCGACTGGGTCGGGCTCGACCTGCGCGACCGGCTCGTCGCGCAGGCCCCAGGTGCCAAGCTCATTGCGCTGGGCGGCACCACCGAGACCGCGATCCACTCCTCGGTGTTCGAGGTCAACGAGGTACCGCCGCATTGGCGGTCGGTGCCGTATGGGGTGCCGCTGCGGAACCAGGTGTTCCGGGTGGCCGATGAGCAGGGCCGGGACGTCCCGGACTGGGTTGCTGGTGAGCTGTGGATCGGCGGCACCGGCGTGGCATTGGGCTACCGCGGCGACCCCGAGCGCACTGCCCAGCGGTTCGTGGACTATCAGGGCACCCGTTGGTACCGCAGTGGAGACCTCGGCCGCTACTGGCCCGATGGGACGCTGGAGTTCCTGGGCCGGGCCGACTTCCAGGTCAAGGTCGGCGGCCACCGCATCGAACTGGGCGAGGTCGAAGCCGCGCTGCGGGAGTGCCCCGGGGTCCGCGACGCCGTCGCGGTCACCATCGGCACCCCGCCCAAACTCGCCGCCATGGTCGCCACAGTTGACCGGGCCACCGAGGCAACTGATAACAGCAAGATAGATGCTGGGCCGACACCCGCCGATTTGACCGCGATGCTGCGGGAGCGGCTGCCCGCCTACATGGTCCCGCGGTACATCCAGGTCGTCGCGGCCCTGCCGCTGAGCCCCAACGGCAAGACCGACCGCAAGACGATCACCCGCGTCCTGACGGAGGGCCGTCACAGCGGGCCGGCTGCTGCGGCGGAACCACCCACCGGCCGGGTCGAGACCGCGCTGGCCGCGCTGTGGGCGGACCTGCTCAAGACGCAGCAAGCCATTAGCCGCGACGACAGTTTCTTCGCACTCGGCGGCGACAGCCTGCTCGCCACCAGGCTGCTCGGCCGGATGCGGGCAGCAGGGCTGCATGGTGGCGACCTGCGCGCGCTGTTCGCGGCCCCCGCGCTGCGGGACTTCGCCGCCCTGCTGCGGCCGGGCCCCGCCCACCAGGCAGCCCCGCTCACCGCCGACCCGGCGAACCGCCACGAGCCGTTCCCGCCCACCGACGTGCAGCGCGCGTACTGGATGGGCCGCTCGGACGAGTTCACCCTCGGCTCTGTCGGCTCCCACTGGTACTGGGAGTTCGACGGCGCCCACGTCGACCTCGCCAGGCTGGAAGAAGCATGGAACACCCTGGTGCAGCGGCACGAGATGCTGCGCGCGGTGTTCGGCCCTGACGGCCAGCAGCGCATCCTCGCCGAGGTGGGCAGGACGCACATCCCGGTCACTGACGCGGCCGGGCCGGACTGCCTCGCTGGGTTCCGCGAACGCCTCGCCCACCGCATCCCCGACCCGACCAGTTGGCCGGTCGTGGCCATTGAGGCGGTGCGCTACGGGCAGGACCGCGTCCGCATCGCCTTCAGCTTCGACTACATCCTGCTGGACGCGCTGAGCATCGTGATCGTGTTCGCTGAACTGGCCACGCTGTACCGGGATCCGGGTGCCGCACTGCCGCCGGTCGAGGTGTCGTTCCGCGACTACCTGCTGAGCGCCGGGCCCGATGAAGCCAGTATCCAGGCCGACCAGGAGTACTGGTCCGCCCGGCTGCCCTCGCTGCCGCCCGCGCCACAGCTGCCGCTGGCCAAGGACCCGGGGCAGGTGGCCCGGCCCAGGTTCGCCCGCCGGGAGACGCGCCTGTCCGCCCAGCAGTGGCGAGCCCTGCGTGACGCTGCCCGGGAACACGGCATCACCCCGGCCTCGGCACTGGCCACCGCGTTCGCCACGGTGCTGTCGGCGTGGAGCGGCCGGCCCGACCTCACGCTGAACCTCACCCTGTTCGACCGGCGCGAGGTGCACGCCGACATCGACCACATCCTCGGTGACTTCACCTCGCTGCTGCTGGTATCCCATGAGCCCGCCACGGGCGATGGCTGGCTGGACCTGGTCCGCCGGTTCCAGGAGCAGGTCTGGTCCGGCATGGAACACAACGCGGTCTCGGCCATCTGGGTGCTGCGTGAGCTCGCACGCCGCCGCGGCCAGGCAGCCGTGTCCATGCCGGTGGTCTTCACCAGCGCGCTGGGGGTCAGCGACGACCTCGCCGCCATCGACTTCCCCTTCGGGGAGCTGGTCTGGGGGATTTCCCAAACCCCGCAGGTGTGGCTGGACTGTCAGGTCACCGAGAGGGACGGCGGCCTGTTCGTCAACTGGGACGTGGTGGAGGAGCTGTTCCCCGCCCAGGTACTGGACGCGATGTTTGGCGCCTTCACCGGCCTGCTGGGGTGGCTGGCTGGCAGCGACTGGGCCGGCCCCGTGCCGGGGCTGGTGCCGGCGGCGCAGTTGGCGGTCAGGGAACAGGTGAACCAGACCACTGGGCCGATCTCTGGCCGCGTGCTGCACCAGGGGTTCTTCGAGTGGGCTGAGCGGGAGCCCGGCCGAGTGGCGCTGGCAGGAGCCGGGGCCGAGGTCTCTTACGGCGAACTGGCACGCAGCGCATTGCGGCTGGCGGGCCTGCTGGCTTCGGCAGGAGTGGGGGGTGGCGATGTCGTCGGGGTGTGTGTACCAAAAGGGCCCGGCCAGGTGGTCGCGGTGCTCGGAGTGCTCGCCGCGGGTGCCGCGTATGTGCCGGTCGGTGTGGACCAGCCAGCAGCACGCCGTGAGCGGATCTTCGCCCGCGCCGGGGTACGGGTCATCATTACCGAAGAAGGCACCCTGCCCGGAGATGGGAGCGTGGCGGAGGGCACGCACGTGGTGTCGCTCGCGACGGCGGAGTCGGCAACACCCCTTCCCGGTCCGCTGCCAGTACCGGACGACGGACTGGCGTATGTGATCTTCACATCGGGCTCGACCGGTGAGCCCAAGGGCGTGGAGGTGACCCACCGCGCAGCGGTCAACACCATCGAGGACGTGTGTGAGCGGTTCGGGGTCGGCGCATCGGACCGGGTGCTGGCGGTCTCTGCCCTGGACTTCGACCTGTCGGTATTCGATGTGTTCGGGCTGCTGGGCGTGGGCGGCGCGGTGGTGGTGATCGGGGAGGAGCAGCGCCGCGATGCCCGTGCCTGGCTCAGCCTGGTCCGTGAACACCGGGTCAGTGTGTGGAACACGGTCCCGTCACTGCTGGACATGCTGCTCATCACCGACGAGCTCGGCGACATCGGCCGCATCAAGCTGGCCATGGTCTCCGGCGACTGGGTCGGCCTGGACCTCCGTGACCGCCTGGTGGCCCGCGCTCCCGGTGCCCGGCTGATCGCGCTCGGCGGGGCCACCGAGGCAGCCATCTGGTCCAACTTCCAGGAGGTGCGGGAGGTGCCGCCGCATTGGCGGTCGGTGCCGTATGGGGTGCCGTTGCGGAACCAGGTGTTCCGGGTGGCCGACGGGCAAGGCCGGGACTGCCCGGACTGGGTGGCCGGTGAGCTGTGGATCGGCGGGGCTGGCGTGGCGCTGGGTTACCGGGGCGACCCGGAGCGGACCGCGCAGCGGTTCGTCGGGCTCGGCGGCCTGCGCTGGTACCGCACCGGTGACCTGGGCCGCTACTGGCCCGACGGGACCCTGGAGTTCCTGGGCCGCGCCGACTTCCAGGTCAAGGTCGGCGGCCACCGCATAGAACTGGGCGAGGTCGAAACCGCCCTGCGCGAATGCCCCGGCGTGAGAGACGCCGTCGCGGTGACGATCGGCAGCCCGCCACAACTCGCCGCCATGGTCGTCATGGCCGACCTGGCCACCGCCCCCGCTGATAACAGCAACAGTGGTGGCGGTGGCGGTGGCGGTAGCGGTAGCGGTAGCAGTGGCGGTAGAGGTAGCGGTGGCGGTAGCAGCGGCAGCGGCCTGGCCAGTGCGGCGCACCTGACCGCCATGCTGGCTGAGCGGCTGCCCGCCTATATGGTGCCCCGCCACCTGCAGGGCGTCGCGGCCCTGCCGCTGAGCCCCAACGGCAAGATCGACCGCAAGGCCATCGCCGGCCAGCTAGCCATGGGGCCGGACAGCCCACCCGACGAACCGCCGCGTCCGGGCCTGGAGACCGAGGTCGCGGCGCTGTGGACGGGACTGCTGCGCATACCGGCGTGCGGCCGCAGCCAGAGCTTTTTCGCGCTCGGTGGCGACAGCCTGCTCGCCACCCGGCTGGTCGAGACCATCCGTGAACGCCACGGCGTCGAGGTGTCACTGCGGGCCCTGTTCGCCCGGCCGACAGTCGCCGACCTGGCGCACACCATCGAGGAGCAGATCGGCGACTGCGAGGAGGGTGAGCTGTGAGTCAGACCGCGAGCGGGGCTAGCACTTTAAGAGGGACTCCCGCGGAACATCTGTTTGGGGAACTGGTCTCGCTTGGGGTCCGGCTGTGGGAAGAGGACGGCAAGCTGCGGTTCCGTGCCCCCGCTGGCATCCTGACCGACCAGCGCCGGGCCAAGCTGAAAGAGCACCGCGACGCCGTGCTCGACCTGCTCCGGCAGGCATCGGCCCCGGTCGCCACCGCCGACCCTGAGCACCGCCACGAGCCGTTCCCCCTCACCGACGTGCAGAGCGCTTACCTGCTCGGGCGCGGCAGTGCCTTTGCCTACGGCGGAGTGGGCTGCCATGGTTACGGCGAACTCGAGTTCGCCGACCTCGACACGGCCCGGCTGCAGGCCGCCTGGAACCAGCTCATTCACCGGCACGAGATGCTGCGTGCCGTGCTCGACACCGAGGGCCTGCAGCGCGTGCTGCCCGAAGTCCCCGAGTACCAGATCCAGGTCACCGACGTCAGCGACGCCGAGGTGGCCGAGGCGGTCGCGCGGACCCGCGCGGACATCGACCACACCGTGTACCGCAGCGACCAGTGGCCGCTGTTCACCCTGCAGGCGACCCGCAGCCCGGGCCGGGCCGTCCTGCACTTCTCGATTGACTTCCTGATCTGCGACTTCGTGAGCATCCAGATCCTGCTCAACGAACTGTCCGGGCTCTACCAGTCCCCAGCGGCCGAGCTCAGCCCGCTGCAGATCAGTTTCCGGGACTACCTGCAGGCCGAGCGGGCGACCCGGTCCGGGCCCCGCTACCAGGCCGACCGTGACTACTGGCTGGCCCGGGTCGACGAGCAGCCCCCAGCCCCCGAGCTGCCGCTGCGGACGTCGGCCGCGAACGCGCCACCGAGGTTCCGCCGCCACGCCCTGACCCTGACACCCGCCGAGTGGGAGTCACTGCGTGGCCGGGCCGGGCGGCACGGCGTGACCCCGTCCGGGGCCGTGCTGGCCGCCTACAGCGAGGTCATCGCCGCGTGGAGCCGCCAGCCCGCGTTCACCGTCAACGTCACCCTGCTCAACCGCATGCCGCTGCACCCACAGGTCAACGGGCTGGTCGGTGACTTCACCTCAGTGAACCTGCTGGCCGTCAGGCACACCCCGGACGCCACCTTCCGCGAGCGCGCCGCAGCACTCCAGGCCAGCCTCTGGGATGGCCTGGACCACCGGCTGTTCTCCGGCGTCGAGACCGTGCGGGAGCTTGCCCGCCGACGGGGCGGGGCTGCCGCGCTCATGCCGGTAGTGTTCACGAGCGCGATCGGTCTGGGCGACGCCGGCCAGGCCACCGCTGCAGGCCTGGCCGGCCTCGGCTACGGCATCAGCCAGACCCCGCAGGTCTGGATCGACTGCCAGAACATCGAACGCGACGGTGGCCTGTCCACCAACTGGGACGTCCGCGAGGGGGTCTTCCCCGACGGCGTGACCGAGGACATGTTCGCCGCGTACACGGTGCTGCTGCGGCAACTCGCGGCCAGCGACGGCCCGTGGGAGGCCGTGGCGCCCGCCGGGCTGCCCGAAGCCCAGGCCAGGCGGCGTGCGGAGGTCAACGCCACCAGCGCGCCGGTGCCCGACGGGCTGCTGCACGAAGGGATCCTGGCGAGGGCACTCGAAACCCCCGATGCCCCGGTAGTCGTCGCACCGGACACCACGCTCACCTATGGCGGCCTGACCAGCCGGGCATCCGGGGTTATGCAAAAACTGCTGGCATCCGGGTGTGCATCGGGTGAGCTGGTCGCCGTCGTGGCGGACAAGGGCTGGCAGCAGGTCGTCGCGGTGCTCGGCACCCTCATGGCCGGTGGGGCCTACGTGCCGGTCGATACCAGTCAGCCGGTGGCACGGCGGGACGCCATCCTGGCGGCCGCAGGCGTGCGGCTGGTCTTGACCTCCGACGCACTCGCCAGCGGGCCGTGGCCGTCGTCATGCGAGGTCATCGCCGTCGATGGGCTCGCGGCCGGCGCCCCGCACCGGCTGCCGGAACGGCGGGCTTCGCCCAGCGACCTCGCTTACGTGATCCATACCTCCGGGTCCACGGGAACCCCAAAGGGCGTCATGGTCAGCCACCGGGCGGCGCTGAACACCGTGCGTGACATCGACTCCCGGTTCGGGGCCGGGCCGCGCGACTGCGTGCTCGGCCTGGCCAACCTCGGGTTCGACCTGTCGGTGTACGACATCTTCGGGCCACCGGCCCACGGCGGCCGGCTGGTCCTGCCCGACCCACGGCGGCGCGCCGATCCGACACACTGGGCCAGCCTCATCACCGAGCACGGGGTGACGCTGTGGAACTCGGTGCCCGCCCAGCTCCAGATCCTGTCCGACTACCTGCACGCGGTCCCCGAGCTCGGGCTGCCGAGCCTGCGGCTGGCCATGGTCAGCGGCGACTGGGTGCCGGTGAACCTGCCCGGCCAGATCCGTGCCCGCGTGCCAGGCCTGGAACTCATCAGCCTCGGCGGCGCGACCGAGGCCGCGATCTGGTCGATCTACCACCCCATCCGCGAGGTCGACCCGGACCGGCCGAGCATCCCCTATGGCACCCCGCTGCTCAACCAGACCATGCACGTGCTGGATGCCGGGTTGCGTCCCCGGCCTGACTGGGTCACCGGCGAGATCTACATCGGCGGTGTGGGGCTCGCCGAGGGGTACCTGCACGACCCGGACCGCACTGCCGGGCGGTTCGTCACCGGACCCGGTGGGCAGCGCCTGTACCGGACCGGCGACCTCGGCCGTTACTGGCCGGACGGCAGCATCGAGTTCCTCGGCCGCGAAGACTTCCAGGTCAAGATCCGCGGCCACCGCATCGAACTCGCCGAGGTCGAGGCCGCGCTGAGCAGCCACCCAGCCGTGGGCGCCTGCGCGGTCGTGGTGGCCGGCGAACCGCCGCTGGACCGGCGGCTGGAGGGCTTCGCCGAACCCGCCCACCAGCCGGCCCCGTCACTGCCCCCACTGGGCGGGGTTGCCGCCACGGTTGCCGCGGGGCTGCTGAGCCAGGCTGACCAGCCGGAGTACCGTGCCTACCTCGCCGAACTCGACGGGATCGCGGTGCGCGGCATGCTGGCCACCTTCCAGCAGGCCGGGCTGTTCCTCGATCCCGCGGCCACGCACACCCTGGAAGAGGTCTACCTCAAGGTCAGCGTGGCGGACCGGCACCGCCGACTGGCACGCCGGTTCCTGCGGGCGCTGGTGACGGAGGGCCTGCTCGCCGGTGACGGTGAGGACTACCGCCTCGCGGGCGAGGCCGCCGAGGTGGACCCACGAGGGGAATGGGCCCGTGCCCGGGAACTAGCTGCGATGGCCGGCCAGGATGACGAGGAGTTGCTGGGCTACTTCCAGGCTGCTGCGCAGCGAGTCCCGGTGCTGCTGCGCGGCGAGGAAGACGCGGCCCGGCTGCTGTTCCCAGGAGGACGGCTGGACCGCTCGGACGCGCTGTACTCGGGGACGTTGTTCAACCGGTGGGCCGCCCAGACCGTGGCCGGCCTCATCCAGGCGATTGTCCGGCCCGGCACGGACCGGATCCTGGAGGTGGGCGCCGGGGCCGGCGGCACGACCGCCGAGGTGCTGGCCGCGCTGGACAGCACGCCCGTGGACTACCTGTGCACCGACCTGTCGTCGTTCTTCCTGGACGAGGCGCGCGACCGCTTCGCCCACCGCGACGACATCCGGTTCGGCCAGTTCGACCTCGACAGCGACGTGCGGTCGCAGGGCCTGGCGCCCAACAGCGCCGACATCGTCGTGGCCGGGGACGTGCTGCACGCCACCGCGGACATGCCCGCCACACTGGCCCGGATCCGCGAGGTGCTCGCGCCCGGCGGCTGGCTGGTGTTCACGGAAATGACCCGCGACCACTACCAGATCATGGCGTCCCTGGAGTTCCTGGTCCGTCTCGACACGGCGGCCGGCGACTTCCTGGACTTCCGGCGTGGCACCGACCGGACGTTCCTTGACGAGCAGGAGTGGCGTGCCTGCCTGGCGGCGGCTGGTGCCGAGGTCGCGGCCTGCCAGCAACTGCCCTCGGCCGGCATCTGCGTGTTCGCCGCCCGGTTCAAGGCCGACCGGGTGACCGTGCGGCCCGCGGACCTGCTCGGCCACGTGGGCAGCTGCCTGCCCGCCGCGATGGTCCCCGCTGGCATCCAGGTCGTGGACGCGCTGCCCCGCACCGGCAACGGCAAGCTGGACCGCGCGGTGCTGAACCAGTGGCTCCAGGCGGCCCCGGCCGCGCCATCGGGCGGGGAGGCCCCCCGCACCGCACTGGAATGCCAGCTTGCCGCGATCTGGGCCGAGGTGCTCGGGGTCGAGCAGGTCGGCCGTGACCAGAACTTCTTCGACCTGCGCGGCGACTCACTGCAAGCCGCCAAGCTGGCGGGCCGTCTCATCGAGGAGGTGCCCGCCGCCGCGGCCGCGTTCTTCGACGAGGTGCTCCGGCACGTGCTGGAGCGGCCAACCGTTGCTGACCTGGCCGCGTGGCTCGCTGACCCGGGGGCCGCCGAGGCCGGGGACGCAGCCCCGGCCGCGGACGAGGCGGTCTCCGCCGGACTGGTCCCCCTGGGTGGCCTGGGCGAGCACTGCTACGTGCTCATGCACGACGCGACCGGCGGCCTGACCGGGCACCCGGCGCTGCTGGGAGCCCTGCGGGAGCAGGGCGCGGTGTGGGGTGTGCCGGGTGAGCCCTTGGCGGCTCGCCTGGACGCGCCACCACACCAGCTGATCGCCGAGGTGGTAGCTGACGTGGTGGGCATGGCCCCCCGCAGTGGGCCGCTGCATGTGGCGGCATACCGGGGTGGGGGTGTGCTCGCGCTGGAACTGGCCAGGCAGCTCGCTGAGACCGGAGCCGAGGTGAGTGGGCTGACGGTGGTGGACCCGCTGGCCGGGGCCGGCCTGCCCGATGACATCGGTGACTGGTTCCGCGCGGAGTCCGGCGGGGACTCCCCGGAGCCGGGTGACCCGGACCAGCGGCTCGCTGGCCTGCATGCGGTGCTCGCCGCCGCACAGGAACTGCCGGAGGTGTACGCGGGCGACGTCACGCTGGTCCTGCCAGCCGAGGACCTGCCGGGCCAGCCTGACCCGGTGGCCTGGTGGCGTGACGCGTGCCTGGGTGAGGTCCGGGTACACCGCCTGGGCGAGGTCACGGCCGACGCGGTCGTCCGTGTGATGACAGGTGGGTAGCTCTCCATGATCGGCATCGTCGGAGGTTACGGGCAGGTCGGGCGTGTCGCTGCCGCCTACCTGCGCGCCGTGGACGCGGGCCAGCTGCGCATCGGCGGGCGCCGCAAGGAGCGGGCCGTCCAGCTCGCCGAGGACCTGGGCGACGCCGAGGGCTGGGCCGTGGACGTGTCCGACCTTGCTGACTTCTGTGCGGGCTGCGAGGTCATCCTGAACTGTGCGGGCCCCTCGGCCGAGGTCGGCACAGCAGTGGCCCGCGCCGCCGCCGCCGCCGGAGCCAGCTATGTCGATGCCGCCGGCGACGAACCGCTCCGCCAGGCACTGTGCGGCCTGCCATGGCCGAGCAACCACACCGCGGTTGTCTCCGCCGGGATGATGCCCGGGCTCAGCGGGCTGCTGCCCCAGTTCCTGGCGGCTGACACCGGGTTCCAGGGCGAGGCGCTGACCGCCTACATCGGTGGGTGCGACACGTTCAGCGAGGCCGCGGCATCGGACTACCTGCGTGCCTCGGCCGATGGCTTTGGTGAGCCGTTCGCCGCCTGGCGCAACGGCTTCCGGGTGCGCCGTGCCCTGAACGCCCGGTCCGGGCTGCAGGTGCCGTTCTTCCCCAACCCGGTCCACGTGCTGCCGTACCTCAGCACGGAGACCGAGTGGCTCGCGAAACGCCTCGGCCTGACCGACGTGGACTGGTACTCCGCTTTCGACGGCGACCTCACCTATGCCGCCCTGTCCGGCGACGCCGCTGGCCTGTGCCGTGCCGCCGAGGCGGACACCTTCGGGCGGGTCCGTTACCAGCTGCTGGTGTTCTCCCTCACCGGGCCGACCGGGGCGCGCACGCTGATCTGCCGTGGCACGAACGCGTCGTCCCTGACCGGCACCGCCGCCGGGCTCGCGGTGACGGCGGTGACCAGCGGCAAGGTGGGCGCGGGGGTATGGCACCTCGCCGAGGTGCTGGACCCGGCCTGGGCCGTGCAGCGGCTGCGCCAAAGTGCCGCGGTGACCGCCTTCGAGATCCTGGCCGTCGGCGTTGGTGCCGGTGCCGGTGCCGAAGAGGAGGGGGAACTATGAAGCAGCGGGTATTAGTCGCGGGGACCAAGTTCGGGCAGGTCTACCTGGAGGCGCTGAGCCGGCCTGACTCACCGTTCGAACTCGCCGGGGTGCTGGCGCGTGGCAGCCAGCGCTCCCTGGCCTGCGCCGAGCACTACGGCATCCCGCTGTTCACCGACCCGGCACAGGTGCCGGACGACGTACGGCTCGCCTGCGTGGTGATCAGGGGCGGCCTGCTCGGCGGCAGCGGCGGTGAGGTGGCCCGGGCACTGATGGAGCGTGGCATCCACGTGGTCCAGGAACACCCGCTGCACCACGACGAACTCGCCCAGTGCCTGCGCACCGCATCACGTGCCGGGGTCGTGTACCACCTGAACTCGTTCTATGTGAACACCGCGCCGGTGCGGCGGTTCCTCGCCGCAGCGGCCGAACTGCTCAGCCGCCAGCGGGCCAGGTACGTGGACGCCGCATGCGGCTTCCAGGTCGCCTACGCCCTGCTCGACATCATCGGGTCGGCCCTGGGGGCCTTGCGCCCCTGGGCGTTCGCCACACCCACCCCGGTCCCGGCCGAGCTGGGACGGCTGAGCCAGCTGGACTTCCCGTTCCGCAGCGTCGACGGGGTCATCGCCGGGGTGCCGGTGACACTGCGCGTGCAGAACCAG
This sequence comes from Streptosporangiaceae bacterium, assembly GCA_035946955.1. Classification (GTDB taxonomy): domain Bacteria; phylum Actinomycetota; class Actinomycetes; order Streptosporangiales; family Streptosporangiaceae; genus DASYYE01. The sequence goes on along the minus strand of DASYYE010000183.1, from coordinate 5,041 downwards.
CTCGACCCCGCGGACCCGGACAACTACGCCCACCTGCTGCACCGGGTCACGCTGGGCACCGAGGGAGGTCACCTCACCCTCGTCGCCACGCACGGCCCGCTGCTGTGGAGCCCGCGCCCAGACTTCCCACGCCAGGTGCAGGACGCGGTCACCGGGACGGTCCACTTCGCGGAACACGAGGGGGTCACCGAATCCCACCTGGACGTACCGAGTGCGCTGCCGCTGGGCGAGGCGCAGGCCCCGAGTTACCGCCGGGTCTTCGACACGGTATGGCCGGAGGGGGTCCAGTACGCGGTATCCAGGCTCCGCGACGCGGCCGAGGCAGGGGATTCCCCGGCGCGGCGCGGCCAGTACCACCTGACCCTCTGCACGATGTGGCAGGACCTGACCAGCCGGCTTGGGCCGCCGGAGCTACTGCGGGTTCCCACAGTGGCGCCGTTGCTGCCGGATGCGGTCGCCGCGGTCAGCGCCGCGGCCGCCAAGGAGGTGCCGTGAGTACGGCGTATCCCAGCCCCCGTCCCCCGGTGACTGAGGAGGTGCCGTGAGCAGCGCATACCCCAACCCCTTCCCCCTCAGGGACCGTGGCCGCGGCGGCGGGCTGGGAGTTGCCGTGAGTACGGCGCAATGGCTGCGCACGTTCACACCTCGGCCCCACGCGCGGGTACGGCTGGTCTGTTTCCCGCATGCGGGCGGCAACGCAGCCTTCTACCGGGCATGGCCGATGCGGCTGCCCGCCCACATCGAACTCTGTGCGGTCCAGTACCCGGGGCGCATGGACCGGATCGACGAGCCCCTGGTGCGTGCCATGCCCGAGATGGCCGACCGGGCAGCGGCAGCCGTCGCGCCGCTGTGCCGGGACGGGCTGGTGGTCCTGTTCGGGCACAGCCTGGGCGCGGCCGTGGCCTACGAAGTGGCACGGCGGCTCGCTGACGGCCCGGGCAGCGGGGCCCTGGCTGGCCTGGTGGTGTCCGGGCTGCCCGCGCCGCACCGGCTGCGCGGCGGCACCGTGCACCTGGCCGGCGACGCCACGGTCTGGGCGGAGATGGGCCGGCTGGGCGGCACAGACGAGGAGACACTGCGCCACCCCGAGCTACGCGACCTGACCTTGCCGGTGCTGCGCGCCGACTACCAGGTGGCCGAGACCTACCAGCCAGCACCCGCGGGCGCGCTGCCCTCGCCTGTCCACGCCTACATCGGCACCAGCGACCCGGAGGTCACCGAGGACGAGGCCATGAGCTGGGTGGGGTACTCGGGCCACAGCTTCCGGCTCAAGCGCTTCCCGGGTGACCACTTCTACCTCGTCCCCGGGCTGGCCGAGGTGACCGCCGAGGTCAGCCGCACCGTGGACATGCTCGCTTTCCAGCAGGTGGACGCGCCATGATCCCCGCCGCGTTCGGCTACCACCGGGCGGCCAGCATCGCCGAGGCGCTTGACCTGCTCGCCCAGGGGGCCAGGGTGCTGGCCGGTGGCCAGTCGCTGCTGCCCGCGCTCAAAGCCCGGACCACCCATGCTGACCTGCTGGTGGACATCGGCCACCTGGCCGACCTGGACTACATCCGCGACTGCGGGGACTACCTCGCCATCGGCGCGGCCACCCGCCACCACCGGCTCGCCACCGACCCGCTTGCCAGTGCCCGCCTGCCGGTGCTGGCGGCTGCCGCCGCCGAGATCGCCGACCCGCAGGTCCGGCATGCGGGGACCATCGGTGGCTCGCTGGCACACGCGGACCCGGCTGCGGACCTCACGCTCGCCGGGGTCGCGCTGGGCGCTTCGGTGGTGCTGGCTCAGGCCGGCGGGGAGCGCGTCGTCGCACTGGACGGGTTCGCTACCGGGCGGCACACCACGGTGTGCCAGCCGGACGAGATGGTCGTCGAGGTGCGGGTGCCCGCGGTGGCGGGGGTTATGCGGTGGAGTTACCAGAAGTTCCACCGCGACGCCCTGGAGTGGGCGGTCGTGGGGGTTGTCGCGCTGGCCGGTGGCGCGCAGGCCGCAGTGGCATTGTCCGGGATGGGGCCGACGGTGACCCGGGCGCACGCGGTGGAGGCCGCGCTCGCCGCGGGCGCAGGCGCTGCCGCGGCCGCCGGGCGGGCCGCTGAAGGAACCGCCCCTGTTGACGACCTGTCCGCGTCCGTGACCTACCGCCGCCACCTGGCCGCGGTCCTGACCCGGCGCGCGCTGACACAGATCGGGGTGCCGCTGTGACCGCTGAGCTGACCGGCGAACGTGCCACCGGGGCCTTGGAGCTGACCGTCACCCTGACAGTGAACGGCACCCGGCACACGGTGACCGTCCCCCCGCGCACGATGCTTGCGGGCCTGCTGCGCGAGGTGCTGGGCCTGCGCGGTACGAACGTCGGCTGCGACAGCAGTTCCTGTGGGGCCTGCACAGTGCTGGTCGATGGCCAGTCATTGCGGTCGTGCACGCTGCTGGCAGCCCAGGCGGACAGCCGCGAGGTCGTGACGATCGAAGGGCTGGCCGCCGAGGACGGGACACTGCACCCGGTGCAGGCCGCGTTCCACGAGCACCACGCGCTGCAGTGCGGGTTCTGCACGCCGGGCATGGTGATGGCCGCGGTGTCCCTGCTCGCCGAGCACCCCGACCCCACCGAACGCGAGGTCCGGCTGGGCCTCACAGGCAACCTGTGCCGCTGCACCGGCTACCACAACATCATCCGCGCCGTCCTCGCCGCGGCAGCCACCCAGCAAGAGGCCACAACGACCGCCCCTACACCGACTCCTCCGCCATCGACCCTTCCGCCATCTACCCCTTAGGAGAACAGCAATGACTGGTTGGGTACTGGGCGTCAACATTGGCTTCCATGACTCCTCGGCTGCCCTCCTGCACGAGGGCGCGCTGGTGGCCCTGATCGAGCAGGAACGGCTGAGCCGCCGCAAGCACGCCGTGGGCCAGCCCCCGGCCGAGGCGGTCGCCGCCTGCCTGGCGATGGCGGGCATCACCGCGGACCAGCTCGACGCGGTCGCGATCGGCTGGGACTTCCGCAACATCGCGCTGGGCCGCAACAAGCGCTTCAGCAGCGAGGGACTGCGGACGATGCTCTTCCCCGGCATGGACGGCCTGGCCATGCCGCCCGTGCGCTGGATACCGCACCACGTCGCGCACGCGGCCAGCGCGTACTTCAGCGTGGGAGTGCCGGAAGCTGCCGTGCTGGTGATCGACGGGGCCGGCGAGACCCAGGCGACGTCGATCGGGCGGGCCCGCGATCGTGAGATAACCATCATGCGTGAGTGGCCGGTGACCCAGTCGCTGGGCTTCTTCTACAACGCGGCAGCCGAGTGGGCGGGCCTTGGTTTCTGGGGGACCGGCAAGTTCATGGGCCTCGCCGCCTACGGCAGGCCCCAGCCGGGCATGCCGCTGCGTGTCACCCCCGGCGGCTACGAGCTGGTCCACGACGAGAACGCCAAGCCTGCCAAGGCACGTGACTCCGCCGCGGGCCCGCTGCTCGCCTACTACCCAGCGGTCGCCGAAGCGGTCAAACCGGCCTTTGCCAGGTTCTTCCCCTTTGCCGAGCGCACCGGGGAAGAGCCCATCGCCTACGCCGACTTCGCTGCCAGCGCCCAGCAGGCCCTGGAGGAGGCCGTTCTGGAACTCGTGGCCGAGGCCAGGCGCCAGGTGGACACGCCGGTGCTGGCCCTGGCCGGGGGAGTGGCCATGAACTGCACCATGATCGGCCGCCTGGTCCGCAGTGAGGTCTTCGACCGCATCTACGTGCCGCCCGTGCCCACCGACGCCGGCGTATCACTCGGCGCCGCGCTGGTCGTGGCCGCCGAGTCGCAGCCGTTCCACCCCACCGTGGTTGACCACGCCTACTGGGGCCAGGACATCTCCGCCGGGGCGGCGCGCGACGCGGCGTCCGCCGCCGGCCTGTACTGCCGCCCCCTCGACCAGGAGTCCATGGCCGCGCTGATCGCCCAGCGCCTGGCCAACGGCAAGATCGTCGGCTGGGCCCACGGCCGCGGCGAGGTCGGCCAGCGCGCCCTGGGCACCCGCAGCATCGTGGCCGACCCACGGGACCGCGCCAACCTGGAGCGGCTCAACATCTTGAAGGGCCGCGAGATGTGGCGCCCGGTCGCCCCGAGCATCCTCGCCGAGCACGTCGGTGAGCTGATCGAGGACCGGGTCGGCGACCCGTCACGCTTCATGCTCGCCGCCGCGACGGTCCGCCCCTCGGTCCGCCTGCAGGTGCCCGCCATCACCCACGTGGACGGCTCAGCCCGCCCCCAGACGGTCCACCGCGACACGAACCCGGCCTACTGGGAGCTGATCGAGCAGTTCCGCCGGCTCACAGGCATCCCCTGTGTGGTCAACACCTCGTTCAACCTGGCGGGCGAGCCCATCGTCAACAGCGCCGCCGACGCCGTCTCCACCTTCACCCGCGCCAAGGAACTCGACCTGCTGGTCCTGGGCGACCTGGTGGTGGCCCGCAGCGAAGCCGACTACCTCGCCGAGGACTAGGACGGCCACGACATCCCCGTGGCTGGCGGGTAGTCAGCAAGAGAACCACCCGCACCAAGACTCACAGTGACGATCGGGTGATGGCTGTGCGCAGAAGACAAGAGATTGTCCCGCGCCAACAGCCCAAATGATCATCGTGACCATGATCGATGTACCGTCACGGACAAAAGAGCGTCCGCTAACAAAAGGGACAATCCTGGGGCCGCTGACCTGGGCCGACGCCTGACGATCGAGTGGGCGGCGCAACTTTAGCCGCAGCCACCCCCTAGCAGTGGAAGGAGCAGCAGTCCACCTCCCAGGTTAGCCCAAGGCGCACCGTCCGGCCCACGTCCCAACCCGGCGTGGGTACGGACCCTGCCGCGTGGGCCCACCAAACCACGCCCCCGACCACCCGCCCCTATACAAGGACGGCCTACGGCCGACAGCCCTCCAGGCGGACATGTCAGCGACCCCTCACCGTGGCACCGCGCGCCCGCATGGCTACCCAGCTTCGTCCGCGCTGCTGCCAGCGCCCTCGGTACCGCCTGCCTGGGTGCCCGCGAAGATCGCGATAGCCAGCCGCATTGCC
>DASYYE010000182.1:0-1542 GCA_035946955.1 Streptosporangiaceae bacterium | reverse complement strand
CAACGGTCACCTCCAGTCACTCAAGGAGCAGGCAATGGTCTCCTGACTTGGGCAACAGCAGTTCAGCGCACTGCCCGAAACGGCCTCCTAAGCTATAGATCACAGGTCACTGATAGCGACATCTCGGTGATAATTCGGCTGGAGTCACCTGGGAAGGGCCTGCGCCGCCCGGTGGCCCGGAACCCCTGATTCTCATAGAACCGGCGGGCCCTGGGATTGTCGCCGGACACCCAGAGGCCGACCGTTGAGGCGCCTTCAGACCGGGCCCAGGAGGTAACCGCGGTGGCAAGCAGGGCGGCGACGCCCCGGCCCCGCCACTGCGGCGCTACCCACATGGCGCCAAGCCCGCGTTCCTGCGCCGACGCTCTGTAAATGCCCGCGACAGCACCCACCGCGGTGCCCCCCGCCGTTGCGACGAATATCGCCCCATCACGGACCATCGTCCGCCAGCCGTCCTCATGGATGGCCTGCTCTTCCTCGAGAGTGGGGGCAAACGAGGCTGGCGTATCAGCCAGCGCGGCCAGGCGAACCTCGCGATATATGCGCCAGTCTTCCTCGCCAAGGCGGGTGACTGCGGGCGTCTCCGGGGGCGGGCGCCACGCCTTCTGCACCATGCACGTCATCATGCCCGAGTCAGCGGGAGGCAGCCGGGGGCGACCGATAGCGGACAGGCCTTCGTGCCATTAACCGTGGTCGTCGGCGGTATGGAAGGATGGCTCTGTTTGAGCCGGACCCATCCATGATCCCAGTCGACAGCCTGGCGTGGGAGCGCACTTCGTCATGGGGATCCAGCCAGCCGCCGCTGGTGGTGACAGGGATTACTGTGCGACAGCGGTTGGCATCTCGTCCCACAGTTCGCCGTCAAGCTCACCCGCACCACGGTGCGTCTGGGCGCCGTGTCCAATCCAGCCTCGCCTGTGCGTCGTACTGGATGAGGGCTGCCGCCTGGCGGCGGAGCGGAAGGAGTGGTGATGCCGCAGTTCATGCTGTTGCTCTACCGGAGCGAGGCCGCAGCAGCCGGCCGGGACGAAGAGGCGTCCTTGTGGGCAGAGCTGAACGAAGCGCTGCGAGAGACGGGGCTGCTGGCCGGCAGCGGTCGGCTGCACCCGGCCGATACTGCGACGACGGTTCGGGTTCGTGACGGTGTCACTGACCTGACCGACGGCCCGTTTGCGGTCACGAAGGAAGTGCTGGCCGGTTTTTACCTGCTGGAGTGCGCTGACCTCGACGAGGCACTCGGCTACGCCGCGCGTTTCCCGCTTGCCCGCTACGGCTCGGTCGAGGTACGGCCGATGGCCGGGGAAGCGTGACCGCAGGCGAGCAGCGCGGGCCTTGCGGCGGTGATCCGGCCGCGGCGGTCGCGTGCACGTTCCGTGAGGAACGGGCCGCGGTCCTCGCGACCCTGATCCGGCAGGCAGGTGATTTTCAGCTCGCCGAGGATGCCGTGCAGGACGCGTTCGCGGATGCCATCACGGCGTGGCAGCGGGATGGGATACCAGCCAATCCGGGAGCGTGGATCACGGTCGCCGCGCGACGGCGCGC
>DASYYE010000181.1:0-10120 GCA_035946955.1 Streptosporangiaceae bacterium | reverse complement strand
CCCTGAGCCCAGGGTCAATGGGTCGACCGCCACCTGGCAGGAAATCCTGGCAAACAGCGACACGCCTGGGCAGACCGCGGTCGGCGTGGACCACCGTCAGCAGACGCACGACGCCAATTTCACGTTCTATGCGGGGGCCCTGCTCGGACTCGGCTTCTCGGTGGCGCTCGCCGGTGTCCAGCTGGTCCTCCCGCCGGCGGCTGGCCCGGGGGACAACAGGGAGGCCGCTGTATCCAGTGACACTGAACCAGCCTCCGGACGCCCATGATGATCGACGCTCATCACCACCTGTGGGACCTTGCCGCCAGGGAGCATCGCTGGCTCATGGGCGGGCAGTCCTGGGCCACCGACGACGAACTCGTCCCGCTGCGCCGGTCGTTCACGCTCGCCGACCTGGCCCCGCTGACAGCGGCGGCCGGGGAGACCGGCACCGTGGTCATCCAGACGGTGGCCGAACCCTGGGAGACCCCTGACCTGCTCGCGCTGGCCGCTGGCCGCGATCCGTATGCGGCCGGGAAGGACGAGTCCACCCAGGGTGGGCCGGCGGGGGCCAGCCCTGGTAGCCCCGCCGCCGCTGGCGGACTGCTGGCCGGGGTGGTGGGCTGGACGGACCTCGCCGCCCCCGATGTCCGCGAGGCGGTGGGGCGCCTGCGGGCATTGCCTGGCGGGGAGTTCCTGTGCGGCATCCGGCACCCAGTGCTGGCCGAGGCCGACCCGGACTGGCTGGCCCGGCCCACGGTGGTCCGCGGCCTGCATGCACTGGCGGAGACGGGGCTGGCATTCGACATCGTGACGCTGCCCCACCAGCTCCCCGCCGCGGTGGCCGCGGCCCGGTCGGTGCCGGAGCTCAGCTTCGTGCTCGACCACCTGGGCGGGCCGCCTGTTGACGCTGGCGAGGAAGGCGGGGACGGGCCGTGGCCTGAGGCGGTCCGGAGCCTGGCCACGCTGCCCAACGTGACATGCAAGCTGTCCGGCGCGCACAGCAGCCCGGTCCGTGCCAGCGACCTCCGCCCTTACTACGAGACCGTGCTCGCCGCCTTCGGCCCGGGCCGGCTCATGTTCGGGACAGACTGGCCGGTGTCCACGCTCGGCGGGACCTACGGCCAGGTATGTGAGGTGTACCGGGAGGTGACAGCGCAGCTCAGCGCGGCCGAGCGGGATGCGGTCTACGGCCGGACCGCCCGCAGGGTGTACCAGCTGGATATGACCCTTATAGGTCCATTATCCAAGCTTGACTCCATTGGAGAACACACATAGCCATTAGGGATAGTAACTTGCCCGTTATGACGCCAGCGGGGGCCGGTGACAACGCCCCACCGCGCATGACGATCTAAGGGGCTTGCTATGAACGGGGCACTTTCTTCGGGCTGGACGCAGGTCAGGCAGTCAGGCTTCAGCGGATTGGCCGCGGTTGGCCTGGGACTGACCCTCACACTCGGCGTGACGGCACCACCAGCGAACCAGGTCACCACCTACCACGGCGACCTCTGGAGTGTCAGCGCCGACTCCCCGCGCGACGCCTGGGCCGCGGGGATCGTCAATGGCGGCGCTCTGCTCCTGCACTGGGACGGCACACGCTGGTCGCCCGTGGCCGTCCCTGCGACAGGTCCAAACCGGCCCGACACGACGGGGGTGGCGGCGCTGTCTCCGACCGACGCATGGGCGGTCGGGCAGTTTGGCGCCGATGTCACGCTGCACTGGGACGGCACCCGGTGGGCACCTGTACCCAGCCCGGCTCCCCCTGGCGGGCAGATCTTTCCGGAGGCGGTGAGTGCGCAGTCGCAGCGCAACGTCTGGGCAGTCGGGCTCGGCCCAGGCAAGGGTCCGCAGGGGTTCTCGGGGGCCGCGATCCACTGGGACGGCACCCGGTGGGCACTCGTCTCCACCCCCAATCCCACAAGTCAGAGCGAACTGACCGGTGTGAGTGCGGACTCGCCGTCTGATGCCTGGGCCATCGGGTCCGACGACGTGGGACCACACCTGCAGCAGACGGCGGCCTACGTAGAGCACTGGAACGGCAAGGTCTGGACGTTGGTGCCAAGCCCCAACCCGGGCCACCTCGGCTACGTGAAGCTGACTGGCGTGAGCGCCGTCTCCAGCACCGACGTCTGGGCCGTTGGCTTCTACTTCGCCCGCCGGGGCGTGGCAAAGAACCTGATGCTGCACTGGGACGGCACGAAGTGGACACAGGTGCCCACTCCCCTGCTCCCGAGCACCACTGACTTCGTCAGCAGCGTGAGCGCGCTGTCGAGCAACAATGTGTGGGGAGCCGGCGGAGGGCCCGCTGGCACGCTGGTGGCGCACTGGGATGGCAGGAAGTGGGCTCCGGTGCCCGCACCGAGTCCCGGCCGCACCTTGACCGGACTCAACAGCGTGACCATCCGCTCTGCCACCGACGCCTGGGCTGTCGGATGCTACTGCCCTGTCACCATCAAAAAGCCAGACCACACAGTGGTGCTGCACTGGGACGGCAGGAACTGGACGCAGTCCTGACCGGGTATGTGACCTCTACCGGAAGGTGGCGGGTCATGTCGTATCCGGGGACTCGCCGATCGTCTTCATGGGTGGAGGTCGACCGCCTCCGGTGATGCCAAGTCCCACGAAGGAGGCCACCATGGCACCAACTGCCAAACCCAGCCCGATCCCTGACAGCTACCGCAGGGTCACGCCCGGCCTGGTGGTGGACGGGGCCGCCAAGGCCCTCGAGTTCTACACCGAGGTGTTCGGCGCCACCGAGCGCATGCGGGTCCCTGGGCCGGGCGGGACGATCGCCCACGCTGAGATCGAGATCGGTGACTCAGTGGTCATGGTCGATGACGCCTCGCCGTACCGGGGCACGCAGGCCCCGCCGCGAAGTGGTCTCGACGGCTCTCCCGCATACCTGTACATCTACGTCGAGGATGTCGACGCGGTGGTCGAGCACGCCGTGAAGCTCGGCGCCACACTCAAGCGCCCCCCGGCTGACCAGTTCTACGGTGAGCGCGACGCGTTCATCATCGACCCGTTCGGCCACGGGTGGACGGTTGCCAGCCACGTCGAGGACGTCGCGCCGGACGAGATGATGCGGCGCATGGCCGAACTCCAGCAGGGGGGCGGGGCATGAGATACGTGCTGCTCTTCGTCGAGACCGAGGAGTTCGAGAAGAACCTGGCGGAGATGACCCAGGAAGACAGGGACCGGGCCTTCGCGCTGGTCGGCAAGTGGCTGGCCGAACACGCGGACAAGATCCGGGGTGGCAGCAAGCTGCAGCCAGCGGACACGGCGACAACTGTCCGGCTGGACGCTGGCAGCGAGCCGGTCATCACCGACGGCCCATTCGTCGAGGGCAAAGAGGTGGTCAGCGGCTACTCCGAGATCGAGGTGGCTGACCTTGACGAGGCGCTGCGGATGGTCAGCACCTGGCCTGGCTGCCCGATCGTGGAGATACGCCCGCTGGAGTCATGAGCAGCCACGCCGGACACGACCAGGCAGGGCCGGACACGACGGCGCCCGAGCGCGAGCTCGCCCGGACCGTGCGGTGCCACGCCGGGCGGCTCGCGACCGCGCTCATGCGGCTGACCGGCGACTTCGCCACCGCCGAAGACCTGGTCCAGGACGCGGTCATGGCCGCCTTGGCGCGGTGGCCGTCCGAGGGCATCCCCGACCGTCCCGATGCCTGGCTGTTCATGGTCGCGCGCAACCGCGGGCTGGACGCGCTCCGCCGCCAGCACAACTACCGCACCAAACTGGCCCAGCTCCAGTGGCCCGTCCAGCCCGACGCGGACGAGCGGCTGCGGCTCATCTTCACCTGCTGCCACCCAGCGCTACCCCGCCCGGCACAGATCGCCCTGACCCTCCGCATCGTGTGCGGCCTCACCACGGCCCAGATCGCCCGTGCCTTCCTGGTGCCCGAGGCAACCGTCGCGCAGCGCATCACACGCGCCAAACGCAAGATCACCCAAGCCGGCATCCCATACCGCACGCCCGACCCCGATGAGCTCAACGCGCGGCTGCGCGAAGTGCTCGCCGTGATCTACCTGCTCCTGAATGAGGGCTACCTCGCCACGGCTGACCAGGCGGACTCGCCGGACCTGGTCGACGAGGCCGAATGGCTCGCCACCCAACTGCACCACCTGATGCCCACCGAACCGGAGGTCGCGGGCCTGCTAGCGCTGGTCAAACTCCACCGGGCACGCAGCGACGCGCGGTTCAGCAGTGACGGCGACCTCGTTCTCCTCGAACACCAGGACCGTTCGCGCTGGGACCATGGCGCGATCGCCGACGCGACCCGGCTGATCCGCCACGCCGCCAGGCAGCGCCGCCCCGGTCCTTACCAGCTCCAGGCCGCCATCGTCGCGTGCCATGCCGAGGCCGCCGAGTGGGCGGACACCGACTGGGAACAGATCGTGCTGCTCTACGACATGCTCCTGCACCTGGAGCCGTCGCCGGTCGCCCGGCTGCACCGGGCCATCGCACTGCGATACGCCGCTGGGCCGCAGGCAGCCCTCGCCGAGGTCGATGCCCTGTCCGGCGTCCTGGACCAGTATCACCTGTACCACGCCACCCGCGCCGAACTGCTGCGGTTGCTTGGTCACCCCCGACAAGCCCAGGCGGCCGACCAGCGTGCCCTTGGACTCTCCGCGAACCCCGCCGAGCAGGCACTCCTGCAACGCCGCATCGACTGGGAGTCCGCGGGCCACACCGCCGCGAAAGACCCAGGCTAAGCCGGTGTGGTTTACCACTCCCAGGCGAAGCCAACCACCGTGTTCTCTATGCTGTCCAGGTACCGGGAGACCGTTACGCCACTGTGCAGGCTGACCGGCTCGCGTTCAACGATCTCGCCTTCGATGCCGCTCCAGACCGCCCACCAGATTCTCTGCGGCAGCTTGTCCGGGTGGAACTGGACAAGGATGCTGACATCGGTAATTAGCTGCTGAGCCGCCCGGCGCAACTCCGGTTTCGGGGCCTTCGAGTAGTGGAACAGCGTCTGGTACACCAGCACGGTTGTATCGCGTAGCGCTAATGGCGCATTGAGCTGGATGTCCACGGCATAGATACCCCGGTAGACCTTGTAGAGCGGCCCGGTCAGCTTGCCGCCAAGTTCTACTTCCACCGTGAGAGCGTTGGTGTCGAAAAGGTAGGGGTAGCGGTCAAGCCCATCCTCGATTGCCTGGATGACTTGCTGAGTCCGGTGATGGGAGGGGAGCCCATCGGCCCCGAGGAAGTGGTGTTCATGCACGGAACGGGTACGGTGCCTGGCCCGGCGCCTAGCCGCTGCGGCATTTGCTGGCATGATGCTTGGCCCGCGCAGCACGCGAATCTGATCGCTTCCTTCGAAGAGGGACCACAGCCGCCTCGTCTCAGTCTGCGGCAACTCGAACGCGTCGATGAACAGCCGCAGCGTGTCTGCAGTCAGGAACTCCCCGCGCAGGGCACGGGAGACCCGGTGCTGGAGTGAGCCCAGGCTCATGTCGCCGTAGGCGGACGGGTCGTAGCAGTAGAGCAGGTGAGACCGCAACCGCTTGGTGACGGCCAGCCGATGCGGCTGTCCCCGGCGCGGCTGTCTGTCGACGTACTGCTCCCATTTGTAGCGGTAGGGCCGCCGCAGCAGAAGTTCACCCAGGTAGATGGCAGCTTCGCTGATACGGCTGGCAGTTGCGGCCTGGTCGTCGCCCATGTCCCCGCCATGCGATTTGCCTGCGATCTAAGGCTCCTAGCGAGACCCTACCCCAGGCAGATGCCCGATTCCGTTCACCGGTCAGTACCAGGACCGTCCGAACCTGCGGCCGGTACTCGACGCGGTGCTGGCGAGCGCGCCAGCGTTCGGGCCGGTGACGGTGCAGGCGCGCAGGACCTGTGTCTCCCTCGTCTCCCCCCGCCGCACCTTCGCGGGTCAGGCTCACCGGCGGCAAAGGGAACCCGGTCGCGCCAGGGTCCGGCCCCGGCCATTGCCTGGCACACCGAGCCGGTGTTGGCTGAGGCCGGGCAGGACGATATGACTGCGAAAGGAGCAACTGATGACCAGGGCGCTCGGGCGAAGCGGCATCGAGGTCAGCGAGATCGGGTTCGGATGCTGGGCGATTGGCGGCCCGGTCAGTGAGAACGGGAAGCCGGACGGCTGGGGTGAGGTGGACGACAACGAGTCGGCCGCGGCAATACACCGGGCACTGGAGCTTGGCATCACGTTCTTCGACACCGCGGATGTCTACGGCGCCGGGCACAGTGAGGAGGTGCTGGGCCGGGCACTGGCACGCCACCGTGACGAGGTGGTGATCGCCACCAAGTTCGGCAACACCTTCGACGCCGGCCGCAAGGAAATCACCGGCGAGGACGCCTCGCCCGGCTATATCCACCAGGCCTGCCGTGCGTCGCTGCGGCGCCTGGGCACCGACCGGATCGACCTGTACCAGTTGCACCTGGGGGAACTGCCGGCCGACCAGGCGGCGGAGGCCGCGGGCACCCTGGACGGGCTGGTTGCTGACGGGCTCATCCGCAGCTACGGGTGGAGCACCGACGACCCGCAGCTTGCCGCCGGGTTCGCCAGTGGCTCGCGGTGTGCGGCCATCCAGCACGACCTGAACGTGCTCGCCGACACACCCGACATGCTGACGGTCTGCGACGCCCACGGCCTGGCCAGCATCAACCGTGGCCCGTTGGCCATGGGCCTGCTCACCGGCAAGTACCACAAGGACTCGCAACTGCCTGCCGACGACGTGCGCACCGCCCAGCCGTGGGTGGGGTACTTCGAAAACGGCCGCCCGGCGCCTGACTGGCTGGCCCGGCTCAACGCCGTCCGCGAGGTGCTGACGGGTGGCGGGCGCACGCTCGCCCAGGGCGCCCTGGGCTGGCTGCTGGCGCGCAGCCCGCGCACGGTCCCGATCCCTGGCATCCGCACGGTCAGCCAGGCCGAGCAGAACGCCGGGACGCTGGACTTCGGCCCGCTGCCGGAGGAAGACATGGCCGAGGTCGCGCGGCTGCTCAGCACCTGACCAGCCGGAACACTAGGCTGTTCCGGAGACCACCTCCAGATAGGTCGCGGTGCATGGCGCCGCCCGGCAGAGGAACATACATGAGCGAGTCCGAAACCAGCCCCGGTCCGTGGATCGCCGCCCTCCGGCGCTCCCACGACAATCTGCAGGCCCTCGTCGAACCACTGGGCGATGACCAGTTGCAGCAGCGCTCTTACTGTTCTGACTGGTCGGTGGCCCAGGTGCTGTCGCACCTGGGGTCAGGCGCGCAGATCTTCGGGCTCTTCCTCGACGCGGGCCTGAGCGGGCAGGAGCCACCCGGGCGGGAGGCGTTCCAGCCGATCTGGGAGGCGTGGAACACCCGGACCCCGCAGACGCAGGCCACTGACGCGCTGCTCACGGACGAACTGCTCACCCGCAGGTTCGAGTCCCTGGACACCGAGCAGCGGGCACGGCTGCGCCTGCAGATGTGGGGCATGGACCTGGACACCACCGGACTGGCGCGGATGCGCCTGAGCGAACACGTCGTGCACACCTGGGACGTGGCGGTCGTACTCGACCCATCAGCGACCGTCGCCGCCGACGCCGTCGATCTGCTGGTGGACACGATCGGGCTGACTGCGGCCCGCAGCGGCAAGCCCGATGGCAAGCCCCGCCTGGTGCACGTCACCACGACCGACCCGGTGCGGCACTTCACACTGGAGACCGGCGAGGCCGTCACGCTGTCCCCCGCTGACGCCGGCGAAGAGGCGGGAACAGCATCGCTGGCCAGCGCCGACCCAGGCATGCCTGAGTTGCGGCTGCCCGCCGAGGCGCTTATCCGGCTCGTCTACGGCCGCTTGGACCCGGCCCACACCCCGTCGGCCGGGGCCCGCGAGGTGGACCTCGACAACCTCCGGGGGATCTTCCAAGGCTTCTGACACGGTCGGCGGCAACCGTGTGGCCTTGACTGAGTGCGGTCCGCATGGCCGGTGGCGCATAATTGTCTGTCCCAGGTGGATTTGCCTGGGTTTCGGGGGCCAATGTGGAGGAGCTGCAGGCCGTGGAGGAGCTGCAGGCTGGAGATCCCGGGCAGGTCGGTGGTTACCAGCTGCTCGGGAGGCTGGGCAGCGGGGGCATGGGCGTGGTGTTCCTGGGCCGGTCCCCAGGTGGGCGCCTGGTCGCCGTGAAGGTGATCCGCGCTGAACTCGCTGGCGATCCCGACTTCCGTGCCCGGTTTGTGCGGGAGGTGGCGGCGGCGCGCCGGGTGAGCGGCATCTACACCGCTCCGGTGGTCGACGCCGCACCGGACGGGGAGTGGCCGTGGCTGGTCACAGGTTACGTGGACGGGCCGTCCCTGGAGTCCGACGTCATCGGACAGGGCCCAATGACAGCCGACGACGTCAGCAAGCTCGCGCGAGGGCTGGCGGAAGGGCTCGGCGCCATCCACGCCGCCGGGGTGGTGCACCGTGACCTGAAGCCGGCCAATGTCCTGCTCGCGGCGGACGGACCGCGGATCATCGACTTCGGCATCTCCCGCGCCATGGAAGCCGCCACGCTCACCCAGACGGGAATGACCATGGGCTCGCCCGGCTTCATGTCACCGGAGCAGGTCGAGGGCAGGGAAGTGGGGCCGGCCAGCGACGTCTTCAGCCTTGGCGCAGTGCTCGCCTACGCGGCGACCGGCCAGAACCCGTTCGGGGACGGCGCGGTGGCAGCCCTGATGTACCGCGTCGTCCACGGACCCCCGGCACTGGACGGCGTACCGGAACCCCTGCGGCCGGTGGTCGACTGGTGCCTGGCCAAAGACCCCGCACGGCGTCCAGCCCCCGCTGCCCTGCTGGCCCATCTCAATGGTGAAAAGCCAGCAGCCCTCGCACCGAGGCCGGCACCCAGCGGGTCTCACCAGCCCAGCACCGCCGCCTCAGCCAGTCCCTCTGCCCTGGCCGCGATGGATGCCCACACCGAAGCAGTCGCTCACTCGCCGTACTCAGCGACCACCGGTCCCGTCAGGTCGCGGGTGAGGTGGTGGCGCGTGCTGGCCGCGGCGGCAGCCGCGGCCGTGGTCATCGGTGCCATCGCGGCCGTGGCACTGTTCGCGGCCCACAAAGCCTCCTCCGACCTGGCGTCCAGCCACCGTACCCCGCCGAGCAGCAGTGCCTCCGCTGCCCTACCAGCGGCACCGGCCCCGCAGACGGTCGTCAGAGCGTTCATCGTGGCGATCAACGCCCACAACTGGCCACGCGTGTGGCAGCTAGGCGGCAAGAACCTCGGCCTGACTTACCCCGCAATGGTGGCCGGGTTCGACCGGACCCGCCGTGACCAGCTCATCAACATGACCGCCAGCGGTAACACGGTCTCGGCGCACATCCTCGCCTTCGAGACCACCGGTGCCGTCCAGGTCTACGCCCTGACCTACATCGTCCAGGATGGCGCCATCACCTCGGGCCAGCAGATCCTGCTGACCCGGAACATCGCCCGCTGCCTGCGCCTCCACCACCCCCGCTGCCCCAGCGCGAGCCGGGCGGGCTAGCGGGAACACCATAGGAACCCCCAAGGCTGAGGAACGCCTTCATGGCCGGTGGCGCATAATTGCCCATCCCGGGTCATTTGCCTGGTTACGGTGGGGGACATGGCGGAGCTGCAAGCCGGAGACCCCCAGCAGGTCGGTGGTTACCGGCTGCTGGGGCGGCTGGGCAGCGGGGGCATGGGTGTGGTGTTCCTGGGCCAATCCCCCGGCGGGCGCCTGGTCGCCGTGAAGGTGATCCGCGCTGAACTCGCTGACGATCCCAAATTCCGTGCCCGCTTCGCGCGGGAGGTGGCGGCGGCGCGCCGGGTGAGCGGCGTCTACACCGCTCCGGTGGTCGACGCCTCCCTGGACGGGGTGTCGCCGTGGCTGGTCACCGGCTATGTGGATGGCCCGTCGCTGGAATCCGACGCCATCGACCGGGGCCCAATGACAGCCGACCGCGTCATCGAACTCGCGCGAGGGCTGGCGGAAGGGCTCGGCGCCATCCACGCCGCCGGGGTGGTGCACCGTGACCTGAAGCCGGCCAATGTCCTGCTCGCGGCGGACGGACCGCGGATCATCGACTTCGGCATCTCCCGCGCCAGGGAGACCGCCACGCTGACCCAGTCGGGAATGACCATGGGCTCGCCCGGCTTCATGTCACCGGAGCAGGTCGAGGGCAGGG
>DASYYE010000180.1:0-27986 GCA_035946955.1 Streptosporangiaceae bacterium | reverse complement strand
TGGACACGGACTACTGCTTGTCATGGCGGCCCGGAGTTCTGGCTTTTCGCGCCAGCCGGCCGGCGTTTGGCCCGCCGCAGCGGCAGCCCTGGCGGGAGCGCAGGCGAAGGCCGCCACGACGGCGGCGCGAGCGGCCCAGCGCGCCGCCTTGGTCTCACCTGGGACCGCATCAACCTGGACGTGGGGGAGCTGCGCATCGAGGAACAGCTCCAGCGGGTCCGGCACCAGCTCGTCCGCCGCCAGACCAAGACCGAGTCATCGGACGCGCCGCTGCCGCTGCCTGGATTGTGTGTCACGGCATTGAAGTTGCGACGCGAGGACCAGGACGCCGACCGTGCCCATGCAGGTGACTCCTGGATCGAGACAGGGCTGGTGTTCACCACCCGCCTCGGCACCTCGATCGAGCCACGAAACTTCAACCGCAGCTTTGACCGCCGCATCCTACGCGCGGGAATTTCCAAGATCACCGTGCACGGCACCCGGAAGACCTGCGGCTCCCTGCTCGCCGCACTCGACATCCACCCCCGCGTGGCCATGCAGATTCTTCGCCACAGCAAGATCGCGGTCACGATGGAGATCTATACCGAGGTTCCCTCGGAGGCCACCCGTGACGCACTCAAGAAGCTCGGCCAGTGGCTGGACACCTAGGGTTGCTGTATTTCACTGTTGTACAGCATCGAAAAAGCCCGGTTCCAAGATCGGAACCGGGCTTTGACCTGGGGTGGAGCTGAGGGGATTTGAACCCCTGACCCCCTCGATGCGAACGAGGTGCGCTACCGGACTGCGCTACAGCCCCTGGGACCGGAGTCAGCGTAGCAAATGTGGTGAGTGCTGGTGTCAGTCACCGACGGCGCGGTGTGCCGCGTCGGTGTACTGGTCGTACACGTCGGTGCGTCTCCGCTGCGAAATGTTGATCACCTGGGCGGTCGGCTCTGGCTCACGGCGAGGCTCTGGTCTGGGAGTGAGCCTGCGCACCGCGTAGACGGTGTTGTCCGGCGGTGCCGTGTCCTCCGAGGGCGCCATGGCCATGGCCGGCGCCGCAGCCTCCACAGGGGCCGGGACTTTGGTGCGCTCAGCCTCACGTGCTAGGCGTGCGCGGTGCTGGGCGCGGGCTGCCTGAGTGCGGCGGAGGTTTTGTTTGGCATCCGAATTCGCGGCCTCACGGAGCAGGACCAGGAAGCAAAACAGCACCCCCACGGGAGGTGCAACCACCCACAGCGCGGCCAGGTGGGCGTATGCCAGCCCAGCGGCCACGGCAGTGAGCAGGAGGAGCGTAATGAGCATGCGGCGGCGCGCCCGGAGTGTGCGGGCCCGCCGCTGCGCCAGGACGCGGGCGCGCTGGTGCGCCCGCGAGCGCACCGGGTGCTGACGGGGGCGCGGCACCGGCTCCGCCACCTGCCTCGCACCTGAGGTCGGCCGGGCGGATTCCTCTTCCCGGCGGTCGGCCTCTTCGCCGATCCTCTCCCAGGCCGCGTCCGCACTCCACGGTGAGGCGGTCTCCACCCACTCCGGGTCCGCGGTCTCGACCATGAGGGGCTGATCGTCGGCGTCCGTCACCTCGTCGATGACGGTTCCGGCGGTGTCCACCAGGTCAGTCGCCTCGCCATCCGCCCCGGCCATGCCCGAACGCGGGCGGAGCCAGCGGGGCATGAGCACGGCAGCCCAAATGGCCACGATCGCGACATACAGGATCGCGCCGCTCATGGCTGGCGTCCTGCTGAAGCGGGCATGCTCACGTGACGCACCGTAGGGGCCGGCGCGGGTGATGACGAGCATTCGGCCCGGTGTGTCGCAAGATCAGGGGGAGTACCGGTGCGGGATATACTCCTCGTCCGCACATTTCCGGCTGTGTCATGACCCGCTGCCTACTACTGAGCGGGCACGCAGCCCGCATCAACCGGGCTGTACAGGTGAGGGCCACCAGGGTTCGGCTAAACTCACCTTCCCTGACCGGGACGTCGAGAAGGTGGACCGCCAGTGGGCCAGCAGCCCACCATGAGCCTCCTCGGCCGTGAGCGCGTAACACAGGTGGTCCCGCCAGGATCCGTCAATGTGAAGGTAGCGGCGGCGCACACCTTCCTCACGGAACCCGAGTTTCTCCACCACCCGGCGGCTGGCCTGGTTCTCCGGCCGGATACTGGCCTCGACCCGGTGCAGCCCGACCACGAAGAACGCATGGTCGATCGCCAAGGCCATCGCGGTGGGGATGATCCCCCGCCCCGCTAGGGCCCCATCGATCCAGTACCCGACCTGGCCGGACCGCGCTGACCCCCACATGATGCTGCCCACCGTGAGCTGGCCTGCGAAACGCCCGTCGTAGGTGACCACCCACGGCAACGCGAGGCCCTGCTTCGCCTCCCGCCGCATTGTGCGCGCGAGCGCCACGTATGGCCCGATGCCGGACCGGTACAGCGGCGTCTCCGGATTGGTGGGTTCCCAGGGCCGCAGCCAGGACGCGTTGCGCACGCGTGAGTCGCGCCACTGCCGGGCGTCCCTCACCCGGACAGGGCGCAACCCCACCGGCGCGTCGAGCAAGTTTTCCTCGACGAGTGTTACCGGCCATCCGCGCATACGACCCACGTAACCATCATTCCCTCCGGCGGTACAGGGCGCACGGGCTCAGCCGATCCCTGCTTCGGTGGAAGCGGCAGGTTCAGGACAAAGAATTCCCTAAACAGGAGGACGCGGGTGATCGCCGCCCTGAGCTTGCTCGACCGCGTGCCTGAGGATGGGAGCGAGGACTTTCATCGCGTCCCGGACCCCTCCCGAGGAGCCGGGCAGGTTGACGACCAGGACGGTCCCGGCGAGCCCGGCCAGCCCGCGCGAGAGCATCGCAGCGGGGACTCCCGCGGTGACACCAGCGGCCCGGATCGCCTCTGCGATGCCGGGGACCTCCCGGTCGAGGACCCGACGGGTCATCTCCGGAGTGAGGTCGCTGGGGGTCAGGCCGGTGCCCCCGGTGGTGACCACCACGTCGTACCCGGCTGCCACCGCGTCCCGGAGCGCCGCCTCGACCGGCTCACCGTCCGGGACCACCTTCGGGCCGTCCACCTCACATCCCGCCTCGGTCAGCAGGCTCACGAGCAACGGCCCCGACCGGTCCTCATAGACCCCGGCCGAGGCGCGGTTGGACACGGTGACCGCTAGTGCCCGGATCATGGTGTCCCTCCTGAGCGGTGGCGGGGACCGTCGATGTACCGCTATGGACAATCCTTTGTCTGCAGCGGTACATCGATCATGTTCGCAGTGATGGTCTGGGCATGCACGACGGGGGTATGCGCCCGGTCAGCTCCGCCGCCAGGTGCCTGTCTTGCCGCCCGTCTTCTCCTCGACCCGGACGTCGCTGACCACGGCTGCGGGGTCGACCGCCTTCACCATGTCGATCAGCGCAAGTGCGGCCACCGAGACGGCGGTCAGGGCCTCCATCTCGACCCCGGTCCGGTCCGCCGTGCGGACCGTGGCCGTGATGCCGACCTCGCCGTCGCCGACGGTCAGGTCCACCGTGACGCTGTGCAGGGCGATGGGGTGACACAGCGGCACGAGGTCGGGAGTGCGTTTGGCGCCCTGGATGCCCGCGATCCTGGCCACCGCCAGTGCATCACCCTTGGGCAGCCCACCGGAGCGCAGCGCCTGGACCGCCTCGTCGGACAGGAGCACCCGCCCGGCTGCCCGGGCCGTCCGCACCGAGACGTCCTTGGCCGAGACGTCCACCATCCGGGCGTGGCCAGCAGAATCCAGGTGCGTCAGCGGGCCAGGTTGGGTCATGGCAGCGAGATTACGTCGGCTTCCTCGCCAGCCGCCATCGCCGTCACCGTTTCGGGCACGATGATGAGTGCGTTCGACCGGGCGAGCGTGCCGAGTTGGTGCGAGCCCTGACCGGTGAGCGGCGTCACGGTGCCCACGGCGGGGTCGAGGACGCCACGGAGATAGGACCGTCTCCCCTCGGGGGACTCCAGCGGGGCGGTCAGCGACGCCCGCACGGTGGGCGGAGGCTGAGGGGGCAGGCCGCGCAGCACGTCCAGGGCTGGCCGGACGAACACATGGAAGGACACGAACACGCTGACCGGGTTGCCCGGCAGCGTGAACAGTGGCGTCTGGTCGCGCCCGACCAGCCCGAACCCCTGCGGCATGCCCGGCTGCATGGCGACCTTGCGGAAGCCCACCGACTCCCGGCCGGACAGGCCGGCCTTGACGACGTCGTGCTCACCGCCCATGCTGACCCCGCCAGTGGTGATCAGCAGGTCGCTGAGGCTGGCCTGCGCCGCGATCTTGGCCAGCACCTGGTCGGGGCGGTCGGCCACGCGGTGGCGTGAGGCCACACCACCTGCCTCGGTAATGGCGGCGGCCAGCAGGTAGCTGTTGGAGTCCCAGATCTGGCCTGGCCCCAGCGGCTCCCCGGGCTGGATGAGCTCGTTCCCGGTCGAGATCACCGACACGCTGGGTTGTGGCCGGACCATGGGGTACGCGCAGCCGCCCGCGGCGAGCAGAGCCACCTGCGTCGGTCCCAGCACGGTGCCCGCGGTCAGGAGCACGTCACCTTCGGGGACATCACCGCCGTGCCACCGGATGGCGTTCCTGGCTGGCGCGGCGCGGCGGAACACCGCCTGGTCGCGGCCTCCGTCGGTCCACTCCACGGGCACGACCGCGTCGGCGCCACCGGGCATCATCGCGCCGGTCATGATCCGCACGCAGGTTCCGGGGGCCACGGCGAGGATCCGCGTGTCACCCGCGGGAACCTCGTCGGTGACCGGCAGCGTGACCGGGCTGTCCGGTGACGCGCCAGCGACGTCGGACGCGTGGACGGCGTATCCGTCCATGGCCGAGTTGTCGAACGGGGGGAGGGCTGAGGCGGTCCTGGTGTCCTCGGCCAGCACGCAGCCCTGCGCGTCGGCAAGGGTGAGCCGGGTTGGCTCCAGCGGCCGGATCGCGGTGAGCACCTGTGCAAGGTGGACCTCGACAGGCACCAGGTCAGAAGTCATCCCAGGCTGTCGAGGTACTTGCGCAGCCAAGGCACGAACTCCGCGGCGGTGTCCGGCCGCTCGCAGGCGAACTGCACCGTGGTCCGCAGGAAGTCCTGCCGGTTGCCCGTGTCGTAGCGGCGGCCGCGGAACAGCACACCGTGGACGACCCCGCCGTCTTCGGCCGGCATGTGGGCCAGGGTCATAAGTGCGTCAGTGAGCTGGATCTCGCCACCCCGCCCGGGTGGTGTCCGCCGCAGCACACCGAACACCGCCGGGTCGCAGACATAGCGCCCGATCACGATCCAGTTGCTGGGCGCCTCTCCCGCCGGTGGTTTCTCGACGAGGTCGGTGACCCGCACCACGTCGTCGTCGTCGGTGGCCTCGATCGCAGCGGAGCCGTAGAGCGAGACCTGGTCCGGGCCGACCTCCATGAGCGCGACGACCGAGCCGCCGTGGGTGGCCCGCACCTGGATCATGCGCTGGAGCAGCAGGTCGTCCGGGTGGATGAAGTCATCGCCGAGCAGGATCGCGAACGGCTCGTTCCCAACGTGCGCGGCGCCGCACATGACGGCGTGACCGAGCCCCCTAGCCGTGCCCTGGCGTACGTAGTGGATGTCGGCCAGGTCATTGGACTCCTGCACCATGGCGAGCTCTTGGGTCTTGCCCTTTGCGCTCAGCGCGTCTTCCAGCTCACAGGCACGGTCGAAGTGGTCCTCGATGGCGCCCTTGCCGCGTCCGGTGACCATCAGCACGTCGTGTATCCCGGCCGCCACGGCCTCTTCGACCACGTACTGGATCGTGGGTTTGTCCACGACCGGCATCATTTCCTTGGGCACTGCCTTGGTTGCTGGCAGGAACCGCGTCCCCAGGCCCGCAGCGGGGATGACAGCCTTGGTGACCACGGTGGTGTCAGTCATGCCGCCACCTTAATAGGAGTACGCATCCGTTGGGCGGGGAGCCCCCGCCCCTGGGCAATGATGGACAAATGTGTGCGGATCAGGCAGGCCGTGAAGGCCACCGTCCGGGGCTGGCCACCGAGAAGGCGGCCCTGAGAACCAGGCTACTTGCCGCCCGCGCGGGGCTGACAGCGGCCGAGCGCAAGTCCGCGGCCGTGGCCCTGCGTGATGCTGTCCTGGCGCTGCCACAGGTGCAGATGGCGGGCACCGTGGCCGCCTATTACTCGTTCGGGAGCGAGCCCGACACCCATGGTCTGGTCTTCGCACTGTGGAAACGCGGCACCTATGTCCTGCTGCCCCTTATGCGCCCTGACCTCGACCTGGACTGGGCCTCCTATGAGGGCCCGGACTCCCTGCGTGCTGGCCCGAAAGGGTTCGCCGAGCCTGTCGAACCGCCACGCGGCCCGCAGGCTGTGGCCCGTGCCGACCTGGTAGTCGTGCCAGCCCTGGCTGTCGACCGCCAGGGGGTGCGGCTCGGCCGTGGCGGCGGGAGCTACGACCGGGCCCTGGCGCGCGTGGGAAGTCAAGTGCCCACCCTGGCGTTGCTCTACGACGGAGAGTTGCTGGACGAACTGCCGAGTGAACCGCACGACCAGCGGGTTCGGCTGGTCGCACAGCCTTCCCAGCGGATAACCAGCCTGCCGCTGCCATGAGTTACGATTAGCAGTCGAACGACGCGAGTGCCAGGGCTGAAGCGCTGAGGCCTGCTGTGACAGTGCCTTTAGTGTCGGGCCGCGTCTTGCGGAGGAGGAATCAGTGCCCACGTACCAGTACGCGTGCACCGCCTGTGACGAACACCTTGAGGTCGTCCAGAAGTTCAGCGACGACCCGCTGACCGAGTGTTCGGAGTGCGGGGGGAGGCTGCGGAAGGTCTTCTCGCCGGTAGGCATCGTGTTCAAGGGCTCTGGCTTCTACCGCACCGACAGCCGTAACGGGTCATCCGTGAACGGCGGCCGGGACAAGGCCAAGGACAGCACCGATTCCGCGTCGGGCACCGCTGACAAGAAGCCAGCGAGCGAGTCGGGCAAGTCAACCGCGGATGCCAAGCCAACGAAGAAGGCCGACGCCACCTCAGGGTCCACGTCCAGCAGTTCGAGCAGCACCGGCACGAAGGTCGCCTGAGAGGTGGGCACACAGGC
Source organism: Streptosporangiaceae bacterium (assembly GCA_035946955.1). Taxonomy (GTDB): domain Bacteria; phylum Actinomycetota; class Actinomycetes; order Streptosporangiales; family Streptosporangiaceae; genus DASYYE01. The sequence continues at coordinate 20,930 of DASYYE010000180.1, read as the reverse complement.
CGCCATCGGGGTGATCGGCGGGTCGGGCTTCTACCAGCTGCTCGACAACGGCGACGAAGTCACGGTGGAGACCCCCTTCGGCACGCCCAGCGACCCGATTGTGGTCGCAGAGGTGGCCGGGCGATCCGTTGCTTTCCTGCCCCGCCATGGCCGGGACCACCGGTTCCCACCGCACAAGATCCCCTACCGGGCCAACCTCTGGGCTCTGCGATCGCTCGGCGTGCGCCAGGTCATCGCCCCCAGCGCGGTCGGCGCGCTGACCCCGCTCCATCAGCCGGGCACGCTGGTCATCCCCGACCAGCTCGTGGACAGGACCATCGGCCGTGCCCAGACGTACTACGACATGGGTGGCGCGGTCCACGTCCCCTTCGCAGACCCCTACTGCCCGAGCGGACGCGAGGCAGCCGTCGCCGCAGCCCGCGCAACGGGCTGGGATCCGGTTGAGTCCGGGACGCTCGTAGTGATCGAGGGCCCGCGTTTCTCCAGCCGCGCGGAGTCGCGCTGGTACGCCGCCCAGGGCTGGACCCTGGTCGGTATGACCGGGCACCCCGAGGCCGTCCTCGCCCGCGAACTGGCGCTGTGCTACACGCCCCTGGCGCTGGTGACCGACACCGACGCGGGGATCGCGGAGGGGGAGGGGGTCACCCAGGAGGAAGTGTTCACGGTCTTCGCCCGGAATGTCGCCCGCCTGCGTGACCTGGTCCTGGCCCTCGTCAAAGACCTGCCTGAAGACCGCACCTGCTCCTGTTCCCACTCCCTGGACGGCATTACCCTCCCCATCGAACTCCCCTGACGGGACGGTGGTTGACCCGCTCGGCGCGGCTGGGATGTGTTGAGGTCGGCTTGGCCGGGATCTACTGCCGCGCGGGTTGGCCGTCAAGCGGCTAGGCTGGACCGGGTTGGCCGCGCACCGTCAGGTGCCTGGCCGGGCCCAGCAGTCCGCGAGGCTCCCCGTTGGCAACGGGTGGCCCGCGTGCCCCGATAGCTCAGTGGATAGAGCGACTGCCTCCTAAGCAGTAGGTCGCGCGTTCGAGTCGCGCTCGGGGCGCTCAGCAGGCGCATGCAGGTCTATTGCCGAGTGCCGATGCAGAACGGGTGCCCTGCCGGGTCGAGCATCACAACCAATCCATCTTCCCGATGTGGCTGGTGCTCGGGCGTCGTGGCGCCAAGCCGATGCAAGCGTGCCTCGGCTTCATCCAGGTCGTCCACGTCGAAGTCCAGGTGGACCTGCATAGGAACATCTGATGATGGCCATGTTGGTGCCTGATAGTGGTCAACCTCTCGGAAGATCACCAACATTCCGCTGACCCTCAGCCAGACAGATCGCGCATCGCTCTTGACGATCTGCCCCTCACAGGCAGCCTGATAGAAAGCGGCCACGGGCGGAGCATCCTGGCAGTCGACAACGACAGCCGCGAGATCGACAATCGACGGCATGCCTTCTCCTCCGGGCGTCGTTCATTCACCAAGCCACTGGAGTCTCACCACGAGCACCAAGTCATCTGGTGGATAGATCAGGAACGTGACGAGTCCTTCGCCATGTCGGCCAAAATGCAGGGTCCGCAATAATGCTGGCGGATCGTTTGGTTCGCCGGGGTGGCGTTGGTACTCAATCGGGTCTACCAACACGGCAGCGTTCATGAACTCAACTAAAGCGGTCCGGGCTGGTCCGCTAAGAGCCATGGATTGCTGCCGTGCCAGGCTGTCGTACTCCCACCTGTACATGGTCAGATGCCATATTGGGTGCGGATCTCCTGCCAGCTGGTGCGCTCTGAGGGCGGCGGTGGACCTTCGCGCTGGTAACGCTCAATGCGGGCTAGGAACTCTCGCTGCGCATCAGGGTCGCGCCAGGCATCCGCCTCGAACCACCAACGCCGCACCGTCTGGACCAGCGGTGTGAGGTCGCCATGCTCGCGGGCCTGCTCGAACGCCACGTCTAGGTCATGGTCATAGCGCCGCAGCGTCTCCGGGTCGGCGTTGGCCGCCAAGACACCACGGATCGCCGCAGGAGTACATGGAGGGCGGGGAAGGATTTGCGGATGCTCGGCATGCGAGGCGGCCATCGGCAACTCCCTGTGGTCGGCGATGGGGCCAGCATATGCTCGCCCACCGACAACCACAGAACACGTTGGACCGACTGAGGTGCCCTCATCGCTGACGCAGATGTTGATCAGGTATGAAGATCGTTCAGAGAACGACTGCTTGTGGCCCGTTCGCTCGCGCATGATGTGCGACTTCACAGGTCAGCACAGCGTTGAGGCGCTCGTGCCTCCTGAGCAGTAGGTCGCGCGTTCGGGTCGCGCTCGGGGGCGCCCACCGAACTCGGTCCGCCTCAGCCGAGCAATGCGAGTAGCCGGTCAGCTTGGCGCTTCAGCGTGCCTGGTGGGTTACGTTTGCTCGCTGGGGCGCTTGGAAGCAGCAGGAGCAGTACGCATACTCAACAGCTACTCAGCTATGCAGTAGCTGTTGAGTATACGTACTGAATGAGTGGGTCGTCGGCCGACGGCAGGCTATGCTTTCAGCATCATGCGAACTCGTTTGACCAGTGGGACATAATTCAAGACAGTTCCGGTGTGTGGCACTTGCCGGGCGGGCGGTACTGACTGCCAAAGTCTTTCGAGCGCGAGCGTCAGGGCCTCAGTTTCGGCAGATGCGAGCGATGCGCCACCGAGTTGTGTGCCAGGCAACCATGACATCAAGATTCTTGGCGGGCTGGTGTCTGCAAAGGAAACCCTATGTGTTGCTCCATGCCGGCCTTCTGCTACGTCCGCTTGGTGACGCATAGCGGCCTTGATGTCGGCCAGGCGCACAAAGACCAGGCGGTCCGAGCGGGCCATGCTTGGGTCGATGCGCAGCGCTGCGACGGTCCGCACTGACCGCAGTGCGGACGTTACGGAACGTACCACAGTGCCAAATTGCTGGTCTGGCACCGTCCAGCCGATATCAATGTCGCTGTATCGATCGGCGGTCCCCGCGGCAAGCGACCCGCGAAGCGCAGTCTCGGAGCCAGGTATCAGAGTTCCAAGCGCGGTGCAGAGTTCAGAAGCAAGCAGGCTACGGCGCTCTGGCCGGAGATCGAGGTCTGCCACTTAGCCATCGTCTCTCATCGCGCCAGCGACTATTGCAAGGCCTGAAGGCTCGTGTTGGGTACCAGATCCGTGCCAGAATATGCAGGCGCTGACGGGTTGGCGCGGGCGCTCACGGCGATCGCCGGAGACAATGCGGGGAGTCACGTTCTCCATCGGGGCCACAAGGTGGTCCTGTACGAGGCATCCCATCGTCGTCCTGAAGTTCTGTGAGCATATTCCCGGTCGCTGGCTTGGACGAGAACCGACTTGCCGTCTGCCACTGCGCCGGAGACAGGCAGGCTGGCCGGGCCGGAACCGACAGCGGCCTGCCAGCTTTATGGGGATACCCACTGCAATCAGATCATATTGAACATATGGATAAAAGGAGGCCCTGATGCCCAGATGGATCAACATCGCCGCGACAATCGTGGGTGCCGGAACGGGTGCACTCGCCGGTAGTTTTTTTGGTGTCTGGGGTGTGCTCTGGGGCGTCATCGTCGGAAGCCTGCTTGGTATAGGTACACCGATTCTTATCGAGCTGATGGGGTAGGAACAATGGAGGGAACCCAGCAGTTCGACCATCGGAGTACACCCAATCCACATGCCGAGCACCGAGTGATATGAGCCGCAAGACCTCGGTGTGCTGCTCTTCTTCGCTGGCACGTGCAGGTCGAGGTGAGTTCGGTCGGTATCGTCCAGCAGGAGGGATGGGCCTTCGCCGTGCTGGGGCACGAGAGCGCCTGGGTTGTCGCCTTCACGGGGCACATAGCCAAGAGCGCTGCGCCAGAAGGATGCAGCCCTGCCGATGCCGGTGACGTTCAACACCATTGATCCGATCTGTGCCATGGTCCGAGCATCGCACGCTGATCATGCTCGCCGCTCCAGCCCTACCGGTCGCCTTCGGAGTTGCGGTACGCCGCGACGATTCTGGACGTGGTGGGCCTGGTCAAATCAGCTTTGGCTGAACTCGTTCTTGGGCAAACCCCACAAGCGCGACAGCCAGAATGCTGAGGACGGGAGTCCATATCAAATCTCCCCACGGATGAGGCGGGAAGATAGGCCAGACCATGAACGCCCCGCTGAGGATGCTCAGGATTCCAGCGATGACCGGTTTCCGGGTCCACACCACGGCGGATCTGTTGGGCAGTCCAGCCATGCCTTCGACCTTAGTGATTGGGGATTGCCAGCGCGTCGCCCCGCAGGCTGATTCGCGCTGGTACCTACGGATGACCGGCGGTCTTGACTAGGTTGCTGGTCGGCCGGTGTGCCAGCGCCAGGAGGTGACGGTTGGATAGCCCGCAAGCTCGCCGCGGCCGGTGGCCCACAGCAGGGTTGTCCACGGATCGGTCTCGGCAGGCGCATCGGGGAACAGGCGGGTAAGTGCCCGGCGGCACAGGCCGCCCGGCGGCGCCCAGACGATGCCCAGCCCTTGGGCGACATCACGCATGTGCACAAGGACCTCCGCGACGCCAATGGTGGCGGCAAAGCCAGTGGGATCGGCAACACCGAACGGCTGCTGGCCCACCGGGTAAGGCCGCGACGCGGCGACCATCGTGGCCAGTAGCGCCCCAGTCGCCTCAAATACCTGCAACAGGCCAGCAGGCCCTGAGCCCGGACCTACTGAGATTGCGCCAACCGGGCCTCCCGGTCGGCGAGCCGCACACGCAAATGGCACCGGATCCCTGAGCGGGGGGTTCCTCGGGCCTAGCTGGGCCGCATAGCCGAACAGGTCATCGCTCATGTGCTCGACGGTCTCCCAGCAGTCCCACTCCAGCGTGCCCGCGCGGGTATGCCAGTCCGCCGCCAGCGCATCACGCATCCCGGCGAGTGCCAGCGCCACGGCCTGCTCGACGTCGGCTGCCGTGACCGGGCCGCCTGGCTGAGGGCTATCGGGCATGGCCGTCACCATACCGACGGTGCCCAGCAGTGCCGAGGACGCGTTCCTGTCGCCACCTTGCCCCGGCCGCCGTGGGCGTGGCGACCGGGGGCACGCTGGGTGCGGTCATACCGGCTAGTCCATGACGCCGGGGCGCCGCGTGGTGACCTCCTGGACGAGCCAGTTGTTGCCGTCGGGGTCGGTGAAGGCGAAGAACGAGCCGTAGCTGGTGCGCTGGGGGTCGGGGCCGGGCTGGCGTGCCTCGGCCGGGAACGGCGGGCCGTGCCAGATGTCACTGGCCTCGATGCCGCGGCCGGCCAGTTCGGCGTGGGCCGCTTCGATGTTGGACACGATCAGCCCGCCGGTGGCTGAGCCGGGGGTGGCCGTGGTGAGTCCCTGGCCGAAGGTGATCGAGGCGGGCGAGCCGGGGGGAGTGAGCTGCACGATCCGCAGGCCGGGCAGTGGTGCGACGTCGTTGTCGAGCCGCCAGCCCAGGCGGGTGTAGAACTCCTTGGCCCGGTCGACGTCGGAGACGGAGATGATGTCGACCTCCAGCCGCATCTTGACCTTGCCGGCCAGCGCGGCCAGCAACTCCAGCACCTGCTCGACGGCCAGCCTGTGATCCGCGCAGATGCCCTCGGCCGCGTCCAGCTCAAACCCGTCGGCGAACACCGACAGCCGTGCCCACAACAGCCGCTCGGCCTGGCTGCACAGCTCATAGCTCCATTCGATCGAGGCCCGCAGTGTCTGCTGGCGGGCCGGCTGGGTGCGGCCGCCCCGGGTCAGCAGGTCCAGCCGGGCGCCCAGCCGGGCTTCGATCTGCTCCGGTGACAGCACCGGCAGCCGTGCCGCGGCCAGTTCGATGGCCAGCGGCAGCCCCTCCAGCCGGCGGCAGATCCCGGCCACCGCCGCCGTGTTCGCCTCGGTGAGTGCGAACCCCGGCAGCACCTGCGCCGCCCGCTCGGCGAACAGGCCCGGCGCCGGGAACCGTGCCAGCTCCGCCACACTCAGCTGCCGCCCGGCCTCCGGCGCCCGCAGCGGCGGCACCGCGTACACCGTCTCCCCGGTGATGTTGAGCGTTTCCCGGCTGGTGGCCAGGATCCGCAGCCCAGCCGCTGCCCGCAGCAGCAGGTCGGCCAGTTTGGCGACCGCGTCCACCAGGTGCTCGCAGTTGTCCAGCACCAGCAGCAGTTCCCGCCCGGCCAGATAGTCCGTCAGCGTCGTGGCGAGGGCGTGCCCGGCCCGGTCGTCCAGGCCCAGCGTCTCCGCAACGGCCTGGGTAACCAGCGCTTCGTCGCGCAGTTGGTCGAGTTGGACCAGCCACACCCCGTCGCGAAACGCCCGTCGCAGTCCGGCCGCGGCCCGCAGCGCCAGCCGGGTCTTGCCGACCCCGCCTACTCCGGTCAGCGTCACCAGCCGGGACTCGGCCAGCAGCCGCTTGACCTCTGCCAGCTCAGCGCGGCGGCCGACGAAGCTGGTCAGCTCCGCTGGCAGATTCCCGGTCATGCGCCTCCCGGTTGCCATAGCAAATTATCGCCCGGGACCAACGGGGAGGGGGCCGGCGCAGTCAGCCCCACGGCCAATCAGGACGGGAGCCAATACAGCCCTTGCCGCTGGACAGGCATGAAGTAACCGGGTGCCGGGAACTCCAGATTGTGCCGACCAGGGAGGGCGCTATGGGCTTTTTATCCTGGCTTACCGCCAAGGTTGAATTCACCAAGTCTCCAGAGGAGCCAGGCTGGTTACGGCGCTGGGTGGTCCCGGGGCCGGGGAGGGCCGACCCGAAGTTCGAGAAGATCAAGGAGGCTGCGGCCGAGGATGTCGCTGAGGTAGAGGCCGGGGACGGCGGCCACTTCCGCGAGTACGAGAGCGAAGAAGACGAACTCTGAGTCATGCCACAGCTGAGCGCTGTCTGGCCCAGGTCTGGTGGCGCGGCCAGCCGCTAGTGGGCCAGCGTGTGCAGGAAGTCCACGATTTCGGCGTTCACCTCGACCGGGTGGGTGATGTTGGACGAATGGCTGGCCCCATTGACCAGTGTGAACGTGGTCGGGCCAGCCAAACCGTCGCACATCGCCTCGGCCCGCTCCAGCGGGATCGCGGCGTCCTCACTGCCATGGACGATCAGGGCCGGGCAGGTGACCTCACGGAGCCTGCGGGTGATGTCGTCGCGGTCCATCAGGCACCGGAACGGCCAGGTGAACTGGCCGAGGTTGCCGGGTGCCCACTTGGCGTACTGCTCGGCCCACTTGTCGTACCAGGCGTCCCACTGGCCAGGGCCAAGGATGATGGCGGCGACGATCTCCTGGACCGGCTCCGGTCCCTGGGCCTGCCAGGTCTGGAATATCTCCTCGTATCCCGGGCGGTTGGCCTCCTGCTCGGGACCAGCCTGGGTGTCGATCAGGATCAGGCCCCGCACCCGCTGCGGTGCCAGCATCGCGGCACGCAGGCTGAGGAAGCCGCCCTGGGAGTTGCCGCCGAGGACGGCCTGCTGAATGCCGAGGTGGTCGAGCAGTCCCAGCACGTCCCAGGCCGAGTCCCAGTAGCTGAAAGGGCCGGGTGCAAAGGTGCCGCCGTGGCCGCGCTGGTCCCAGGTGACCACCCGGAACTCCGGCGTGAGTGCGGCGACTTGGGCGTCGAACATCGACTCGTCCAGCAGGAACCCGTGGCTCAGCACGACGGCCAGCCCGTCACCCCCAGAATCGGCGTAACTGACCCGGATCCCGTTGACCACTGCTACCGGCACATGGCGGACGGTACCTCAAGGGAGCGTCACCTGGAAGCCACATCCTGCTCATAGTCCGCAGATCAGGCCTGTACCGAGGAGTAGGCGCCAAGAGTTCAGGAGTATTCAATTCGGGCGGCATCCGGTCTTTTCCGGCGAATGACTGCGTGTTCCCGTAGTGGCTCCGGCTTAGCGCGGGAGACCGGCGAGCTGCAGCAGCAGGTCTTTGACCTCGGTGGCCTCGTACCGGGGCCGGGCACCCTGCGGGCTGGAACAGAGCAGCACCGGGCCGTCGTCAGCGGCCTCGGGCAGCCGGCCGTGGGTGCCGCGCACCGCTGCGGCCCCTGCGTCCAGCCCGACCACGCTCATCAGGTACCGCATGCCCAGCTTCTTGCGGGCCAGCGCGATCGCGGCGCGCCGTCTGGCCGCACCGGGCGCGGCCGGGTCGAAGAACAGCTCGGCCGGGTCGTACCCCGGCTTGCGGTGGATGTCCACCAGCGTGGCGAAGTCCGGGGCACGCGCATCGTCCAGCCAGTAGTAGTAGGTGAACCAGGCTCCCGGCTCAGCTACCAGGACCAGCTCACCCGAGCGGGGGTGGTCGAGGCCGTGGGCTGCCTTGGCCGGCTCGTCGAGTACCTCGGCGACGCCGGGCAGCTCCGCGCAGACCTTACGCACCGCTGGCAGGTCGGCCGGGTCGGCCACGTACACGTGGGCCGTCTGGTGGTCGGCGACCGCGAACGCCCGCGAGGTCCACGGGTCCAGGTACTCCATGCCGTCCTGTGTGTACACGCGCAGCAGGCCCTCACCGCGCAGGATCCGGTTGACGTGCACTGGGCGGCTGGCTTCCGTGATGCCGTACTCGGACAGCGCCACCACGGTCGCCTCCCGTGCCCGCGCCGCGTCCAGCAGCGGAGCGAGCACCCCGTCCAGCGCTCCTGCCGCCGCAGCGGCCTCCTCCCCGCCCGGGCCGTACCGCTGCAGGTCGTAGTCGAGGTGCGGCACGTACACGAGCGTGAGGTCCGGGTCGTGACGGGCCATGATGTGCTCCGCCGCCCGGCAGATCCATGCCGATGACGGCAGTCCTGCGGTCGGCCCCCAGTAGTTGAACAATGGGAATATCCCAAACCTCGCGGTGAGCTCATCACGCAGCTCAGGCGGGTCGGCGTAGCAGTCTGGCTCCTTGCGGCCATCCGCGTGGTACACGGGCCGTGGCGTGACCGTCCAGTCCACATGAGCGCCCATCGCGTACCACCAGCAGATGTTGGCGACCGTGTACCCGGAGTGGGCCCGGCGCGCCGCGTCCCACAGCTTGTCCCCGGCCACGAGTTCGTTGTGCTGCCGCCACAGCAGCACCTCGCCGACATCCCGGAAGTACCAGCCGTTGCCGACGATGCCGTGCTCGCGTGGCAGCGCCCCGGTCAGCAGCGTGGACTGCACCGAGCAGGTGACCGCGGGCAGGACAGTCCCCAGCTCGGCCTGCCAGCCGTCCTGCGCGGCCAGCGCCGACAGGTGCGGCATGTGCGCCAGCAGCCGGGGGGTGAGCCCGACCACGTCGAGGACAACAAGGGGCCTGCGGCCGGTCATCAAGCCTCCACCATGCCGAGGGCGAGCATCTCGTCCCTGGTGAAACCGAGTTCGGCGGCGATTCCGTCCGCCAGTTGCGCGGGCCCCGACGGACGCTGGTCCGGGGGCAGCACGCCCCACGTGTAGGTCTCCACATCGAAGTGGTCACAGCAGGGGGCGTCACCGCCCAGCAGTGCCGCGAGTGCCGCCCGCAGCACGTCCATGGTCGAGTGCAGCGGCGGCTGCGGCGCGGCGTGAACTGGTACATGGAAGTGCACCCGCCATGGCCCGGGCAGGCCACCGTCGAGCGCCTCGGCCAGGTCATCCGTTCCCTGGTTGGCTGCGGTGCGCGTCTGGTGCAGGAACCTGGGCTCCGCGTACCCGCGCAGGGCCGCAGCGGCGGCGGGTTCGGCTGGGTCGTCGGCGGCCAGCGCGGCGGACACCTGCACCTTCACCACCGGCAGCCCGGCACGGGCCAGCGCCGCCAGTGCCTGCGCCGGCTCCTCCCACGCACAGGCCAGGTGGGCGAGGTCCAGGCACACGCCGAGGTACTCGGTGTCCACGCCGGACAGCTCGGCGACCGCCTGGCTGGTCGACTCGACCACGCAGCCCGGCTCCGGCTCGAACGCGATGCGCACCAGCCGCCCGGTCTCTTCCCGCAGCCGGGCGAGGCAGACCGCCAGTTCGTCAAGGCGCTGGCGCACCTGGGCGGAACGCTGCGGCGTCCACGGGGTCCGCCAGGCCAGCGGCAGCGTGGACACCGAGCCACGGGCAGCGTCGGCGGGCAGCAGGCCTGACAGGACCCTGGCCAGGTTGAGTGTGTAGTCCAGCCGCTCGCTGGTCGTCCAGTCCGGCTGGTAGACCGCGTACTTGACGACCGGGGCGTGGAACGCCTGGTACGGGAAGCCGTTGAGCGTGACCACCTCGAGCCCGCGGACGTCCAGTTCCTTGCGCAGGCGCGCCACTTCGCCGGGGTCGGCCGCGAGGTGCGCGGCGACCGGTGCCGCCAGCCACAGCCCGAGGCCGAGGCGGTCGGAGTCCAGCCGCTGGCGCACGGCCGCGGCATAGGTGTCCAGTTGCTCGATGATCTGCGCCAGGTCCTCGCCGGGGTGGACATTGGTGCAGTAGCCGAGGTGGACTGTGTGCCCGCCCGGATGCCGGAGCCGCATGTCAGCCGCCGCCCCGCAGGATCGAGTTGTCGGCGAAGGTGGCCTCGGGGCGCTGGACCGCGGACACGTCGAGCCGCCCGGACGCGCCGAAGAACTCCACGGGGTTGCGCCACAGCACCCGGTCGACGTCGTCGTCGGTGAACCCCGCCGCGGCCATCGCCTCGCCGGTGCGCAGGGTCAGCAGCGGGTCCGAGCGGCCCCAGTCGGCAGCCGAGTTGACCATCATCCGGTCCAGGCCGTACTCGCGGAGGATGGCTGCCATCCGTGGCGGGGACATCTTGGTGTCCGGGTAGATCGAGAAGGCCATCCAGCAGCCGCTGCCCGCGACCAGGCCGACTGTCACCTCGTTGAGGTGGTCCACCACGACCCGCTCCGGGGCGATGCCTGACTCTTTGACCACGTCGAGGGTCCGCACGGTGCCCCGGTGCTTGTCCCGGTGCGGCGTGTGCACCAGCGCTGGCAGGTCGTGCTCCACGGCCAGTGCGAGCTGTGCAGCGAATACCTCGTCCTCTTCCGGGGTCATCGAGTCGTAGCCGACTTCCCCCACCGCCACCACCCCGTCCTTGGCCAGGTACCGGGGGAGCAGGCCGAGCACCTCCCGGCAGCGCGGGTCATTGGCCTCTTTCGGGTTGAGCGCGATCGCGCAGTGGTGGCGGATCCCGAACTGGCTGGCCCGGAACGGCTCCCAGCCGACCAGCGAGTCGAAGTAGTCCGTGAACGAGCCGGGGCTGGTCCGCGGCTGGCCCAGCCAGAAGGCGGGCTCGACCAGTGCCCGCACCCCGGCCGCGGCCATCCGTTCGTAATCGTCTGTCGTGCGCGAACTCATATGGATGTGTGGGTCGAAGATCCGCATCAGTACGCCTCCGTACTCGTCAGACGGGCCAGCAGGGCGACCGCGTCGGCCGGCATGTGGCGGCCCGCCGCCTGCCGCTCCGCTGCCAGCCCGGCCAGCATCCGGGCCAGTTCGCTGTCAGCCCGCTCGGCCAGCCCGTCCACCACGGTCAGCGGGATTTCCATGAACACGCACTTCAGCACGCCCTGGCGCCACATCGCGTCATCCAGGTCGCGGGCACAGGGGCCGAGCGCGGCAGCCACCAGCCGTGGGTCGTTGGTGCGCAGTGCGTCCAGCACCAAGTCCAGCCCGGCCCCGCCGATGTCCAGCCGGGACAGCGCCCGCAGCACCCCCCGCTTCTCCGCCGCGTCACCGTACCGGTACAACGCCGCCACCTCCGTGGCCAGGTGCGCCCCGCGCAGGGACAGTGAGCTGAGCAGCAGTACGCGGGCCGCGTCGTCCACGGTCCACCCGGCCAGCCCGGGGCACTGAGCCGAGAGCGGGCCGCGGCCGCATTTCCTTCCCACCGCCGGGAACAGCGCCGTGACCGCCCCCGGGTCGGTGGACACGCGGTCCAGCGCCTCCGACAGCCACGCCGGGTCACCGACCACGCCGTCCAGTGCGGTTCGCAGGTCTCGGTCGAGCCCTGTCATCGCGGAGGTCATCGCGCCTCCTGCAGGGAGGCTTCGGCGGCCTGCAGGAAGGTCAGCGACTCATGGGCGACCGCGGGTGCTGCGTGGGCGTGCCGGGGCAGTTCGACCGCTACCAGCCCGGCGTACCCGGCGTCGGCCAGGGCACCCAGTGCGGCGGGGAAGTCGACCTCGCCACGCCCGAACTCGAGGTGCTCGTGCACGCCCCGGCGCATGTCGTCGATCTGCACGTTGACCAGGTGCGGCGCGGCCCGCCGGACACATTCGGCCACCGGCTGCGGCTCGACGCAGCAGCAGTGCCCGATGTCGAGCGTCATCCCAAAACACTCCGGCGTGCCGAGCGCGTCACGCAGCTTGAACCAGTCATCCATCGTCTCCACGAGCATCCCCGGCTCCGGCTCGAAGCCCAGCTTGACCCGGGCCGCGTCCGCGTCGGCCACCACCTCCTGGCACCCTTTCACCAGCCGGTCCCATGCCTCCTGCTCAGGCAGGCCGGAGGGGCACACCCCGGACCAGAAGGAAACCGCTTCCGCGCCCAGGTCCGCGCCGATGCGCACAGCCCGGCGGAGGAAATCCAGCCGGGGCTGCGGGTCGTCGTCGAGCAGCGTGGGGGCGTGCTTGGACCATGGGTCCAGCAGGTACCTGGCGCCCGTCTCGATGACGACGCCAAGCCCTCGCTGTCCCAGCAGCGCCCAGACCTCGGCGACACGGGCGGGCAGGTCTCGCCCGAATGGGTCGAGATGGTGGTGGTCGAGGGTCAGTGCGACCCCGGAGTAGCCCAGGTCGGCGATGACCGAGATCGCATCGGCCAGCCGGTGGTTGGTGAAGCCGTTGGTGCCATAGCCGAACCTCAGGTTCGGTTTGGTGGGCCACTCCAGGCGGTCTGGGGCGTTGCGCGCAATGCTCATGTCGGGGACAACCTTTTCGCCAGGTACTGGCCTGCTGGGACGGCGGCGGCTACCGCCGCGCCGGTGAGCGGCGCGCCTTCCTGCGCGATCAGCGCGCCCTGCAGCGCGGGGAGGGTGGTGATCCCGCTCGCGACCGCGCCACGGATGCTGGCGGCGGTCGGCTCGGATATCGCGCGCAGCTGTGCCGTCCCGTATCTCGCCCCGTACCAGCCGGCCAGCGCGCCGGGCAGGAGGCGGCGCCAGCGCGCCGGGCGTGGCGGCAACAGGGTTGCGGCGGACGTGACCGCTACGGTGCCCGCCAGCGTCGCCGCAGGCAGCAGTGGGCTCCCGCCGTCCACCTCGCGGCGCGACAGGGCGGTCACGGTGTAGGTGTGGGCCGCGACCGTCAGTGCTGGCAGCAGTGCTGGCCGTAGCCGGTCGGCGCTCGCGCCCAGCAGCACATCCAGTCCCCGGCACACCGCCATGGCAGCCGGGCCTGCCGGGGTGTTCTTCGCCGAGATGTCGTAGGCCCACACCGCGCCGGCCAGTGGGACAGCCACCGCCAGCGCGCGCCTGCCCCCGGTCAGGCCGGCCAGTACAACGCCGCCCGCGGTCAGCCCGGCGGCAATGCCGAGGGCGGTGCCGGGCGTCACCCGCCCGGACGGGATCGGCCGCTCGGGGCGTTCCTTGGCGTCCAGGTCACGGTCGGCCCAGTCATTGGCCGCCATCCCCGCCCAGTACAGGCAGACCGAGGCGGCGCACAGCCCGGCGGTCCGTGGTCCCAGGGCACCCGTGGCCGTGGCGCCAGTCAGCGCATCGCCCGGTACGGACAGAGCCGCTGGGGCGCGGACGAGTTCGGCGATGTCTGCCAGAGTGGTCATAGACGGCTCCCGGTCATCCCAGCCCGGCCACGAACGTACGCAGCGCGTCCCACTGCGCGTGCAGCGCGTGGTCGGTGTCGCCCAGTGGGTCCTTGAAGAAGAACGCCAGGGCGGTGAGCGGGCCGGTGTGCCCGGCCTGGTGTGCGGCGGCGGTGATCCTCGCCAGGTCGATGACCAGCGGTGCCGCCAGGGCCGAGTCGCAGCCGTGCCAGGTGAACTCCAGCCGCATCCCGGTGCCGAGGAACCCGGCGAAAGTGACCAGGTCCCAGGCGGTCTTGAAGTCACCGATGTCGGCGACGTAGTCGATGCGGGTGCTGCCCTCGGGGGTGTAACCCAGCACTTCACCCAGCACGCGCTGTTTGCTCGCTGACTTGGCTGCGTTGGCACCGGGGTCGGCGAGGTTGGCGCCGTCGCCACCGCCGAGCAGGTTGGTCCCTGACCAGGAGCGCACGGCCAGGCGGCGCATGGCGAACATCGGGGCCAGCACCGACTTGAGCAGGGTCTCCCCGGTCTTGCCGTCGTGGCCCGCGTACGGCAGCCGCGTTGCCTCAGCGAGTTCCACCAGGGCAGGCAGGCGTGCGCCGGTGGAGGGTGTGAAGTCAACGTAGGGGCATCCCGCCCGGAACGCGGCATAGGCAGCCAGCGAGCTTGCTGGCAGCACGCTGCCAGGCAGGCCGAGCGCGGCGGTCAGGGCGGTGAGGCTGGCGTGTGCGGGGTGTGTGCCCGGTGCCGCCTCGGTCGAGGCCACGTTGACCACCACGACCCGGTCGAGCTGGTGGCGGGCCCGGAAGGCGCCGATGTCGTGGGTGATGGCTGCGGCGGTCTCAGCCTGTGTGGCCCCCGCCGGCAGCGGCCGCAGGTCCGTCTCGACTGCGGCGAGGCCGGCCTCGACCGCGCTGACGAGACGGGCGGGCACCACCCCGGCGGCGGCGAGCTGTTCGGCCTTCTTGGCCACCGGGCTGGTGACGACGTCATGACCACCGAAGTACAGGTCGCCGAAGCCCGGCATCCTGGCCGTGCTCAATCCCGGGTGGGTGGTGACGCACCCGACCGGCTCGGCCAGTCCGGCGCGCAGCGCCAGCGCCCCAACAACCGTGGTCGTCGCGACGGAACCGCGGGCTCCCATGAGCCAGACCCCAGCACGCATGTGGCCCTCCCGGTACATGGACACGGCTACCGGCCTCGGGCCACCGCCGACCGTGTGCGGATCGTCAGGTAAACGAATGCAGGCCCCCCACGCGACGACCCCCCCTTGCATGAGCCATCAGCGTTCTGATGGTAAGGCGCTCGCTGGCTGCACATATCCCGGCGGACCGGTTCTTGCCGGAAACCATGGACGAACATGACCCGCAGGCCTACGACATTTGTCCTGTGCCGGGGCAGCAGTGGTCGCGGTACCTATGACCGCAACTGCGTGGGCAGGTTCGGTCAGCTGGCCGATGCCCTGTTGACCTGCTAAGACGTACAAATTTTCCATGCCCCTCCAAACCTTCTGGCTGCCTTCGCTGGTCGAGGACAGCGACCCCCACCGGGCCCTCGGCCGCGAACTCGTCGCCGCGTTGCAGGCAGATGGCGTATTCCAGGTCCAGGCCACCCGGGAGCAGCAGGCCGCCACGGACCGCGCCATGGAGGCCTCCCGGGACTTCTTCCGGCTGCCGCTGGCGGTGAAGGCCCTCCACGTCTCCGACCTGACCTACAGCGGATACGTCGCCTCTGGTGACGGGGAGCCCGCCGGGGCGCTGGAAGACGGCTCAGAGATGTTCACCATCTGCCCAGACATCGACGAAAGGGACGCCCGAGTCCTCGAGCGGTGGCCATGCCATGGCCCCGTCCCGTGGCCGTTCCATCGTTATGCGGACGCCATGAAGGACTACATGCGCTGCCTGGGCATCGCCGGCCAGCGCCTGCTGCGGCTCATCGCCCTGGGTCTCGGCCTGGCCGACATGGAGACCTTCACCCGCCTGACCGAGGGCGGCTGGCACCACATGCGTGCCCTGCGCTTCCCCGCGGCCGACGCCATCTCTGGGCGTGGCATCAGCGCCCACACCGACCCGGGCCTGCTGGTCATCGCCTCCTCTCATGGCCGCGCCGGCGGCCTGTACGTCCGGCCCCCCGTGCCTGGTGAGGAGCGCGGCCGCAACTGGCTGCCGGGCGGGTCCATGGCCGGGGAGTACGAGGACGAGGAGCCGTGGACGCTCGTGAAGCCGGCGCGCTGCGTGTTCACTGTGTTCCCCGGCGATCTCATGCAGTTCATGACCGGCGGGGAGGTGCTCGCCGCGCCGCACCGGGTACGCCTGGCCGAGCAGGAACGCTACGCCCTGGCCTACGCCCACGTGCCCGCCTTCAGCGCCGTCGCCCGCCCACTCGATGACACCGAGCCGTGGGAGCACATCCACTACGGCACTTACATCACCAACGCGTTCATGCGGTGCTTCCCCGACCGCATGACCACCGTGCGCATCGAAGCCGAAGGGCGGCTGAGTGTCCTCGCGAAGTTGCGCGAGGCGGACATCGGCCGCATCTGACCTGGTCAGGGCGTCAAGTCTCAACTACACTGAGGTGCCTTCAATGTCAGTGGGTGGACCTTATGATCGGTCGGGAAGGTGGAAGCGGCCGGTCCCCGCAGCGCATGATCGCTGTGGCCGTGCTCGGTTTCTTGCTCTTCGTACCGCCGTTGCTGTCGCTGTTCGACCGCCAGGCTGCCGTGTTCGGCGTGCCCGTCCTCATGGCGTACATCTTTGTCGCCTGGGCAGTCGTCATCGGGCTGGTCGCGGCCGTTAGCCGAGGCGCCGGCCCGCCGCGGGAGTAGGTGAATGCTCCCGACCTGGGTCGTGCTGACGGTCTCGGCCGCCTACATCAGCGTGCTCTTCGGCGTGGCGTTCTACGCCGACCGGCGGGCCAGGGCTGGCCGCAGCGGCGGCAGCAATGGCACGGTCTATGCCCTGTCCCTCGCCGTGTACGCCACGTCGTGGACGTACTACGGCAGTGTGGGCCACGCGGCCACCAGCGGGCTCGGGTTCCTGCCGATCTACCTCGGGCCCACCCTGATGTTCGCGCTGGGCTGGGTAGTCCTGCGCAGGATCATCCGGATCAGCCGCCGCCACCGGATCACCTCGCTGGCCGACTTCGTCGCCGCCCGCTACGGCCACAGCGCGGCGCTGGGCGGGCTGGTGACAGTCGTCGCCGTGGTCGGCGTGGTCCCGTATATCGCGTTGCAGCTCAAAGCGGTCTCCAACACGTTCGAGATCATCCGCACACCGCTCACGGAACTACATGGCCACGTCGCCAAGGTTCCGCTGCTGCACGACACGGGGCTTTACATCGCCCTGGCGCTGGCAGCGTTCGCCATCCTCTTCGGTACCAGGCACCTCGACGCCTCCGAGCACCACCAGGGCGTGGTCGCCGCGATCGCGTTCGAGTCCGTCGTGAAGCTCCTCATCTTCCTCGCGGCCGGGTTCTTCATCACCTTCGGCATATTCGGTGGCTTCGGGAACCTGTTCGCGCGGGCAGCGGCCGACCGGCACGCTGCGGCACTGCTCACCCTCGGCCACGGCAGTTACAGCACCTTCGTCTGGCTGACGGTGCTGTCCATGCTGGCGATCGTGTTGCTGCCGCGTCAGTGGCAGGTCACGGTCGTCGAGAACGTGCGCGAGGTGCACCTGCTGCGGGCCATGTGGCTCTTCCCGCTTTACCTGCTGGCCATCAACATCTTCGTGCTGCCGATCGCACTGGGTGGGGTGCTGCGGTTCGGCTCCACGGTCAACCCGGACACCTACGTGCTGGCCCTGCCGATGGCAGCGGGCCAGCGGGTGCTCGCCCTTGCCGTGTTCATCGGCGGGTTGAGCGCGGCCACCGGCATGATCATTGTCGAGACAGTGGCGCTGTCCACGATGGTGTCGAACTCCCTGGTCCTGCCCTTGTTGCTGCGCGGCAAGTCCCGGCTGGCACGCAAGCACGACCTCACCGGTCTCATCCTCGGGGTCCGGCGCACGGCCATCGCTGCCATCGTGCTGATCGGTTATGGCTATTTCCGCCTGGCCGGCCAGGGCACCGAGCTCGTGGAGATCGGCCTGGTGTCGTTCGTGGCGGTCGCTCAGTTCGCGCCTGCCGTCTTCGGGGCACTGTTCTGGAAAGGCGGCACCCGCAACGGCGCCCTGGCCGGTCTGGCCGCCGGGTTCATCTTGTGGGTCTACACCCTGCTCCTGCCGACTTTCGCGCTGGCCGGCCTGATCCCGGAGTCGCTGGTGCGAAGGGGGCCGTTCGGGCTGGGGCTGCTGCGGCCCACGCAACTGTTCGGCGTCACCGGAATGGACCAGTACAGCCAGGCGATGTTCTGGAGCCTGCTGGTGAACGTGGGCCTGTACGTCGGGGTGTCGCTCATGACTCAGCAGAGCCGGGACGAGCGGTCGCAGGCGGCGTTGTTCGTGGACGCGCTCGCTGACCCGGCTAGGGCCCGCCGCCTGGCGCGCGTGTCAGTGAGTGACCTGATGGCCCTGGCCCAGCGGTTCCTCGGGCCGGCCGGGGTCGAGAAGGCGCTGGGCGGGCACGCACGGAGGCACAGCCTCGACGCCTCTCCGTCGGAAGTGGCCGACCCCGAACTCCTTGACCATGTGGAAGCCCTCCTGGTCGGCTCGGTCGGTGCCACCGTGGCCCGGCTGGTGGTGGCGTCGGTGCTGGACGAGGAGCAACTCGAGCCCGACAAACTGATCGCGATCGTCGACGAGGCGTCACAGCTTGCGGCCCTGGAGGAACGGCACCGGCTAGCACGTGACCTGCACGATTCGGTCTCCCAGGCGCTGTTCTCGATGACCCTGCACACCCGGGCAATGGAGCTGGCGATCCGACGGGAGAACGTGGACCCAGACGGCCCGGTCGCCAATAACCTCGCCGAGTTGCGGAACCTGAGCCGCAGTGCCCTCACTGAGATGCGGGCACTGATTTTCCAGCTCCGGCCCGGCGCCCTGCACGAGGAGGGCCTGGCCGTGGCGGTCCGCAGGCACGCGGCTGCGGTGGCGGCCAAGGAAGGGCTCGACGTAGAGGTGGACGTCCCCGAGGGCCGTCTGGCCCTGGGGGAGCGCGTGATCGAGGAACTCTTCCGGATCACGGAAGAGGCATTGCGCAACAGCGTCAAGCACGCACAGGCCAGCCGCATCGGCATCCTGCTGGTGGAGGACGCCGCTACGACCGGGACACTGATCCTCGAGGTCACCGACGACGGGGTTGGGTTCTGGCCGGACGCCCCCTACCCAGGCCACCTGGGCATGCGGAGCATGCGTGAGCGGGCCGAGCGCATTGGTGGCCAGCTCACGGTGGACAGTTGCCCTGACGGCCCGACAACGGTCCGGGTGGTGCTGCCGGGGATCTTGCCCGTGCCAACGGCACCAGACGGCGAGCATTCTGGCAATGGGATCCGGTCGTTGAGAGGTGATGATGGTGTCAGTTGATGGTGAGCAGCGAATCCGGGTCTTCCTCGTGGACGACCACGCGGTCGTGCGGCGGGGCATGCGCGCGTTCTTTGATGAGCTGGACGACATCGAGGTCACTGGCGAGGCCGACGACGGCCAGGCCGCGCTCGACCGGCTGGCCGCGATGGCGGCCAGGGATGAGTTGCCTGACGTCATCCTGATGGACCTCGTGCTACCGCGCCTCGATGGCCTCGCCGCGACGGCGGCGGTCAAGCAGCGCTACCCGGGTGTCGCGGTGATCGCGCTGACCAGCTTCAGCGAGTCTGAGCGAGTCCACGCGGCGCTGGAGGCCGGTGCCGCCGGGTACCTGCTCAAGGACGCCGAAGCCGATGAGGTTGGCGCAGCGATCCACGCGGCCCACCGCGGTGAGGTCCACCTCGATGCCGCGGTGGCCCGCAGACTGACCCAGTCACTGATCGCGCCGCGGCACAGCCCGGCCTCGCTCACCCCGCGTGAACGCGAGATCCTGACACTGGTCGCGCAGGGCAAGTCCAACCGTGACATTGCCAGGGCCCTGGTGATCAGCGAACGCACCGCGCGCACACATGTCAGCAACGTGCTGACCAAGCTCGGGCTGGCGTCACGGACACAGGCGGCCCTGTGGGCGATCCGGGAAGGCCTGGTGTCCGGGCCCTGAGAGATGGCGAGTCGGCGTGTGCTCCCGCACACGCGTCAAATGTCGCGGCCGAACCACGTCGAAGTACCCTCGACCACGGGTCGTCCCACGGATTGACTTGATGTCAGCGCAACCGTGTCCGGGAGGCCCAATGACCGGTGACGATGGCGCCGGGACCGTCCGGGTGCTGATCGCCGATGACGACGCCAGGGTGCGTACGGCGTTGCGCAGCTACCTCTGCGCTTCGTCCGGGTTCGACGTCATCGCCGATGTCGGCAGCGCCCCCGCGGCGCTGGAGCTGGCCCGAGAGCACGCTCCCGCCGTCGCGGTCATCGGCGTCCAGTTGCCAAGCGCCCGCGAAGGGCTCAGCCTGCTTCGGGCCATCACCGGCGAACTGGCGATCCCGGCGGTGGCGATCAGTCTCCACGGCGGGCTGCGCAGCCGGGCACTTGCCGCGGGTGCCTGCCAATTCGTAGAGAAGGACAGTTCGCCGGAGGTCCTCCTGGCGGCACTGCGTACGGCCGCGCGTCAGGACAGCAGCGAGGGCCAGCCTGCCTGACCCAGCTCGCGCTTGCGAGCCGGGGCCGCAAGCGCGAGCTGGGTCAGTCGCCGCGCTCGACGCAGAACTCGTTTCCCTCCGGGTCGGCCATGACCACCCAGCCCACATCCGCAGGCTGGTCCTCCGCTACCGAGGCACCCAGTCCCACCAGGCGTGCCACCTCTTCCCGCTGGCTGCGGTCGTGCGGGACCACGTCCAGGTGGAGCCGGTTCTTGACGGCCTTCGGCTCCGGCACGCCCACGAAATAGAGCCGGATCCCACCCTCGGCGGGTGACCCGACGCTGAACTCCTCATGCCCGTCCCAGGTGCCCTCCTCGTGGAGGGCCCATCCGGTCACCGCTGCCCAGAACCGGGCGACAGTACCTGGGGCGGTGCAGTCGAAAGTGATGTTGAGGACAGTCGCACTCATTGGCGTACTCCACTGTGACGTGAGCGCCAGCCGCGACCCTCAGGGCTCAGCGGGAGGCGCGAGAACAGGACCAGACATCTGACCGCACCTCTTTCCACCTCAGTTGAGGAGTGACCTTGCGCGTTGATCATGTCACGGCGCTGACCCACGGGCAATGAGCCCACATCCACGTGCCAGCCACTGTGGGGCGCATGTGCCAGACGTGACAACTGAAGTGCCCGCCCGTCCCGCCG
>DASYYE010000179.1:0-1666 GCA_035946955.1 Streptosporangiaceae bacterium | reverse complement strand
TTCCACGCGGCTTCGTCCCGGTAGGTGTAGGGGTTGCTCAGCACCTTGGTCTCCGGAATCTCCGGGTGCATGCCCTCGGCCCACGCCTCCGGGCCGAGCTCGCCCATCAGGTACTCGACCGTCTGATCGACCACCTGGCGGGCCCGGGCCAGGTCCGCGCCGACCAGGCGGTGGTCGTACTTCACCACCCGCCCGTTCACGACCACCGTGTGCACGTCGCCGCGCTGGGCCTGGAAGACCACGTGCCCGTACGGGTGGAGCAGGGGGAACATCGCGGGCGAACTGTCGTTCTTGATCAGCACGACGTCCGCCTTCTTGCCGGGTTCCAGGCTGCCGATCAGCGAGTCCATGCCGAGCGCCCTGGCCCCGCCCCGCGTGGCCCAGTCCACCACCTGCTCGGCGCGCAGCTTGTGGTGGGTGACGGTCTCGTCCCGGCTGTGGGCCTCCAGGTGCTCGCGGACGCGGTCGGCGCCGAGCGTGGCCCGCATGGCCGAGAAGAGGTCCGCGCTCCACCAGACGCTCGTGTCCATGGACAGCGAGACGCCGATGCCGTGCTCGCGCAGCTTCCACGTCGGCGGGTAGCCCTGCCCGGCGCTCTGCTCACTTTCCGTGGACAGCGAGACGGACCCGCCGGTCGCCGCTATCCGGTGGTAGGAGTCGGGCGACAGGCTCGCCGCGTGCACGTAGATGGTGGCGGGGGTCATGAACCCGTGCTCGTGCATGAGGCGGATGCCGTCGTCGGTGGTCACCTTCCACACCCCCGCGTGCGTGGTGACCGGCACCCCCAGGTCACGGGCCACCTCGAAGGCCGCCTTCTCCGGGAACTCAGCGCTGCCGGGAACGTCGAACGCGATCTGGAAGCCAAGCATGTCGTCCCGGCCGCCGCCGAAGTTCCGGCCCACGAAATCCCGGAACTCGGGGGTGGTCGACCACTCCCAGGGGGCCTGCTGGATGTTGCCGTAGGCCAGCACGAACCGGCCGGGAACCGACCGGAGCGCGTCCACGGCGGCTTCCGCGTGGTCGACCGTGTGCAGGTTGTGTGACCAGTCCACGCTGGTGGTCACGCCGGCGTCGATGGCCTCGATCGCGGACAGCAGGTCGCCCGCGTAGATGTCCTGCGGCCGGAACGACTTGCCCCACTGGAGGTAGTTCCAGACGAAGTACTGCGTCAGTGTCCAGTCCGCGCCGTAGCCTCGCATGGCGGTCTGCCACATGTGCCGGTGCGTGTCGACCATTCCCGGCATCAAGATGCCGCCCGCGGCGTCGATCTCAGTCGCATGCTCCGGTGCTTGCAGGTTCTGGCCGACCGCGGCTATCCGGTCGCCTGAGATCAGCAGGTCGGCACCGCTATGAACACTGTGTGCGTCGTCCATAGTCAGCACCGTGGCGCCGCGGAATACCAGCGCCCGGTCCTCCGTCATACGCTCGACCGTACACTTGCAGCTCCGGAATAGTGTCCGTTAAGGGGACAGAAAGGCGTCCGTAGGCGTGAGCAAATCCGCGGCCCCAGGTCCGTTGTCCGGGCTGCTGGTGGCCGATTTCTCGCGGGTACTCGCAGGCCCGTACTGCACTATGCTGCTTGCCGACCTCGGCGCGGACGTCATCAAGGTCGAGAGCCCGGAAGGTGACGACACCAGGCGGTGGGCACCGCCAGTCACCAGCGACG
>DASYYE010000178.1:0-2127 GCA_035946955.1 Streptosporangiaceae bacterium | reverse complement strand
GGTCTCGCCGAGCACGTCGCCCGGCTCCTGGTCATCGACGAACGCGCCTCCCAGAGCGCCTACCTCGTCGTGGACCACCTCAACCATAACGATCCGCTAGTCCTTGCCTTCGAGCAGCAGGCCCGCGCCCGCCTGGGCGAGTCGCTGGACGTCCGGGAGCTTGCGGCGGCGATTGGTACCAGCCGGCGCACCCTCGAGCGACGGACCCAGGCTGCGCTTGGCATGAGCCCGCTCGCGCTCGTGCAGCGTCTGCGGGCCGAGCGCGCCGTCCATCTGCTGCGCACCACGGCGCAGAGCGTCGAGCAGATCGCGCCGCGGGTGGGCTACTCCAATGCGTCCACGCTCCGTTCCCAGCTGCGGCGAATCCAGACGGGCCCGCAAGCCAGGCCATCGCACGCGGCCAGGAACCCTCAGAAGCCGGTGTCAGCGCCGTCCGATTCACCCCGCCGGCCCGCACCGCTTAGCACTGTCACGCCGTCGGCCATACCCTCTACACCACCGAGGGCCACGGCCTTCAGCAGCCATGCGGCGGCCAGATCCAGGAGATCCGCGCCAGCGACATCATCTGTACCCCGGCCGGCGAATGGCACTGGCACGGCGCCGCACCCGACCACTTCATAACCCGCCTGTCCAGCATCGAAGCCGTCCCCGGCGACCAACCACCCGAGGCCAGCTGGGGCGAGCACGTCACCGACGAGGACTACCACCAGCGCTGACGCTGTCTGACGCCCCTTTCCGGCTTCGCCGTCAACGCCGCTCACCGGCATGACCGGCGCAGAACAAGCAGATCCACCGGATCTGCGCCCATCGGGCTCGCTGCCTTCTCAGCCTATCGGCAGTGCAGATCGGCGGCTCCGGCGCGCCCGTGGCCGGAGTCTCCAGTCACGCCCCGTGACATGCTGGCCGTCACCGCGTAGCCGCAGCGGGCGCCGAGTCCGCTGGGTAGTGACCAGCCAGCCACCCGGTAAGCCTCCCAGCGAGGCTGCGGTGCGATCGCCTGATCGGCAGAACCGTCATTTTGCACCAAGCAGCCACCCGCGCCCGCGGGCCCGGCGGATGCCCGAAGTCGGCCACCTGTGTTCAGCCGCCCCATCAGGCAGAACGGGAGAAGCTTCGCTGTATGCTCTTGCTACCAAATGGGGTTGGGCCGACAGGGTCGCGCTCGTGGCTTTCACACCCTGGCACCCCCCGCCGACCCGGGAAGAGTCACCGCTCGCATCACCAGGAGGCTCGGGGATGGCTCTGTTCGTCGCACTTCACCAGCACCAGGCCGACCGGTGCCCGGCCGCCGATCCGCAGATGGGCTCCATGCTGCTCAGGCACCTGTCCCCCGAAAACGCCTCGGGCCAGGGCGTCACGATCCAGGCCGAGGCGGTGGTCAACGACGCCCACACCCTGTACCTGATCGTGGAGGCCGACGGCCGGGACCGGGTTGAGGGGTTCATGGCCCCGTTCACTCAAGCCGGGACCGTGGAGGTCCTGCCCGCTTCGTCCTGTGAGGCCGTGATCGGGCGCGGGGGCTGCGCAAGCACGGTGGCGTAGGCGGGCCAGCGCACTGCGTCGTGCAAGAGCGACCGCAAGGCACCACCTGGGCGGCGCAAGGGCAACCTCCGCCCCGGACGCGGGCTTTTCGCTGCCGGCGCAGCCGCCGGGCACTGCCCGCTGCACGGTCACGGGTGTTGCCTCGCGTATCCGGCGGGCGCGATACTGCCGGGCAGCGGCCGCCGGGCCTGCTGGCGTGTCTGTGTTGGGGGTAGCGATGGCCAAGTACGTGGTCTTGTTCGGTTTCACAGGGGAGACCATCAAGCGGTTTGTCGCCCAGCCGTCGGATCGGGCAGCCGTCGTCCGGGGGCTGGCGGAGTCGGTCGGCGGCAGCCTCGAGTGCTACTACTGGATGTTCGGGCAGTACGACGGGCTGGCGATCGTCGAGTTGCCGGACTCCCAGACCGCGGCCGCGGTGAGCCTGGCGGCGACTGGCTCGGGCGCCTTCACCAGGTTCGAGACGCACGAGCTGATAGAGGCCGGCGATCTTGCCCGGATCGCGGAGCGGGCGAAACAGATCAGCTACCAGCCGCCGGGCACCTGACAAGGACGCGGGTTGCCCCGCCTACTTCCGCTCACATGCAT
>DASYYE010000177.1:0-11045 GCA_035946955.1 Streptosporangiaceae bacterium | reverse complement strand
CCGCCAACCCATTTGGGCTTGCTGATCCCCGTCTCCGGGTCTTTGACGCGGATCACGTAAGACCATGTGCCGCCGCGCTTCATGACGCCGTCCCGGAGCTTCGGGGCGCTCTTGCGGTTCTTGCTGCGGCGGCTGGGTTCCTCTGCTGGTGCGGCGGTGATGGTGGCAGGCATTACGCGGCTGTCCTTTCGGTGAGGAGCTTGGAGACGTAGGCGTCCAGGGCAGTGAGCGGAATGCGTCGGGAACCGTCGATGCGGATGGAGGCAACGGCACCGCTGGCGATCAGCTCGTAGAGCTTGCTGCGGGAGATCGCCAAGGCCTCTGCGGCTTCCGGCACGGTCAAGAGGAGCCGGGACATGGCGGACCTCCCGTCGTCTGCGGTGCTGATGGCGCGCGTGCCCTGTTGGTCGCTGAGGGCAACGCCGTAAGAGGCAGGTGGCCTCGTCCGGCGAAGTACCAGTGAGCGAGGACGAGCGTGGTATCCGCCACTGGGCCGGGGAGGAGGCCGGTGGCGATGGCGTGCTGACGCTGGTGGTCAGTGCGGGCGGCGCGGAGCGCGCCGAGGGTAGTGGAGTAGTGGCGGCTCTTGGTCGAGAAGTGGCCGCGAAAGCCGAGCATGTGTGCCCACGCAGTGAGCCGGAGGTCGTCGAGTTCGGGGAGTTGGCCGAGGCGGAGGCATTCGCGGATGAGGCGGCGGGCGTGGTCGCGGATGGGCAGGTTGGCGAGGCGGTCGGCGGGAGTGATGCGTCGGTCGAGAGTGCCGGTGCATTCGGCGGCCTTGGTGGCGTACTTGGCGACGTATCCGGCGACTTTGCTGTCGGTGAGTTCCCCTGTGGTGGTGATGGGTCGGGTGTCGTGTTCGCGGCCCCAGGCCAGCGTGCGGGAGGAGAGCCCGGTGGTGGTGGGAGTGTCAACGTGGATGCTGTCGGCGGCCTGGCCGATGGCGTCGGAGAGCATGCCGAGCGTTGCCCAGGCGGGCGGCGGGGTGACGGGTCCGGCTGGGCCGTCGAGGCGGATGATCGCATGGAAGTGGACGACGCCACGGCGCTGGTATTCGGCGACTTTGGCGAAGGAGATGCGGAGTTGGTCGGCGAGCGCCTTGTTCGTCATTCCGGCATGGCGGGCAAGAGTGCGGCGCAGGGTGATGGTGAACCGTCGCCACAGTTCCGGGGCGTAGGCATTGAACAGGACCGAGCCGGTGTAGTCGTAGCAGTCGGGGCAGAGCGGTTCGCCGAGCCGGGAATCGTCGCGGGTGTGCCGTTCGGTGCAGGACATACGGCGGCCATGCGGACAGGCCCGGCCACCCCGGCGCGGACGGCAGGCCAGCTCGCGGCCATTACGTTCCCGCCGGGTATGGACCGCGCCGAACGATGGGGCGGTGAGCGTGACGAAGACACACGGATGTGCGGCGACGGTGTCGGGGACTCCCTTGCCGCCGGTCAGGCCTGCCCGGATGAGCTGGTAAGTGTCCGCGCGGTAGACCTCGGCGCAGGGCAGGCAGCGAGAGGCCCGGCGGGTCTTGCAGGCGACGGGCAGCAGCCCGCCGGGCTCGTGGACAGTGGTGTAGCGATGCAGCAGTTCCCCGGTGGCCCCATCGATGTGGTCGACGCGTCCGCGCAGTAGCACAGGCTGCATGCATCCACCCGCGTAGCGGGGCCGGGGGTCGAAGCGTTCGGCTGTGGGCGGCATCAGGCCGCCTCGGGTGGTGGGCTGGCGACCAGGGTGTCGCTGGCGACGGGGCCGTTAGGGGTGACCGCGTCCGCGTAGGACGACCACGCGTGGTGGACGGCGCGGCGGTGGTCAGTGATGTGGACGAACTGGTAGGAGATAGGGCCGAAGGTGCGGGTTGCGGTGTAGTGACCCACATCCGCGAGCTGGTCGTGGACCTGGACGCCGAGGACGGCGGCGACCCGGTCCACTTCTGCCCGCCGGTCGTCTTCGTCGGCGTCATGCTGAGGGAAGTTGTTCAGATCCCACCCGTACTGATTGACAGGGATCTCGGGGTGCTGGTCGAGGTAGTCGGCGATCTGGTGGAGCCCGTCGATGACCTGGGCGCGGGCGGTCAGGTCGGTGGGGATGAGCTGCGTAGACACGGGGGTCTCCTTCATGCGGTGTCGGATGCGGTGCGGATCTGGCGGAGCAGGTCGGAGGCGAGCTGGTTGGACACACCGAGCCGGGCGCGTAGGGTGTCGCGGGTGATGGGCTGGCCGTGAACGGCCTGGTGCTCGGCGGCGATGCGGCGGGCGAAGTCGAGCAGCGCCATTGCGGGCCGGGCCTGTGACTGGTCGGCGGACGGCTGATGCGGGACGGGCAGGGGCCGCCCGTTCGCGACGCCGAGGACGGGGACGGGCGGGTCGTTCTCGTCCGGGACGGGCAGGACGGCGGGGACGCTGGCCTTGCCATATCGGTGGCTGGTCCGGCGTTCAAGCATGGAGACGGCGACGAGGAATGCGGCGGCGGGCGTGGCGGCGGTGATGCGGCCCCAGGTCGTTGGCTGGGCCTGGTCGAGGTTGGCGGCGAGGCTGAGCAGGACACCTCCGGTCAGGACGAGGACGGGCCAGGACAGTCGGCGGGTGGCGCGTCCGGTGCGCTTGTCGCGCTGGCATTCACGGGCGGCCATGACGCAGGTCAGATCGATGCAGACGGCGATGGCCCACGCCATAGGGCCGTGCTGGCCGTGTTCGGCGGCGGTGTCGCGGATGTGGACAAACGACCCGGCCCCAGCAATGGCGGCCAAGACCAGGACGGGTCCGGTGTCGAGGAGCCAAGCTGCCTGACGGCGGCCATTGGCCATCGAGGCACCTCCTTCTAGGCGGTTTGTGGCATGGGCTGGGTAAGGACTTGGCGCTGGCTAGCGCCGGGCTGTGTGGGGCGCGGATTACGCGGCGTCGTCCCCGGCGTGCGGCCAGGGGGCGGGGGTGGGGCCAGTGCGGGTGAGAGCGGCCCACTCGGGGGCCAGGTGGGAGTACGCGCGTGCGGCTTGCTCGGCGTCGTCTTCGGTGACCAGGACCGAGCGGGCGCGGTGCCAGGTGCCGTCTTGCCCGGCGACGATAGCGACACCGGGGGTGTCGGCGGGGATGGCGCGTGCGGCGGTGAGGGCGGCGGGGTCGAGGTCGCCGAGGGTCATAGTGGCGGTTTCGGGGTCGTTGACCCGGTGGCAGATGCGCCCGGAGAGCTGGGCGCGCAGGGCGGTGACACCGGGGCCGAGGTCGGCACCGATCCGCTGCCCGCAGACGATCAGGTAGACGCCGAACGCCCGGCCGAGCTGGGCGATGCGCAGCAGCCCGGTGGCTGTTTTGGCGACTTCGTCTTTCTCGGTCTTGTCGGCCATCAGGAACAGTTCGGCGACCTCGTCGACCAGCACCACGACGGGGATCGGCCGCAGAGCCTCGGGGAGCCGCCAGATGTTCCGTGCGCCGTTGTCGCGGCACACGCGCATCCGGTCAGCAAGAAGGCGGCCTAGGTCGTCGAGGAGCCCGGTGCATTCGCTGCGGGTGGTGGCCAGCGCTGAGAGCCGGGGCGCGTAGGGGGTGAACTCGACGCCGCCCTTGAGGTCGAAGCCGACCAGGGCGAGCGGCTGCGGCGCGAGGCCTCGAATGATCGCGTTGGCGAGGTTGGACTTCCCCGACTGCGTCGCCCCGGCATTCAGCCAGTGCGGCACGGCGCGGAAGTCGATCACCCATGGCTGACCGGTTTCCAGCATCCCGACCGGCACCCTCAGCAGCTCCCCCGCTTCCAGACCGATGCTGACTTGGGTAAGTGGGTCGGTGCGGGTGGCCAGGAGGCTGACCCGGCCGGGCGCCGATTGGGTTACCCGGACGGCATGGACGCGCCAGGCGTGGGCGAGTTGTTCAGCCGCGCGGGCGTAGTCGGCGGGCACCTGGCCTTCGCGCAGCCGGACGCGCATCGACCAGCCGAGTGCGTTGGGGTGCAGCAACCCCAGGCCTGGGGGGTGTGAGATCTCGACGCGGCGGACCCGGCGGCGCTGCCTCAGCATGACACTGGCCCGGGTCAGGCTGCCTGCGACCGGGACGGCGTCGAGGGTCCACCGCCAGCGCCGCCGCTTGGACGCCAGCCCGCACGAGGCGGCGACGTGTGCCCACGTCAGGTACACCCGCATGGCCTTGATCGGGAAGCCGAGAAGGAACCAGAAGGAGCGGGGAGCGTAGTGCCGCCAGGTGGGCACCCCAGCCGCCGCAGCGGCCAGGGCACCCAGTGCCAGGTAGATCAGCGGATGCGACATGGTGGTCACCCGGTCAGGCGGCCTTGGCCGAAGCGGCGGCGGTGATGGCATCGGCCCGGTAGGCGATGCCCCACCGGACCTCGCCGTTGCGGGTCTGCTCCCAGACGAAGCCGACCAACCCGACAGGCTCGGCGACTTGGCCGACCTTGAGCTGTGGCTCACCTGCGACGCTGACATTTACCAGCTCGACCCGGCCAGTGGCGTCAGCGGCGGACAGGCCAACCTGGTAGACGGTCTGCCCGTTGCGGTCGACCTTGACCTCGCCGGTGTCTTGGCTGACCAGCCGGGGCCGTGGGTCGGTGACGCAAACGAAGGTGAGTCGGGTGGTGTCGACTGGGATGGGGATGTTACGCATGGTGGTGCGATTTCCTCTCGTCGTGCCCCAGGCTGGGGCGGGCGTGGACGAGGGGAGGCATGCCAGGAGGCAGGCGCGGTAGCATCGAGGTTGCGAATCAGCGGTGCTTACCGCGTCTGGCCTGGGCGGGTTGCCTCCCGCTCAGGCCACTTTCATGTGTGGCCTCTTACCGGGACCGTGTCGCTGTGGTCTCGGTGTGCGTGGCGTGGTCACCTCCTTGTGATGGGGCGTCTCATGCCACAGAGGCTACACGTACTAAAAGTACGTGTCAAATACTTTGAGTTCTAGTCACGTACTTTTGTAGCGCCGACACGTACCGAGAGTTCGCGGAGATCGCTGCTGGGCGGGTCTTGCATGGTCAGCAGGTCGGAGACGAGCTGGCGGACGAGGTTGAGCCCGCGGAGCTGCTCGGGTGTGATGGCCTCGGCCTGGCGCAGCGCGTCAACTGCTTCGCCGACCTGGCGGCGCTGGGCGCGGGCGCGGGCCACGTCGATCAGCATCCGGGCCTGCCGCTCGGCTGAGAGGCCGGTGGTGTCCGCCTCGGATGCAGCGCGCAGGGCGCGGCCCGCGTCGCCAAGCTCGACCGCGATGGCGACCTCGAAGAGGA
Source organism: Streptosporangiaceae bacterium (assembly GCA_035946955.1). Lineage (GTDB taxonomy): Bacteria > Actinomycetota > Actinomycetes > Streptosporangiales > Streptosporangiaceae > DASYYE01. Next base: position 5,840 of record DASYYE010000177.1, on the reverse strand, counting down.
CGATGTTGGCAGGACCGAACTCAGTGTTGTAGTCGTTGCGGCCTGGGCCGAGCCGCGTGGCCATGTCGCGGGCGCGCTCCAGATGGGAGTATGCGGCTTCGGCGTCGCCGCTGAGGGCGGCGGTGATGGCCCGCTGAAGCGTGAGCGCACCCCACAACGACATGGCTTCTGGCGTGCCTTCATCGGCCAGGTGCCACAGGGCGTCGGCGGCGGTACGGGCGGTTTCCTCGGCCTGGCCGTAGTGGCGGGCGCTCAGGAACACAAACACCAGCCGGAAGGCCCCAGCCGCGACCAGCAGCGGGTTACCTGCCCGGTCGGCGGCCGACATCGCGCGGTCCGCGGCGATCCACGCGGCCTCGGGCTCCCCGAGCTTGTCCAGCGCCGCCGAGCACGCCTGGTAGGTGGCGGCCATCAGCTCGAACACCTCCGGCCGCTCACCCTCCGGTAGCGCCCGGGCGGCTGTCTCCAGGTCGGGGACCAGCCCGCGCAGCAAGCCAGTCAAGTCCGCGTAGCGGCCATCATGTACCAGCTCCCACGCCTTGGCTGCTTGTGCCCGCAAAGACTCCAGGCCGGGGGAGTGGTGGCCGTTCAGCATTGCTCGCAGCGAGTACGCACCCGACAGCACCAGGCGCAGATCCCCTGCCGCGGGTGGTTCCTCGGCCACGGCGGCGACGACGGGGGCCTCGGCGGCCAGCTCGGACAGCGGCACATCAAGAGCCGACGCGAGGGTTTCCAGCACCGACATACGGTCGATCCGCCGCACACCACGCTCGACCTGGGACACCCACGCGACCGAACGGTCGATCATCCGAGCCAACTCGGGCTGGGACAGGCCCCGGCGTCGCCGCTCAGCAGCGATCTTGCGGCCTAGCGCCCGCTGGTAGTCCTGAGTGTTCACCCGTCCGTGCCCTTGCCAGTCTGCAAGGTCAGCCGGTCAACCTCGGTGGCAGCCAGGTACTGGTCCCGCTCGGCGAGGTAGCGGCGGGTGTGCGGCGCCGCACCGTGTGCCTCAAAGGCGGCCTTGTCGCGGTAAAGCTCGTAGAAGATCCGTTGTAGCGGCTGCCCCTCCACCCGGTGGGTCGCGTAGACCAGGGTTCCCGGCTCGTTGGCCCTGATGGCCTCGACGGTCTCGGCGACCAGCCGGTCGTAAGCCTGGGCACTTGCCTCGTCCTTGCACGTGAACCGCACGCATAGCCCGAACATGCTTCCTCCTCGCGTGGAGCCATCGTCGCACTCGTTGTGCGGCCCCGGTACGCGAAATTACACGTACTCATTGTATGGCACCAGTATTCAAAGTACGATCTGCTTAGCTCAGCCGGTGACCTGCGATCACGAGGGATCTCCCATGCACACGTCGCCCCCAGCACCCCTCGCTCCGCGCGGCGCTGTCGGCGGGATGAATACAGGTGGTGCGGACACCTGTCCCGCAGAGCATGGCTCCGGTGCCGGTCCTGCCTCCATCCTCCGAGAACAGCAGTACTGGAGCCCAGGGTGCAGGCGATGACTCACAGCACAGGCAGCCAGCGCGGCACGCTGACCCTGGACCCCGCCGACCTGGCGTGTGACTGGCCGTTGCGGTCTCACCTCGTGCTCGGCAGCCTGCCCACGGCCCCGTCCTGCGCTCGCCTGCACACTCGCCTCGTGCTCGCTGAGTGGGGCATATCGCGGCTGACCGAGGACGCCGAGCTATGCGTGAGCGAGCTAGTCACCAACGCAATCGCCTGTGTGGGGCAGGGGCAGCCAATCACACTGTCGGTTGCCTCCGACCACGTCCGCGTACTGATCCTGGTCTGGGACGACGCACCAGGCGAGCCAGTGCTCGCGGAGCGCGGACAGTACGCCGAGGACGGGCGGGGTTTAGTGCTGGTGGACGCACTGGCCGAGCAGTGGGGCGTCTGTCCCGCAGGCGATGGCAAAGCAACGTGGGCGCTCCTGGCCGGTCACGGGGCCAGCCCTTGAGCACGGTGGCGGCCACAACGTCAGTTGGACTGACGCCGTCGCCATCGAGTCCACAACTCCAACAGAAAGGTGGTCGTCAGTGGGATGGGTGCGCCGGTTCAGGGACTGGGGTGCATTACGGCTGGCGGCTGCATGCCTGCTGGGCGTGGCTGCCGTGGGTGGGATGTTTCTCTACACCCCGGCCGCTACGGCGTCTGGTGCTACGGCCTCAGCTTTGTGCGTGACCACGCACCAGAACGTCGAGGCCGACGACAACGGCCCTGGGCAGACGGCGTACGGCAACCAGGCGATGATCGCCACCAACGGCCAGGGCACGCTCAACGGCACCCGCGCGCAAGTCTCCCGCAGCCTGTTCATCTGGTTCAGCCCAGGCAACGACGTCGAAGTCGGCTGGGCCACCGGTGGGTCACCGATGAACGAGCCGACCTTGTATGCCGAGTGGGTGGACAACGGGCAGGACAGCCTGCAGCAGTGGGCCGGGACCATCGGCGCGGGCGCGGACTGGCACTTCGAGGTCGACAACGCCCACGGGATCGGGATCTTCCGCTTCCACTTCGACGGCGCGACCAGGCCCTTCAACTACAGCCCTACCATGCGGTTCAACCAAGGGTGGGCTCTGACCAACTCCGAGCGCCGTAACACCTGCGACACGCTGTGGACCCACTTCTCCAGCCTCCAGGACCAGACGTCACTGACCCACTGGCAGCCATGGGCGCAACTCGTGTGCTTTGCGGACACCGCTCCTGGCTGGAATATGGCCGAGATCAGCAACAGCGAACTGTTCGTGCAGAACAGCGGCGGCCACGTCTGTTAGGAGAGGAGCACCAATGAAGGCAAGGCTTCTGGCGGCCGCCGCCATCCTGGTGAGTGTCACCGCCTGCTCCGGACAGGGATCTAGCTCTGCGTCGGGGAGTGGCCCGGCCCCGGACTACAGCCACCCGTTCCTGCACGAGAGGCAGACGACCGTTGCCGGTGCGCAGGCAGCAGCCGGTTTCCCCGTCCATGTGCCCAATGCTCCGCTGGCCAACGCCAAGACCCTGGCCAAGGTGTGGGTCAGCCCACCACTCCACCAGGTCGCCCTGGTCTTCGACCACGGGAAAGTCACGATCATGATGTGGCCCGCGATCTACCACAACGCGATGGCCTTCTTCCGCAAGTCCATGGCCGGGATGAGTGGGAAGAACGTGATCGAGCAGGTCAACGGCTACCCCGTGCTGGTGACCTTCCCGCACACCGACCGCACCAGGGCAAACCCCGCCTGGGTGGAGTTCGACCTGCACAGCGTTGACACCAACGTCGTCAGCCAGACCTACGGGACAGCGGCCCTGCTGGCCATCGCCAGGAGCATGACCAGCCAGGCGTCCGCGCCCTGAGCCGCAGGGCTGGCACTGTTCGGCAGGGCGACGTTGGCGCGGACCCCCGCAGAGCAGACTCCGGTGGGCGCGGACACCCCCGCGGGAGCAGACTCCGGTGCCAGCCCTGCACCCAGCCGCTTTCTGCCACCGGGCAACCGGAGGAGGTGATGCTCGAGTTGACACAGTGAATCCCTGAATCCGAGATCAGCACCCCCGCCCATAGGCTGCCAGGCCCACCGGGCGGGGGCGCCTGGTTGTGCAGAGGGATCTGTACAGGTGCCAGTCAACGCTGGGTGCCGCGGCGGGAGTCAACGTGGAGACGCCCGCAGCACAGCCTGCCGACCTGCTCCCTGTGAGGACTTTCTTCACGTCATCAAGGGCGGCTCGCTTCGCTCTCCGCCGCGTCCGTCCGGCTGCACCGGGCGTGCGATCCGTTCCGGCCGGTCCCGGCGCACCCGGTCGGCCGCAGCGGAGACGAGCAGCCACTATGAAGCCGAATCAGAGTTGCCATGCTGCCGAACCCAGTCGTTCCTGGTTCAAGGCGGCCCCGCTGCGCGGGACCGCTGCCCGCCGGCAGCGGCGCGCTTGGCCTTGCGGGAGGCCCGCGCGCCGCACGGCGGGCAACTCCCGGACATTGAGCCGACACTCAGTCCGTACATCCGTCACCCTCGCTGGCCAGTTGCATTCCGGCATTCCCGGCTGCCCTTCGTCTCGCTCGGCTCACCTGCTCGCGGATCACCTCCCAGGGCAAGGACGTAGCACCGGGAAGGGTGGGCAGGGGGAGTTGTTTGTTTTGTTTGTTTATTGGGCTGGGATGAGCGGGTGGCCTTCACCCGGCTTCGGATCGTGACGGCTTCCACGGTGGCTGTCAAATGTTCCAACATCTTTTGACCCTCCCTCAGCACGCGCCTTCGGCACGCGCCGAGCCTCCGAGGGCCAAAACATCTTGGAAGCCCTGCGGGCCAAGCATTTGACAGCCACCGCTCCAGCCATGTTCTGCGCCTATCGAGTGAAGGCCACACCACGGCGAACCACCGGCTGGAGGCGACAAGCAATGGGCACCCGATTCACCTGCACACTCGGACAGGCATGCACCACCTACGCCAGGGTCACAATCGCTGACACTAAAGACGACACAGCACGAGCCTGCCCGCGACACGCAGTAGACGCACTATTCGGTATCGCCAAGGCGCGCGTGGTCTGGGGCGACACACGCGGTATCAACAACCACGAACGGACGGCGCTGCGAATCGCAGAAGAACACTCCCAGCTCGGTTAGCGCTGTGCGAACGAACACTAACCTGGAGGTCAAGGCTTTCCATTAGCCGTTCCGAGTAGGGGATGAAACGGAAGTTTAGCGCCTACGAGGAAGACGGCAGAGTGCCAATACTTGCCTACCAGGCTGGCTAAAGTCGGCGTGCATCACGGCTTGCGGAGGCGCAACGTTCTTGATATCCAACCTGTAGCTAGGCTAGCGACCGATATTAGGCCTATACCAACCAAAACCAATGGCACACTCAGGTGCGGGTGGCCCAAGATCAGCCCACCAGAGAGCATGAGCATGGCAAGTACCAAAGGCACCCAAAACTCCTGCGGCAGTATCGAGGTGGTTCCTTTGCGTACTGTTACATCTGCGATAGGGCTTTCATGGGTCACAGATGGTTCACCTTCCGTAAGAAGGGTTAGCCGGAACCATTGACCCCTACGAATCAGGGCCGGATCGATTCTAAGAATTTGGCTTAGATCGGCCGAGACTCCGGTTCGTGTCAGGTTTGGTGGGCGCTGGCCCTTCCCAAGGGAGCGGCTTGCGGCCACAATCGGCGCGCCAATGTGGAAGAGGAGCGGCTTTCCGTCATCGAAGTCCGATGCACGAATATCCCTCCGACTACGGCTATCCACAGTCAGCGTGACTAGGTACGGATCATTTACTACCTTATCCCTGAGGGTGACTTTTATATCGCTAGCAGCCTTTACGGTCAAGTCGCTTGCTAGCAGAAGTGAGGTCGATTCAGTAGTGTAAATGAGAAGGCGCCTAGGAATGCCGAGGCGCCAAAGCGCAATGGTTACAACGCCGAATACGACAGCGACACCTATCGCTGTCCACCCGATCGTGGTCGCAGACGTGTACCAAGGTCCACCAGCAAGCATGAAGAGCATCTAACACATGTTGGCTGTGAGATGTGGCGAAAGCATACAAAAGTGAGGTGTCCGGGTAGACGCGCTGATCCGCCGCCAGCACTACAAGTCGCTTGAGACCCAAGAAGCGCATGCCCGTTGCGTGCCCGACAGGGCAAGGATTCGTGGACGCTTACGGCCACTCACGGCCAGGTCGTGTAGCCGCTCACCTCGGAACGGCCCACGTCGGCCAGCCCCGCTCGACGACCTTCTAAGAGCCTGTTGATAAAGGGTGAGATTGTCAGGCGGACTGTGGTCGTATCGATCTGGTCGCTGTGCGGCGTGTTGCCGTAGCTCACGAAGAGGCCCCTGGTAGCGGGGAGGTTGTCGAAGCCTTTCCTGCCGCCAGGG
>DASYYE010000176.1:0-2179 GCA_035946955.1 Streptosporangiaceae bacterium | reverse complement strand
GCAGCTCACCGTGGATCGGCTGGTAGCCCCAGCGATGGTTCTCGGTCGCGAGCCGCCCGGTCAGCGCGGCGATCCCGGCGCTGACCGGAGGCCGTCCCGCCCGGTCGGGGTAAGTCCACGTGCGGGCGGTCAGGCGGCGGTGCCACCGCAGCACAGTGCCAGGGGTGACCAGCCGGTGCGCCCGCAGCCCCGCGGGCGGGAGCCGGATGAGGGCGGCGAGGACCGCGCGGCCGGCCCAGTCGAGCCGGGGCCGGGGATTGGCGCGGCGCAGCACGGCGACCTCGTGCTGCAGCACAAGAAACTCGGCGTCCTTGGAGGCCGGTAACCTGCCGAGAAGAACCATCCAGGCACAGACCCGGACGAAGAGGAGGCAGGGCAGGCGCAGAGACACGGATGATCATGATGCCGTAAGACGGGCTTGGTCATCGCCGCAGGTCACAGTGCATACAGACTTCTGGCACCCCACAGGCCACCAGGAGACATCCAGGCCGCCGTCACCGCTTGATGCCGCACTCCCCTCCCCGTCGCCGAACTCGGTGATGATCCCGGCGGGTGTCCTGGTGGCCGCCCGGCCGCCGGCTGGGCACCTGGGATGCGCCCTGACCGTAAACTGCCTGATAGGCGCCGATGGTCCCGCAGAGCGTGAGCTGCCGGTGTGAGAGGACGAGGGGGGGCCTCGCCATGAAGACAGCGATTCCGCTTGCCGCGCGTGAGCTAGCCGAACAGACGGAGAATGTGGTCTCACGGGCCTTCGTGCCCGTGAGGATCGATCCTGACGATGCCGGCCAGTTCCTCAGGAGCAAGGTGCGCTATGCGACGGCCGGGCAAGTCGTGGTCAGCCAGGTCACCGGTGCTTTCGTCCGCGTGCTGCGCTCCCGCGCGCTCATCAGCTCCACGGACCAGGAACTGGTCAAGGTGGTGCTGCCTGCGCGCGGCCGGTTCGGGGTCGGCCAGGACGGCCGCCAGTGCCTGCTGGGATCGGACAGCCTGGTCGTCTACGACACAGCCCGGCCGTATGAGATGCGCTTCAGGGAGCCGTGTGAGGTGGTGGGGCTCGGTATCCCGCGCGTGCTGCTGGGACCGCACGCCGGCCGTCTGGCGCACCGGACAGCGTGCGCCATCCCGATCGGCGCGGGCGGCCAGCGGTTCGCGGCCGCGCTGTTGCGCAATGCCGCCAGCGAACTGGACGCGCTTTCCGGCGACAGCTGCCCGTATCTGGCCGACGCGCTGGTCTCCTTGGTGCTGTCGGCGATGTCCGGACGGTCGGCCTGGGGACCGGGCCAGGATCTGGCTGACCGGGTCCTTGCCTACTGCCTGGCTCATCTCAGCGACCCGTGGTTGTCGCCGGGGGCGGTGGCCCGCGAGCACGGTGTCTCGGTGCGCCACCTCAACCGCCTCCTGCAACCGTACGGCATCTCCCTGGCCGCCTGGATACGCCACCGCCGCCTAGAGCGGATCCGGCGTGATCTGGCCGATCCCGCCCTCGCTCATCGCAGCGTGGAGCGGGTCGCCGCGGACTGGGGCATCCTGGACGCCACCCACCTCAGCCGTGCCCTGCGCGCGGAGTTCGGGCAGAGCGCGGCCCAGATCCGGCGGTCCGCACGGCTGAGCACCGGCTGACCTAGTACTCCAGCCGTAGATCGTTATGTTGCATGGTCTTGGGTTATTTGCCGCTGGTAGTGGCAGGTCCGGGCGCGGTGCTGGTGGCGGCGTCGCCAGTGTGACCAGCGGAGGCGGTGCCCGGCGTCGCGGCCCGGCGGGGCAGTCACTGTAGCGAGGAGGTGGGCGATCTCGTTGCGGGTCAGCGGGATCAGTTCCGGCGGGCCGGGGTCGCGGGCGTGCTCGATGGCGGTGGCGATGGTCAGGAAGGCGGCGGCGAGCATGGCGAGGGTGACCCACCGGTACCAGGAGGTCCAGCGGCGGACCTGGTGCTCATCCAGCCCGGTCAGGCCCTTTCCGGCTTGGAAGTTCTCCTCGATCGTCCAGCGAAGCCCGGCGACCTTGACCAGGGCGGCCAGCGTGACCGGCTGCGGGGAGCAGCAGTGGTAGAAGGCCAGTTCCCCGGTGCTCCGGTTCCGGCGGATCAGCAGGCACCGGTGTCCGGGGCCGGGGTTGCTGATGGTGACCCAGGCCCAGTCGTACCACCGGTGTCCCTTGGCGCCATCACCTGCCGATAGCC
>DASYYE010000175.1:0-47310 GCA_035946955.1 Streptosporangiaceae bacterium | reverse complement strand
CGCCTGTGCATCCAGCTAGCGAGCAGGTCAGCGGGGTGGCCACCGACGCCAACGGCGACGGCACCGCGAGCGTGTACGACCCGGCTGACGCGATCGCCGGGGCCGCGAAGTACCTGCTCGAACACGGTGTGCTGAGCAATGTGGCTGGCGCGGTCTTTGCCTACAACCACCTCATGTCCTACGTGCAGGCTGTGCTGGGCTGGGCGGAGGTCTACTCCCGGGGTGGCTTCACGGTCACCGCGGCCACGGGGCCGCTGGCCGGAGCCCAGGCCCTGTGCCCGATCGTGACGCTGTCCAGCCCGGCGGCCAGCCGGGCCGTCAACACCGCTATCGCCTTCGCGCGGGCACAACTCGGCAAGCCGTACTTCTTCGGCGGCACCGGCCCGGACTCGTTCGACTGCTCCGGGCTGGTGATGATGGCCTACCGGGCAGCGGGTATCAACATCCCTCGCACCTCCGAGGAACAGTGGGCCTGGGGGCCGCGGGTGTCACCCTCGCAGGTGCAGCCAGGCGACCTGGTGTTCTTCGCCGGGTCTGACGGCACACCGACCTCACCGGGCCACGTCGGCCTGGTGATCGGCCGCAACCTCATGATCGAGGCCTACGCGACCGGTTTCCCCATCCGCATCTCTGCTTTTGGCACCCCTGCCGCCGCGCCCGGCGACAACGTCGTGGTGGGCTTCACCCGCCCCTGGGCGCACTCCGGCATAGTGCTGACCGCCGCGCACTGACCCGCCTGGGCCGCTACTGGCCCAGCCCGCCTGGGCCGCTACTGGCCCAGGCGTCCCCTCCGTCTTCATGCCCCGGCTGGGATGGCAGGTCCCAGCCGGGGGCATGAAGAAACCGGCGTCACAAAGTTCCTGCCGCCCTTGCTGGTTTTGCCGCGGGGTTGTCAGCCTGGCAACAGGGGCGATCACCATCTAGCAAAACCCAGGAGTGACTCCATGTCTGACACCACGGCACCCAAGGCCACTTTTGGCGCCCACTCCGAGGTCGGCAGGCTGCGCAAGGTCCTGGTCTGCGCACCCGGGCTCGCCCACGCCCGGCTCACCCCTTCGAACTGCCACGACCTGCTGTTCGACGACGTGCTGTGGGTGCAGAACGCCCAGCGCGACCACTTCGACTTCGTGACCAAGATGCGCGAACGCGGGATCGAGGTCGTCGAACTCCACGACCTGCTCACCGAGACCCTGTCCATCGCGGAGGCGAAGTCGTGGCTGCTCGACCGCAAGATCACAGCCAACCAGGTTGGCCTCGGGCTTGTCGCTGACACCCGTGCCTACCTGGACAGTCTCGAACCGCGGAAACTGGCGGAGTTCATGATCGGCGGGCTGTCCACCGCCGACCTCCCCAGCGACTTCCGGCCCGGCTATTTCGCGCTGACCCGTGAACACACCGGCGTGCGGGAATACCTCATGCCGCCGCTGCCCAACACCCTCTACACCCGCGACACCACCTGCTGGATCTACGGCGGGGTGACCCTCAACCCGCTGTACTGGCCCGCCCGCCACGACGAGACCATGCTGATGAAGGCCATCTACACCTTCCACCCCGACTTCATGAGCGCTCGCATCTGGTGGGGGGATCCGGAAAAGGACTGGGGGCTGGCCACCCTCGAAGGTGGCGACGTGATGCCCGTCGGAAACGGGATCGTGCTCATCGGGATGAGCGAGCGCAGCTCCCGCCAGGCCATCAGCCAGGTTGCCGTCGCCTTGTTCGAAGCCGGCGAGGCGGAACAGGTCATCGTGGCCGGGATGCCCAAGCTGCGGGCAGCGATGCACCTCGACACCGTGTTCACCTTCGCCGACCGCGACTGCGTCACCACCTTCCCCCGGATCGTCGACGGCATCCACACGTTCACGCTGAGACCAGGGGACAAGGCCACGATCGACGTCACCGCCGAGAAAGACTCCTTCGTCGACGTGGTGGCCGCCGCCCTGAACCTGCGGGACTTGCGGGTTGTCACCCTCGACGGTGATGCCTACGCCGATGAACGGCAGCAATGGGACAGCGGTAACAACGTGGTCGCGCTCGAACCCGGCGTCGTCGTCGCCTACGACCGCAACACCCGCACCAACACGCTGCTGCGCAAGGCCGGCATCGAGGTCATCACGATCGTCGGCGCCGAGCTTGGCCGTGGCCGCGGCGGCGGTCACTGCATGACCTGCCCGCTGATTCGCGACGCGGCCGATTTCTAGCGAACAGGGGGACGCCATGGTAAGACTCTGGTTCTCTTCGGCCTGATCGTCGTCGGCGTGCCCACCCTGGTGGCGCTGGTCAGGGAGTGGGCCGCGGCCATGATGGCGGGGGCGCCGCAGTTGAGGTAGCACGGGCCGGCTTTCATAGCCGCGAACGTTTGGCGTCGTGGTGTGATGTGCACATGAGTCGGCTCGACCTGACCCGGACGCAGGTACTGGCGTTCCGGCGCCGTGCTGGGGCGCTTGAGGAGCGGCTCGCCCCAGGGGAGGGTTCGCTTCGGCGTGCCGCCTGGGCAGGGCTGCAGGACAGCATGCCCAGGGCCGCGCTCCTGTCGATCCACGCGCGTGTCGCGGGGACCGGGCCAGCCACGTGGGAGGACCCCTCGCTGGTCCAGCTGTGGGGGCCGCGGTTCAGCGTGTTCGTCGTCGCAGCGTGCGACCTGGCTCTCTTCTCGCTCGGTAGGTTCCCCGACGACGCCAAGGGCCAGCGGAGGGCGGAGGATCTCGCCACCCGCCTCAGCGCCGTCCTCGGCGGTGTGCGGATGACCGACCGGGAGGCGGCCGCCGCGCTTGGCCCGCACTCATTCAGCCTCAGGTACGCGGCAGCGACCGGCACGGTCCTGATCCGGTGGGAAGGCGCGCGTGCGCCGAAGGTCTGGACGGTGCCGCCGCCTGAGATCGCCCCCCGCGAGGCCCGTCTCGAACTGGCACGCCGGTACCTGCACATCTACGGGCCCACCACCGGCGAGGCGTTTGGCCGGTGGGCGGGGCTCGGCCAGGGGTACGGCGCTGCGGCGTTCGAAGCATTGGGCGGCGAACTGGCCCCCGTGCGGACACCGGTCGGCGACGCGTGGGTTCTCGCCGAAGACGAGGCCGCCTTCCGCGCCGATCCGGGGCCCGTGGCACCCGTGCGGCTGCTCCCCAGCGGGGATGCCTACTTCCTCCTCTGGGAGGCTGACCGCGGTCTCCTGGTCCCCGACGCCGCCCGCCGTGCCACGCTGTGGACCCCGCGGGTCTGGCCTGGTGGTCTCCTGGTCGGGGGGGAGATCGCCGGGACGTGGCGGCGCGCGAACGCGACGATGACGGTGCAGCCGTGGCGGCGGCTGTCAGCTGCGGAACGCGATGCGGTCATGGCAGAAGCACGGTCGCTGCCACTGCCCGGCGTCCGTGGCAGCCTCACCATCCACTGGGACGACTGAGGGAGATCGTGAGCCCCTGCCCACTTCCCTCCCCCTGCCCTGTAGCGGAACGGGCACTGTACGGGTTCGCCCCGATACCCGTGGCCCCGCCCTCCCCGGCGGGCCACTGTTCCGGTCCGCTACGTGGTTTAGCCCCGACCTGCCAATGGCCGTGCCCGCCCCAACGAGCGGGGAGGCCACGGCCATTGCGGCGTTTTGACTGGTTGGGAGCAAGCGCTCTCAGCGGATCGTCACGGGTACCGGCTGCGAGGCGATGCCGTTCGCAACTACGACGAGGGTGCTCGGCCCGGTCGGCGTCGTAGCCGGGACGGTGAAATTGGTCGACGAAGGCGTGCCGGGGGCGATTGAAACGGAACTCCAGCCGCTCGTCCGGGCATAGGTGACCACCCCGGTCTTCGAGTTGGTGATCCGCACCAGGGGGAAGTTGGTGCTGTCCTGGACGTCGTCACCATAGGCAGAGCCCGGGTCCAGCCCGGCGAGTTGCGTGCCTGACAAGCTGGCGGTCTTGCCTCGGGTAAGGGGTCCGACGCCGCCGAATGCGATCGAAGGTGCCCAGGCTGGCTTGGGAGTCCCACCGGCCGTGTAGAGCTCCATCTGGCGGCTGCCGTCGTTGAACAGCACCTGCCCGTTCGGCAGGACCAGCAGCCGAGTGTTGTACGTGGAGTCGCTGGCGGCGTTCGGGACATCCGGCACCGGGACCAGCGTGTGTGAACTGGCCTCGTACAGGAAGAACGCGAGAGGGGCGTTATAGACGCACGGACTCACATCGAACAGGACGTTCCCGTCCGGCAAGGTGGAGCCAGGCCCATCCGCGCTGTCATATTGCAGGCCGCCGATCGTGGGGATCGAGGGGCCTTTGACCCATTGCCCAGCCGCATAGTTGTAGAGGTCGGTGGCTGCCGGCTTATGGGTGGTGCACGGCGCTGGTGCCGTCGCACCGGACCCGGCGCCCACGGCGAGCACGTCACCGCCTGGCATCTCGACCTGTGGGCCGGTCTCGACCGCCCCGCTGTTGACCGGCGAGTTCGGAGTGTCCCCAGCATTGGACCAGCTCAGGGCTGTCGGGGTGAACAGCTCGGTGGTCGGGGTCAGCCACGTGTCGATGGTCAGGAGCTGGCCGTTCGGCAGGAGCGTCCAGCCTTCTTCGTCGTTCGGGTCGTTCTTGCCCTGCCCCCCGAGCGTGGTCCATTGCGGGCCCGTTTCGTTGAAGAGGGCATCAGCCTCGCTCAGGCTGGAGTTCGACGACAGGCAGTTCTGGCATGCCTGACCCAGCACGAAGGTGCCGTTGGGGAGCACGTCGCTCTGGGCGTCTCCGATGTTCGTCCAGCCCACAGGCGCGGGGACTGACCGCCACTTATTCGTGACCGGGTTGTAGATGGCGCCCTTCTTGGTCCAGGCCGGGAGGCCCCCGAGGTACTCACCACCCTCGACGATCATTTTCCCGGTGGGGAGGATCGCCGAAGCGAAATACAGCGGGTTATAGCCATCCGGCATCGACGCGATCTTGCTCCAGGCCCCGTCGGCATAGCTGCCCTTGGTGTCGGGCGTCAGCTTGTACCACGTGCTCGAGCCTCCGGCCGGGGGCTCGGCGTGGACCAGCACTGTGCCGTCACTGGCCAAGAGCATCGTGCCGGGGTCGAACGGGGGCGCGTGCTTCAGTGACTCCCAGGGTGACGTCTGCCCAGGGGTGAGGTCCGGCGCCTTCATGGCCGGCGCCGGGCGCCCCACCGGTGGGCCTGCGATCGGGTGGCCTGCGAACGAGTGGCCGCTTCGGCCCACCGCGAGGTGTCCCCCGGCAGCCTGCGCAGCGTTGCCGGGGACCAGGGCGGCCAGTGCCGCGATTGGTGCCACCAGGCTGAAGCCCACGACAGACCGACGGCTCAATTTGATCAAAGTTCCTCCACTCAGGTTGCTCACCGCTGAAGCCGGCCGCCACCGCCGCGGGCCGGGGAGATGGTCACCCACGCCCGTCGTGGCATCCCCAGCCAGACGGCCGACTGCACAAAACTCTCATATCGGCAACCTCCGCTATTACCCCTCAAAGTCATAATTTCGGGCTGCCCTGTACCGTGCGGACGTAAAAATTTCTGTCCTGGGCGGCGCTTAGCGTGGGGTCAGCGATCCGGTTCCACCAAATGTCCGGCCGAGACACCAGCCTCTGTGTGACCGCCGCGAAAGAGGTGACCAGTGATGAAGATTGCCTTGCTGGGTACCGGCTTCGGCCAGGCTCACGCCGCCGCCTACGCGCAGCGGCCCGATGTTGACGAGGTGGTCGTGTTCGGCCGTACCGCGGCGAAGCTGGCGGAGATCCGTGGCCAGTTCGGGTTCGCCACCACCACTGACCTGGACGCCCTGATCACCGATCCCTCGGTGGACCTGGTGGACATCTGCCTGCCCACCCGGCTGCACGCTGACGTCGCGGTGCGGGCCATGCTGGCCGGCAAGGACGTGTTCATCGAGCTGCCGCTGGCCACCACGCTGGAAGACGCCCGCCGCGTCATCGCCGCCCAGCAGGCCACCGGGCGCCAGGCGTTCGTGGACATGTTCTCCCGGTTCAGCCCCGCCAGCCAGTACCTGCGCCAAGCAGTGACTGACCAGCGGTTCGGGCCGCTGCGGGTGCTGGAGATCGAAGGCCGCACCGCGCTGCTGTGGCCCGGATATGACCTGGGCCTCGGCACCCTGGCGCTGGACATGATGCACGCCGACTTCGACCTGGTCACCAGCCTGCTAGGTCAGCCCGCCACCGTGCACGTAGCCGGGACCGGTGACCCGGGTGGCCGCGGCTCGGCCGCCGAGGTCCTCCTCAGCTACCCGGAGGTGTCCGCCCGGTGCACCAGCTCGTCGCTGATGCCGCAGCCCTACGGGATGCGCGGTGGCTGGCGCGCCACCTTTTCCGGCGTGGTGCTCGAGTACGCCATGCGCGCTGGGTTCACAGGCCAGGGCCCCGCCACTCTCACCGAAGTCACCGCCGACGGGGAACGGCCGATCGACCTGCCGGACGCCGGCCCACCCTACGCGGCGGCGATCGGCCACACCCTGGCCTGCCTGACCGGCGGCGCCGACAACCTCATCGAGCCCGCCAGCGCCCTGCCTGCATTGGAGCTCACCCTGGACGTCCACCAGCGCCTTACCCAGGCCACCCGCTGGCCATCACGGCCCGGTGCCGCTGGCATGGACGGATGAGCAAACCGTGGGGCGTGTCCAGGAATTTGATTGTGCCGCTGGTCATCGGCTCGTAACCTGAACCGCTGTCTCGATGATGCGAGGGCCGGGCCAGGTACCAGGCCTGACCCCGGTCACGCCTGGTCGGCGGCCAACTGGAGTGCCATCAGCTCGATCAGCTTCTGCAGCCCACGCATCGGCCGCACCATGACCGTGAAGCTGACCAGCTTCTCCTCACCGCTCCAGCGCAGGATGTCCACGCCCTGGACATAGACGCCATCGAGGTCGGCCTCGAACTCCAGGACCGCGCTGGCATGGTCATGCCACTCGCTGACATAGCGCAGCGAGGGCCCCAGCACCTTCAGTGCTGAGCTGAGGTAGCTGGTCGTAAGCGCCTTGCCCGCCTGTGGCGCGAACACCGCCGGTGACCGGAATACCACCTCATCAGCCAGCAACTCATCCAAGAGAGCGAGGTTCTTCGACTCGACCACGGCATGCCAGCAGCGCAACGCTGGCGGCTGATCAGACATGGGTCGTACTCAAGCCCACCCGGCCGGAACCGTCAAGGCAGCCTGCCACCGCGCCCGCACCACGGGTCAGCTGCGCAGGCTAGAGCAGTTGAACGTGGTGGCCAGGTGGCCCTTTCCTGCCCACCAGTCAGGGAAGGTGACGGTGATCGTCCCCGCCGGCGTGTGCTGACAGTGGCGAAGCCACTTGTCGGCCGTGTGTTTCCAGGCTGACGCATGCCCAGACAGGCGGTGGACTGGGTAACGGAAGTCGGTGGCCCAGCCGGCTCCCAGGACCGCCACCAGCGCGACGACCGCGACGACGGCCTTGCGATGCGGCCACCACCGGCGCGCATAGGCGTCGGCCGCCACGATCAGTGCCGCATCGAGCAACAGGATCGGCACCGTGGAGTACCGGGCGCCGTGCTCCACCCCCAGGGTGACTCGCAGGCCAGGCCCGCCCCAGCCAAACACAGAGGCGAAAGCCGTGATCACGAGGCCGGTCGCTACGGCGGTCACCACGAACACCCGGCACCGCCCGGGCTGGGTGAGGACCACGACAGCGAGAACGACGACGATGAAGCCGCCCATGATCACGGTGGCGCCGGTGACTCCCACGGCGTGGCGCAGGCCCCAGGAAATGTGCCAGCCCAGCGCCGGGAGCAAGACGTCGTGCGCGTAGTACAGCACCGCGTGGAGCGGGTCACGCGGGCTGAACCGGGACAGGTGGCTGGTCAGGATCGCTACGACCTGCAGCAGGCAGCCGAGTGCCCAGCCGGCGGTCGCCGCGTGCTCGCGCGGGCGCCGGGGCACCGCGACCGCGCGGGCCACGAACAGCGGCGCGAACAGCAGGGCGATCGAACTCGAGGCCGCCGCGGCGAACGCCACCGCCGCCGCGACGGCTGCGCCACCTCTGGTGCGCGGCCGCCACAGCGCCGCCCAGAACAGCGCGGCGAGCAGGTACCAGATCGAGTTCACGCCGTTGTCGGCGATCTCCAGCGGCGCCACCGGCAGCAGCACCACTGACACGCCCAGCAGGGCACGCAGCCACCGCGAGCTCACCTGGCCCGCGCTGGCGTGGTAGACAAACAGCCCACACCCGGACGCGACCAGAGCTCCGCCGGCCGCGAACACGGCCGCGGCGTCCCTGACCGGCACCAGCGCCGCGGCCTGGGCAATTACCCGCGGGACCAGTTGCAGGTACCCACCGTAGGACTGCAGCAGCTGCCAGGGATGCGCGAGTGCCTGGGGCAGGTAGATGCCGAGGTCCTCGGCGTAGATGCTCTCCCAGGCTGGCCTGTTGCCGATACGGGCCAGCATGGCCAGTGCGCCGAGCGCGACCACGACGACCTGGACCAGCGCGGACACCCAGCGCACGCGGCCAGTGCGGGACGCTGGTTCGGCTGGAGCCGGGAACAGGTCGGCGAGCACGGTGCGGATGGTGTGGCCCGCGACCGATGGCAGGTGCGCCCCGGACCCGGCGGCCTGGCCGGGCGCGCGGAGTTCAGACGCGGACACGGCTGGAACCTACCACCAGTCGGCACCGCCTAAAGCTGTTCAGACTGCCCTGGCGAGCGGGGACGTGGCAGCTGGTGGGCTCGTTGCTGGGTGCTGTCGTCGAACAGTGCGGCGCGCAGCACGGTGTCGGCTGCCGCAAGCTGGGCTGGGTCGGCGCGGCTGGCGACATCGCGGTTGAGCTCGGCGATCACGGCGGTCATGGCCTGGGCGTAGTCGTGGCCGGCCGGGGTGAGGGTGATGTTGAGCTGCCGGGCGTCGTGGGGGTCGCGGGCAGTGGTGGCATAGCCGCGCTGCTGGAGGCCGGCTGCGGTTTTGCGCGCGGCCTGGCGGGTGATGCCCAGGGCGGCGCCGAACTGGCCGACAGCGAGCGGCCCGCGCGCCAGCAGCCGCAGTGCGGCGGCGTCGCTGCGGTGGTAACCGGGGTAGCCGCGTGCCTCCAGGCGGCTGGCCATCTCGTCGAGCCAGCTCTGGCGGGCCAGCGCGAGGACATCCCCGAACGGGTACACCGCGCTCGGCACCTCGGTAACCGTTCCGCCATTCCGGTATGAGACCAGGTTGCTTTTCTGCAATGTTGCTGCACCGCGCTGACCTAGATCGATGAGAAGGTCACGGGCGCTCCACCAGCTGCGGCGCATGGCACACCCCTTCTGTCAGCGGGGACGCGTGTCACCAGCTCCGATGACAGTAATCCTCCGTAGTCATATCACTACTGAGAGTCATCATCATGGCGACACGCGGTGGGTGTGCCTCTCGTGGCCGCCCCGCTCAGGGGGTCAGGTGGTTGGGGCTGCGGAATAGGAAACTGGCCTCGCGCAGCGACTCGAGCCCAAGCATGACCATGAGCATCCGGGCGAGCCCGAGCCCGAACCCCCCATGCGGGGGCATGCCGTACCGGAAGGCGTCCAGGTAGCCCTGTAGGGGTGCCAGGTCCATGCCCTTTTCTGTGGCCTGCGCGCAGAGCACGTCGTGGCGGTGCTCACGCTGTGCCCCCGTGGTGACCTCCAGTCCCTGCCACAGCAGGTCGTAGCTGAGCGTCTCCTCCGGCCGGCCGGGCGGGCGCATGTGGTAGAAGGGCCGCACACTGGCCGGGAAGTGCGTGACGAACACGAACTCGTGGCCCGTCTGGGCGCTGACGTGGTCACAGACCCGGCGTTCACCCTCCGCGTCGAGGTCTTCCCTGCTGCCAGCCGGGTCCCATCCCTGCTTCCGCAGCACCTGGAGGGCAGTGGCCATGGGAAGACGGGGGAAGGGGACCGTCGGCACCGTGATGTCCACCCCGAAGGTCTCCCGCACCGCTGGCCCGTGGGCACGTGCCACCGCGGCGATGGCGTGGGCCAGCATCTGCTCCTGGAACGCCATGACGTCCTCGACACCGCTGACCCAGGCCATCTCGACATCGACGCCGGTGAACTCTGTCGAATGACGTGCGGTGTAGGACGGCTCGGCCCGGAAGACCGGGCCCACCTCGAAGACGCGCTCAATCCCTGCGGCGACCGCCATCTGCTTGTAGAACTGCGGTGACTGGGCGAGGTACGCGGTCCTGCCGAAGTAGCCCACCGTGAAGACCTCGGCTCCGGACTCCGACGCCGTCCCCATGAGCTTGGGTGTGTGGACCTCGGTGAAGCCCTGGCCGTAGGCGAACTCCCGCATGCCCTGTTCGAGCGTGGTAGCGATGTCAAAGACCAGCCTGGCCGCGGGACGCAGCCGCACGTCCAGGTAGCGCCAGGCGAGCCGTGGCTCCGGGCCGGAGTTCTCGTCGATCGGCAGCGGCGCCTCCGCGCGGCCCAGCACCTCGACGTGGTCGGGGATCAGTTCCAGGGCCCCCAGCTTGACGATGGGGTTGTCCACCACCCGGCCGGTGACGGCCACTGCGGACTGCGGTGTCAGTGACTCGATGACCTGCTCAGTGCCGTTCTGCTGGCTGCGCCTGTTCGTGACCTGGACCATTCCGCTGGGCTCTCGCAGTACCACGAACTGCATCGTGCGCTGCAGCCGGAGTGTGTCCACCCAGCCGCAGACGGTCACGGTCTCGTCGAGGTGGCTGCGCAGGTCGCAGACCTTGGTTCTGGGCATCTGGCGTGCTCCCCGGATTGGCTGCCCCCGTGATCCGGACACAGTACGGCAGCCAGCGCCGGTCCTCCGAGCGGTTTTTGCTGTGTTAGTCCCGGGAGGTCATTTACCTGGGCTTGGGCAGGGGCCAACCTGCCCATTGACGGCCTTTTAGGGGAAGTTCATGATCTGATTACCCCCCAGTAACAAGGGGACATGAAGGGAGCCCTCATGCGCCTCGCCACCCGCCCGCCGGCCCCACCCCCGGCCGTACGCCGCCTATTTGCCAGGGCACCGCGATTGTTCGTGGCCTCGGCCGCTGTCGGACTGACGGTCACGGCCCTGTCCGGGGCCGCCAGCGCCAGCACCGGGCCGGTCTATGCGGCCCTGGGAGACTCCTACACCTCCGGACCGCTCATCCCCGACCAGACCGGCTCCCCGGCGGGGTGCCTGCGCTCCGACCATGACTACCCGTCCCTGGTGGCCCAGGCCATCGGCGCGGCGTCGTTCACCGACGTGAGCTGCTCGGGCGCCACCACCGCCAACATCACCGGGCCGCAAGGGGTGACGTTCGGCACCAACCCGCCGCAGGTCGACGCCCTGTCGTCCGCTACGTCCGTGGTGACCGTAGGCATCGGCGGCAACGACATCAACTTCGCCAACATCGTCGTCACCTGCTCCAGCCTCAGCTTCACCAACCCGTTCGGCTCACCGTGCAAGAGCCACTACACATCGGGCGGAACCGACCAACTCGAGCAGGCGATCAACGCCGCCGCGCCGAAGGTGGCCGCTGTGCTGCAGGCGGTCCACCAGCACGCCCCGAACGCCCAGGTGTTCCTGGTCGGCTACCCCGACATCCTGCCCAACGCCAATGACGGCTGCTGGCCGTTCGTGCCCATAGCCTTCGGTGACGTGCCCTACCTGCGTGGTGCCGAGAAGAGCCTCAACAGCATGCTCGCAGCGCAGGCCGTCGCCAACGGCGCGACGTACGTGGACACCTACACCGCCAGCATCGGTCACGACTTCTGCCAGCTGGAAGGGGTCAAGTGGATCGAGGGCATCGTGCCTACCGCACCGGCGGCACCGGTCCACCCGAACGCGCTGGGCGAGCGCGGCATGGCACAGCTGGTGGCCGCGGCCATCCTCCACTCATAACAGCAGCGCTCTTGGTCCCCTGGGCTCGCTAACCCGCCTGCCCAGGGGACGGCGCCGAGGGTCCGCAGCGTCTCGCGCACGGGGGCCAGCTTCTCGTAGATGAACAGGATGGGGTCACAGCGTGAGCCCAGGGCCAGGGCGGCATGCAGAGCGCTCTCCGGCCCGCTGGCCCGCGACACCGCCACTCCCGGGCGCTTGGCGGCCAGTGTGGCGCTGATCAGCTTGGTCATCTCCCCGGGCTGCCTGCCGCGCCGGTCGGAGTCCTCGTACACGACCACGCGGCGGAACCAGGCCGCAAGCGCCGCCGCGCTCTTCTCGACCAGGTCGTCGCGGCGGTCCCCGGGCAGCGTGACCGCAGCCACCGGGTCGCCACCCCACGCGTCGGCCAGCAGCCGGCCCATGGCGTGCAGTGCCGCCTGGTTGTGGCCGTAGTCGACCACCACCGGCGTGCCCGCCACCAGGTAGGCGTTGCCCCGGCCCGGGTTGGCCTGCGACGGCGTAAAGGACAGCAGGGCCTGGCGGATGTCCTTCACGCTCACGCCCAGTGCCCGGCACGCGGCGCACGCCGCCAGGGCATTGGCGACCACGTGCGAGGCGAAGCCGCCGAACGACCCAGGCAACTCGTCCACCGTGAGCAGTGGGGTCTCCTCACTGCCTCGGGTCTCCACCAGAGTGCGCTCGCGCAGCTCGCAGGTGGCGCCACCGCGCAGGCGGTGGGTCAGGACCAGCGGGTTGCGGCCGTCCAGGCTGAAGTACCTGACCTTCGGGTTGCGCTCGCATACGGCGGGGCGGTTCGCGAGCGCGGCGGTCCGGGCGTCGTCGGCGTTGAGTACCAGCGTGCCGCCCGGGCGGATCTCCTCGGCGACCAGTGCCTTGGCTTCGGTGAGGCCGTCGAGGTCGTCGATACCGTCCATGCCGAGGTGGTCGGCGCTGATGTTGGTGAGTACCGCCACGTCGGCTTTGTCATAGCCGAGCCCGCGCCTGACTATCCCGCCACGGGCGGTCTCCAGCACCGCCGCCTCCACGCTGGTGTCGTCCAGCACCATCGTGGCGGAGCGAGGGCCGGCCGAGTCGCCATCGTGGATGCAGCGGCCGCCGATGGACACGCCATCGGTGGTGGCCAGGCCCACCCGCACCCCGGCCTGGCTGAGTATGTGGGCGATCATCCGGGCCGTGGTGGTCTTCCCGTTGGTCCCAGTCACCGACACCACCGGGGTCCGTGCGGGCACGCCGGGCGGGAACAGCCGGTCAATGACCGCTCCGGCGACGTCGCGGGAGCGCCCGGTGCTCGGTGCGAGGTGCATCCGCAGGCCCGGTGCGGCGTTCAGTTCGATGACGGCGCCGCTGCCGGGATCCGCCATGGGGGCGGAGATGTCGGTGAGACGCAGGTCCAGGCCACACACGTCGAGGCCGGCCACGGCAACGGCGCGGCAGCACATCGCCGCCACGTCCGGGTGGACGCTGTCCGTGACGTCCGTGCTGGTCCCACCGGTCGTGAGGTTGGCGTTGCGGCGCAGGGTGACCACCTCACCGGGGCCCGGCACCGAGCGCGGACTGAGCCCTTGTCCGGCAAGGTAGGCCAGTGCCTCGCTGTCGAGGTCGATCCGGGTCAGTGGGCGGGCGTGCCCTGGGCCGCGTCGCGGGTCGGTGTTGGCCGCGTCCACCAGCGCCTGGATGTCGTGTGCCCCGTCGCCGGTCACCCCGGCCGGCCGGAGGCGGGCCGCGGCGATGACGCGCCCATCGATGACGAGCACCCGGAAGTCGGAGCCGGGCACGTGTTTCTCGACGATGACCTCGGGGCCATGTACGGCGGCGCGCTGGTAGGCCTCGGCGGCCTGGCCCGCGGTCATCACCCCGGCCGTGACGCCGCTTCCCTGGTTGCCGTCGCGTGGCTTGACCACCACTGGCGGCCCCAGCCTGCTGACCGCCTCAGCTGCCTGCGCCGGGGTCCGGGTGAGCACCCCCTCGGGCACCGGCACCCCAGCGGCGGTGAGGAGCTGCTTGGCGAGCAGCTTGTCGGCGGCTATGTCCACGGCCACGGCCGAGGTCTGGTCGGTCAGTGCCGCCCACACGAGCCGGCGGTGACAGCCGTACCCCAGCCGGAGCATGCTCAGCTGCCCGACCCGGCGCACTGGGATGCCGCGGCGGCGGGCGGCGTCGGCGAGTGCCGCTGTGCTCACGCCCAGGCTCGACTCCTCGACGGCCTGCCTGATCCCGGTCAGGGTGGCCTCGGCCTGCGGGGTGCGCCCGGCGATGACCTCTTTGACGACGTGGATGGCGAGCAGGAGCAGGTCACGGGGGACAGTGCAGTCCTCGGGCTCATCGGCCGGGCACTCCATCACGACGTCGTAGCAGCCGTCCGCGCCCGCCCACACCGTGCGCCCGAAGTACACGTCCCGGCCTGCCAGCCCCGACAGTTCCAGCGCGACATGCTCGGTCAGGTGGCCGAAGTACGTCCCCTGTGCCATCGCCCGCAGGAACCCGCCCGCCCGCCCGGTGGCGCAGTGGTGGTCGGCCAGTCCAGGCAGCACGGACACCAGCCGCTCGCTGGCGCCGTCGTACTCGGAGACCTCCTGGCCGGTCAGGTCGCCGAGTTCGAGCCGGGCGACCGTCACCGGGCGGGACGTGTAGATGTTCGGTCCGCTCAGGCGGCGCAGGCTGACGAGCCGCACGGTTGCCCCCTCAATGAATGGTCGGCACACTCGGCTAGCCCTGGTGGTGTGCCCGGTGGTTTGTGCTCGGTAGTAGTGGTGGACGGTCCCCGGGAATGGCTTTGGTCTGGCTGGGCTTGTCAGTACCGGGTGTGGGCGGGCCCGATCACCGGAGTGCGGTGTGAGGTGTCGAACACGCACCCGGCAGGCATCAGGTGCAGGCGCACGTTGAAGACAGTGATGGGGTCGGTGTCGCCTGCGGGGTGGACCACGGTGGACCCAGCCAGGTCCACGACGGTGGCCACGCCGGTCCCCAGCACCTCGAACTTGTCGCCTTCGACCGCGATGGCGGTGTTCTCGTCGATTCCAACCCCGATGTGGTCGGGCTGCAGTGCCACGGCGCTGAGCAGCCTGGCCAGCCGCCCGCGCTCGTGGAAATGCATGTCGATGAGCACTCCCTCGACGAGCCCGAGCCCCGGCCCGGTCCGGACGGTCGCCGAGGTTACCCCTGCGCCTTCGCCCCCGAGGATCATGGTCCGCCCCAGTGCGGTCGCCCCGGCGCTGGTCCCGGCGACGACCAGCCCGTTCCCGAGACGTTCGGCCAGTGTCTCGTTGGCATGCGACCCCACGAGCGCGCGGATCTTCGACTGGTCGCCGCCGGTGAGGAAAACCCCGGTCGCGTCATGCAGGACCACCTGGGCCTCGTCGCTGTCCGCATCGGCCCGGCCGTGCAGCCGGAACTCACTGACGTGCGCTGCGCCGAGCTTGTGGAACACACGCTCGTACTCCTCGCCCACCTCGTCCGGGAAGTCGGTGGCCGCGGTCACCAGTGTGATGCGCGCGCGTGGCCCGCCAGCCAACTCCACGAAGCGCTCCAGCACCCCCGTGCCCGCGCACCTGTCCTCGCCGCCGCCGATGATCAGTAGCTTCCTGAGGGGAAGTACCTTATCCGCGTGCTCGCTCACCCCTGCTTGCTACCCGGTGTAATCGCATGCGAACCAAAAGTGCATATGGCGGGTGCGGGCCTGGTCGCTCTTGTCGCGGCGCCCCGGACGAGCCCGGTGCCAGAGATGAATTGACCGTGGTGGTTACCGTGCGAGCTGGAGGACCTGCACCTGGCCGGAGCGGTAGCCGAAACGGAACCCGACGGCTTGCAGATAGCTCTCCGCATTCCCCGCGTGGGACCACTCCACGGCCCAGCCCACCCCCATCTGGCGGGCGTCGCGAGTGGCCGCGCTCACTTGCGCCGCGGTGACAGGCAGACCTTCCTGTGCCGCGACCAGGTAGCGGTAGAAGGGGTGGCTGCTGATGGCCGCCTGCGTCTTGGTCGGCACCCACGAACTGTCGGACACCGCACGTGGGTGGCCATCCGCCGTGGCCATCACGAGCGCATGGGGGGAGGGCCGGGGCCCGAGGCCGCCGACACCGCCGTGGATGCCGTAGGGGATGTCCACCACAATGGACCCCGAGTGGTCGGCCACGATCGCGGAGTCCACCGTGGGTGTCGCGGTTGGCATGGAATGGATGTGGCGGTCCCCCGAATAGCCGAGTTCCAGTGCGGCGGCCACCAGGGCCACGGCCACCACCGCGCGCCCTTGACCGCGCAGCCAGTTGACCGCGTACCCAGCCAGCAGGGCCGCGGGCAGCAGGCCGAGGAGCGTGAACCTGTCCGCCTCCCGGAAGCCTGCCAGGCCGGGGATGTGCACTAGCCAGGTATAAGGCATGATCGCCGACATCCGGTACCCATGCCAGCTGACCGCCAGCGGGATCAGCGGAGTATGCCCGAGCCTCAGGGCCGGGCCGAGCGCGAGCCACACGCTGCCGAGCCACCCCACGGCGAGCAGCCGGGTACCGCGGCGCCGCCAGCCGGCCACCAGGCCCACGATGGCCAGTGCGGTCAGTGTGATGCCGAAGGTGGGAACCCCCTCCAGGCTCCGGCCGAACGTGTAGATGGTGGTGAGGGGGCCCAACCCGAAGTCCGCCAGCCGTGGTGAGGGTGCGAACACGGTCCGGGGCGGGACCCCGTACCCGAAGTCGCCCGCGGCGAGCGTGCCGCTCGGGAGGCTTGCCTGACCGCTGGTGGCCTGCCACGCCATCGCCACCAGTTGCGGGCTGGCGACCAGGACGGTCACGCCCACGGCGAGCAGGCTCTGGCGCAGGGCCGCGGCCGACCGGCTGCGTATGAGCCACATCACCAGCACGGGTGTCACGCTGAATACAGCCAGGATCGCTGACTCCTGGTTGACCAGGAACGATGCACCGAGGACCACCCCGAGTGCGATGGCGTGCCTGGGCCGGGACTGCCGCTGCAGCCTGACGGCCGCCTCGACCGCGGGCGGCAGGAATAGCGCACCAGCCGCGATGTTGAGGTGGTACCAGTCCTGGTAGACGAGCATGGTGGCCAGGCCGTAGAACGCACCTGCCGCGATTGCGCCAAGCTCACTGGGAAGCCACAGGCGGGCGGCCCGGTAGGCCACATAGCAGGCCAGGCCGGGCATCAGGATCGTGAGCAGGTTGTAGCTCGCGCTGGGGCCGAAGAGCACAGTGACGGGGGTCATCAGCAGCCCTGGCAACGGCATGAGGGTGTCGAACCCGAGTGGCATGCCAACGGGGGCGCCCATCGCGGGCGAAGCCCATGGGTTGCCGAAGTGGACCACCTGGTGTGCTACCCACCAGAAGTCCCACACGTAGCTGCTCTGGTCGATGGTCGTGGGCAGCCTGCCTGCCAGGTAACTGGGCCGTGGCCAGCTCGTGAGCACCCCAGCCGCGAGGTAGCACAACAGCAGGCCCGCGTGCCAGCGCAACCGCCGGGGGGCGGGGGTCTCCGGTTCGGGCCCTGCTGACGGAGCCACAGCCGTAGCCCCGGCCGCGGACGCTGCCTGGGCAGGTGCGGGCGCGTCCGGTGCTGCCGGGCCGCTCCCGGATGGGCCCGGGGAGGCAGGTGCGGGTGTGGGCAGGGGGTGCGATGGCTGGTTGGCGGCGGCCCCTCCCGGGGTCAGGCTGCCAGTTGGGGAGTTGCCCACACGCTCCATGCACACCCGCTCGGTCATGGGGGAACCCGTCAGGCCCCGCTAACACGAGACACAGTGAAACATCCGGTCAGATATGGGGTCGCTGCCCGGAGACCGCGTCTCAAGACACGGCGCCCATGATACGTGCCGCATGAAGCCGACTACTGAGCCAGTAATTCCCCCGTGCCCCGTTCGGCTACTGAGGGTCGTTCCCCTGGGCGCCGGTGGCCTAACCGGCGCGCAGCCCGCTGGCTGCTGCTCCCGGGCGGTTGCCCGGGGTCGTATGCGCTGTGCGGTCAGGTGTTGGGCAGTTGCTGACCGGGTGCCCGGCCTCGGCGGCGCGGCGCGGGCGGCCTGGCCAGTTCCTCTGGGATGCGCAGCAGGGGATTGGCCGCGCTGTCGACCACCTCGGCCGCGATCTCCAGCACGCGCCGCCCCCGGGACCGGGCCGCCGACCTCAGCAACTCGAAGGCCTGCCGGGGCCGCAGCCGGTGGCGTTCGGCCAGCACGCCGATGGCCTGCTCGACCCGTACCCGGGCGGTGAGCGCCTGCTCCAGCTGGGCAACGGTCCTGCTCAGCTCCGTGGGGTCCACAGTGGCCGCAGTGAGCGACGCCCCCTCATGCGGGGTGCCAGTGCTGGCGGTTGACGAGGCCGGCGCACCTGGGGTACCCGCTGGTGGCAGCTCAGCCGCCAGCAGGTCAGCCAGGACCATGGCGCTCGTGAGGTCCGGCACATCCTCACCGCCGACCCGCCATCCAGTGGCTGTCCGCCGCGCGACGGCGGGGTCATTCGCCTCGTCTGGTTCTTCTGCCTTGGATCCGGTCGTCACAAGTCGCCCCCCTGTCCCTCATGACCTGACGGTGGGTGCTCCGAGCCGTTCCTTCACCTGCGCGGCTGACGGGTTGGTCAACACTGTCCCATCCGGGAGCACCACGGTCGGGACCGTCTGGTTCCCACCGTTTACGGACATAACGTACTCGGCGGCACCGGGCTGCTGCTCGATATCAATGTCGGTGACCTCGATCCCATCCCGCGCAAGCTGGGCCTTCAGCCTCCGGCAGAAGCCACACCAGCGCGTGCTGTAGATCGTGACAGCCTCCGACACTTGCCTCTCCCTAGTCCCGCCGCGAGCAGATCCGGACAGTCCAACACCGTCGCGGGCCCGCTGCTTCCCGCACCAGGGCTTTCGGGCAAGCCGTGTCCACATGCGAACCCCCAGGACCACGAGATGCCCGCTGTCGCCGGGATGCGCAAAGATAGCAGCGGCTGGGAGGAGGTTCGCGTGGGCGAAGACGGTCCGGAAGCGGTGCTGGCGGCGCTGGACCCCGAGCAGCGGGAGGTGGCGCTGGCTACCCAGGGGCCGGTATGCGTGGTCGCGGGCGCGGGGACCGGCAAGACCAGGGCCATCGCCCACCGGATCGCCTACGCCGTGCGCACCGGTGTCATCAGCCCGGGCCACGTGCTGGCGGTCACCTTCACCACCCGGGCAGCTGGTGAGCTGCGGGCCCGGCTGCGTGTCCTGAGCGGCCCCGCGGGCGATGCCCAGGCGGTGGTGGCGCGGACCTTCCACTCGGCGGCACTGCGTCAGCTCCAGCACTTCTGGCCCGCGACCGTGGGTGGTGCCCCGCCAGCCGTCCTGGCCAGCAAGGCTGGGCTGCTGACCGAGGTGGCGCGGTCCACGCGGCAGCGGGTGGACACCACCGGCCTGCGCGATGTCGCTGCCGAGATCGAATGGGCAAAGGTCATGCAGGTCAGGCCCGACGACTATGCGGCCATGGCCGCCAAGTGGGGCCGCACACCGCCGCTGCGCGCCGAGACCGTGGCGAGTCTGTACGACGGGTACGAGCAGCTGCGCCGCGAGCGTCACCTCATCGACTTCGAGTCCGTCCTGGAGCTGACCGCGGCCATCCTCGCGGAGGACGCCGTGGCGGGCGCGGCGGTCAGGGACCGCTACCGGTACTTCGTGGTCGATGAGTTCCAAGACGTCAACCCGCTGCAGAAACTCCTGCTCGACACATGGCTGGGGGAGCGCGATGAGATATGTGTGGTGGGCGACCCGCGGCAGACCATCTACTCGTTCGCCGGTGCCACCTCCGCCTACCTCACCGGGTTCACCACGCAGTACCCGCATGCCACGCTCCTGCGGCTCGTGCGCAACTACCGTTCCACTCCACAGGTGGTAGCGCTGGCGAACCGGCTGAGCGAGACGACCGGCAACGGCCGCGCGGGTGCTCGCCCGCTGGCTGGTGCCCCGGAAGGGCCACCCCTGGTCGCGCAGTGCCCCAAGGGCCCCGTGCCCGAGTTCACCGAGCACGACGACGAAACGAGCGAGGCGGCCGCGGTAGCTGCCCGCGTGCGGCGCATGGTCAGCGAAGGGCTCCGGCCGCGTCAGGTCGCTGTCCTGCTCCGGACCAACGCCCAGACCGAGCGGTTTGAGCGTGCCTTCGCCGAGTCCGGCGTCCCTTGCCAGGTGAGGGGAGCCGAACGGTACTTCGACCGGCCCGAGGTGCGTCAGGCCATGGGCCTGCTGCGGGCCGCGGCCAAGGCCACACCCCCGCGCCAAACCGACGTCGCGGGCCATCCGCCACGGCAGGCGGAACCCGCTGCCCTGGCAGAAGTCCGCCAGGTGCTGGCCGGGCTCGGCCTCACCCGGGAGCCACCAGCAGGACGCGGAGCGGCCCGCGACCGCTGGGAGTCCCTCGCTGCCCTGGCACAGCTCGCCGAAGATGTCGCGGACACGGTGCCCGGGGCAGGGATCGCCGAGGTGGCGGCCGAACTCAACCGCCGGGCGGCGATCGAGCACGCGCCCGCGGTTGACGGCGTGACCATCGCGTCGCTGCACTCGGCCAAAGGACTGGAGTGGGACGTGGTCTTCCTGCCCGGCCTCACCGAGGGAACCCTGCCGATCGTCCACGCCGAGACCGAAGAGGCCGTGGCCGAGGAACGGCGGCTGCTGTACGTCGGGGTAACCCGCGCCAGGCAGCGCGTCCTGCTCTCCTGGCCGCTGGCCAGGGCCCCCGGCGGCCAGCGCAACCGGAAGCCGTCGCGGTTCATCGAGGTGATGCGGGCGCGCGGGCGGGGACCGCGGAACCCGATGGCGGGAACCCGCCCATGACCGCCGCACTGGACGAGTTGCTCGCCGTGCTCGACCTCGAGCAGATCGAGCTCGACATCTTCCGTGGCCGAAGCCCGGACGACCGGCGCCAGCGGGTCTTCGGCGGTCAGGTGGCCGGGCAGGCCCTCGTAGCGGCGGGCCGGACCGTGCCAGCGGACCGGCCGGTCCATTCCCTGCACGCCTACTTCATCCGCCCCGGCGACCCAGCAGCGCCGATCATCTACATCGTCGACCGGGTGCGCGATGGGCGCAGCTTCACCACCCGGCGGGTCTCCGCCATCCAGCACGGCAAGGTGATCTTCACCCTGTCCGCGTCCTTCCAGCGCCCCGAGCCCGGGCCCGAGCACGCGCGGCCCATGCCAGACGTGCCGCCTCCTGAGTCAGTGCCGAGCACAGCGCAGCGCCTGGCAGACATCTTCGGTCCGCCAGCGCAGGAGTTCTTCCGCAGCAACCCGATCGACCTGCGGGTCATCGGGCCCCTCACCTATGAGGCGGAGCACGACCCGTCCCTGCGCACCGACCACACGCTGGTCTGGCTGCGGGCCGACGGCAAGCTCCCAGACGACCCGCTGCTGCACGTGTGCCTGATGACGTACGCCTCCGACATGACACTGCTGGACTCGGTCCTGCTGCGGCACGGCCTGTCCTGGGCGGACGGCCACACACTCGGGGCCAGCCTCGACCACGCCATGTGGTTCCACCGCCCGTTCCGGGCTGACGAGTGGCTGCTCTATGCCCAGGAGTCACCCGCCGCCAGCGGGGCCCGCGGGCTTGCTCGCGGCGAAGTGTTCACGCGTGAAGGCGACCTGGTCGTGTCCGTGGTCCAAGAGGGGCTCATCCGCAGCACTCGCGGGCGGCCGGAGTGACCCCTCGCCATCGACCGCCCGCGGGCGTACCCTGGTCCGGGGGAGAAATCCCTGGTAAAAAAACCAGTTGCCTTGCCCGCGACCCAATACATAGGCTTGCAGGCATGTTCGTGAGTGGGCTCCGCATCGCATCCGGAGGGAGGTGCCCACGGTGAGCAATACCGTTCTCCTCGGCCAGACCGCGTCCTTGCATGGCTGGCCGCTTTCCGCTGTCCCGGGCACCCACCTCGCCGGCGAGTGCCCGCTCACCTCGCCCGTCCGGGACCGGATGGTCCCTGACGCCACGCTGCGGATGGCTAAGGCCGGCAAGGTCTTCCGGCCGCAGTCTGCCCTGACCAACAACAACACGACCCGCATCCCCGCGCCCTACAGCGGTGAGTCGGGTTCGCCACCAACTTGGGATCCGGTCTAGAAAGACCGGCCTAGATCCCCAGAAGGACGCGGACCCGCAACCGGGTCCGCGGCCTTCGGTATTGATTAGGCCCGGGCCCCCCCGCTTGCAGAGCGCAGCGAAAGACGCCAAAAGCAGGACGAGGGAAGGGAAAGCGACATGTACTGGCCCGGCACCACCGCTGCTGTCCGGGACGCTGTCATCCGGGACACTGCGGGGTTCGAGTCGCATGTTCCACTGCTGACTGAGGTTCGGGCGGCAACCCCGGTCAGGCTGCCCATCGCGGCCCGCCGGACGCAACTGCCATGCGCCGACGACCCTGAGCTGTTCTTCGCCGAAGCCCCAGACGATGTCGAGACCGCCAAGGCTCTGTGCGTGAGCTGCCCGGTCCGGGCCACGTGCCTGTCGGGTGCCCGAGAGCGTCGGGAGCCATGGGGCGTGTGGGGCGGAGAGCTGTTCATCCGCGGGGAGGTCGTGCCCCGCAAGCGGCCACGCGGCCGTCCTCGCAAGACCGAGGTAGCTGCCTGAGGCCGCCAGCGGCCGGGCGCCATCCGGCCGGGGCCATCCAAGGCCCCGGCCCTGGTGACCCGCTGCGGTGAGCAGTACTGCCTGAGCAGTCCCACCTGATCAGGCCCAATTGAGCAGGCCCGGCGATAGCAGGGCCGCAACACACCAGGACAGCAAATACGAGGGGCGACAGGAAATGCATGCACTACACGAACTGGCCAGGGAAAGGCACCGAGAGATGCTGGCAGAGGCAGGCCAGCAGCGCCAGGTATCGCAGGTCCAGGCGCTGCGGAAGGCAGTGCTCCGGACCGAGCGGGCACACCGTCGGCTCGTGGCGGCTGAGGTGAGCCTCCTGGAGGCGCGCACCGGCCTGGTAATGGACCGTGAATGGGCGGTCTGTTCAGCCGACAGCCGCTTATTCCAGCTAACCGCAGGCCAGCGCTAGCAGAGACGAGGCGGCCCAACCCACGGGGGCTGGGCCGCCTCGTGTTACCTCCGCTCCGCTGCCACGTCCGTCTTCACCCCGTCGGACCGCACCCCGTCAGTCTTCAGCCCGTCGGCCTGCACTCCGTCGGCCTGCACTCCGTCGGCCTGCACCCCGTCGGCCTGCACTCCGTCCACGCTGCGGACACCTGCCGCCCCGTCGTGGCCGTTGTAGCCGGGGATCCAGGGGATCACCTCGGCCCGGAACGGCCCCTCCGACTCGAGTTGGCACAGCACGCCCGTGCCAGCGGTCGAGACACGGTGGATAAGCAGGTACGAAGGTGGCAGGTTGAGGTGGCGGCTCAGCTTCGAGGACCGGGGGTCCGTGGCACGCACCGCCTCGCTGCGCAGCCACTCGCGGCTGAACTTGAACGTCTCCACCCGCGACGGTTCCGCCATCGGCGCAAGGAACGCGTGCAGCGCCGTGAGGTCGACCTCCACACCAGGCCGCAGGAACCCCTGTTCCCGCAGTTCAGGTTCGGCCAGCCGGAGGTCACTGCCTTCGTGCACCATGCGCAGCAGGCGGCCAATGAAGTCCGGAATCCCATTCGGGAGCCGGTCAACCGCACCGAAGTCGAGCACACCCAGCCGGCCATCGGGGAGCATCCGGAAGTTGCCGGGGTGGGGGTCGGCGTGCAGCAGGCCGGCGCGGGCCGGGCCGGAGAACAGGAACCGGACAAAGAGCAAACCCGCTCGGTCACGGTCCGCCTGTGACCCCTCAGTGATGATCTTGGATAGCGGGGTGCCGTCCATCCATTCGCTCACCAGCACATGGCTGGTCCCCGCCACGACGTTCGGCACATGGATGTCAGGGTCACCCGCATAGGTGTCAGCAAAGGCCCGCTGTGCCTCGGCCTCCAGCTCATAGTCGAGCTCTTCAGCCACGCGTGCCCGCAACTCATCCAGCAGGGGCCTGACCTCCAGGCCCGGCATCAGCACCGCGAACAACCGCGCCACCCGGCTGAGCTGGGTGAAGTCGCTCAGCAACGCCTATCCGGCCCCTGGGTACTGGACCTTCACGGCCACCGGCCGCCCGTCCTCCCACACACCGCGGTGGACCTGGCCAATCGAGGCGGCCGCGGCCGGCTTGTCGTCGAACTCGGCGAACCGGCTCCGCCAGCCGGCGCCGAGGTCGTCCGCCAGCACCCGGTGGACGCTGCTGGCGGGCAGCGGCGGTGCCGCCTCCTGCAGCCGCGTCAGCGTCGCCCGGTACGGACCAGCGATCTCCGGAGGGAGCGCGGCCTCGAAGATGGACAGGGCCTGGCCGAACTTCATGGCCCCACCCTTGAGCTCGCCAAGCACCCGGAAGATCTGCTCGGCGGTGCGCTGCTGGATCTCGTTGGCGACGAGTTCCGCGGGCCTGCCCCCGATCCGCTTGCCCAGGCCCAGGGCGGTCCGCCCGGCCAGCCCAACGGGCAGCGTGGCCAGCTTGGCGGTGCGGGTGACGGCGCGGCGGGGGAGGTCGTTCACGCACCTATTGTCGGTCACGGCATGAGAAATCGGGTATGCCACAGTCGCACCTGGGATGTGCCTGCCACGTCCGTCGCCGCCACTGCCAGCCTGGAAGTACCAGTTCGAGGGTGCCATTGGTGACAGCGGCGGGTGCCCTCCGGTCGATGAAGGCCAGGGCCTGGGCGGTCACCTGCGCCGCCACGGCAGTGGCAAGGACCGCATCACATGCGGGCGGGTCCGCCCGGCCGTGCGCGAGCTGGGCCAGTATGACCGGCCAGGCCGGGTCATGGTCGGCCCGGGTCAGGTCGAGGCACCGCACACACACCGAACGCCCCGGCAGCACCAGGGGCCCCACCACCCCAATGGCTTCGCTTGCGGTGGCAACCAGATGCGCGACGCGGTCGCGTACCAGGGTGGCGGGGATATCACGGTCATGGGTGTCAGCGAGCACCACCAGGTCCGGGTGCCTGCGGGACCGGCCCGTTGCCCGCGCACGCGAGCGCCTGCGCTGCGGGGGTGGTTGTGCGGCCGGGACGCACGGCCGTAGCGGCGGTCCCGCGTCTGTGCGAGGTGGGCTACTGCCCGGAGTCCGCCCATGATTGGGTGATCCCTTTTCAGCCGGTCCTGCACCGGCCAGGCCGGTGGCGATGACGAGGCCGATCCCTGCGGCGCTGAGCAGCGCCGCAGTCCCTAACCCGACCGGGCTGGTGCCATGCACGCGGACGCACGCCGCCTGCCGGCGGGCCAGCGTCCGGGCGCCGCCATCACCATCGCCGTGGGCCAGCGCCGCGGTTGCCAGTTCGGGTGCCAGCCGCCGGAGCACAGCCGTCGGGAGTGCCTGGTAGGTGCTGGCCGGAAAGTCATGTAACACACCTCCCGCGGCCAGCAGGCTCATGACCCGGTCCGCCGCGGCGTGGCCGATACCGAGTTCACTCGCTGCCGCCAGCACCTGGGAGTGCTCCCGGCTGCCGTCCAACAGGCTCAGCAGTCCAGCGGCCTCCCGCATCCCGGTCAGTGCGACCGCCCGGCGCGGGTCGATGCCGATCTGCAGCGTGTCACGGTTTCGCCACACGGGCAGGAGTCCGGGTTTCAGGGCTGGTCTCATGCGCCAATCGTGACGGAAAGGTACGACATCCCCGCCGCGGGCGCGGCGTGCGTGGTTATGGATTGCTGGCGGATCCCTGGGCGGGAACCGGGCGGCCTAATACTGCCGGGTTCCCTTGCTGACTGGTCGCTCCTTCCCCGGAAGCGACCCTGGTCCGCAGGCGCCCAGGGACTCCTTCCCGCCGAAGGTAGGTCCGGCGGACGTGCAGGTCAATTTGGGCGGTGGACATTGCGGTGGACATCGTGTGGACAACACGGGGAGCCGTTGTGGACAACGCGGGGATGGCGTGTGGATTTACGGCTACAGCTGCCAAAATCAAGCCGTGGCCTGGGCAGAGCCTCTCCACCGCCTGTGGACAAAAGATAGTCGGGCGGTATGGGCGAAAATCGCTAGTTGGCGGGGTCGCCGGAGGGGGTCTCGGGCGGGTCGGTGCCCTCGCCGGGAGCCATATCGGTAGGCTCGCCTGATCCCGTACCGGCCGGTGGTGCATTGCTGGCCGGGGGCCCATCGAGGTCTGAGACGTCCAGCTCGGGCCGGCCGCGCAGGAAACCTTCTGGGTCGTCGAGGTCGTCCGCGGTGGGGAGCAGGTCGGGGTGTCCCCAGACCGCTTCCCTGCCCTGGATGCCGCGGTCCTCGGTGAGCCTGCGCCACAGGTTGGCGGCCTCCCGAAGCCTGCGTGGCCGCAGTTCCAGCCCGACGAGGGTGGCGAAGGTCCGCTCCGCCGGGCCGCCGGTGGCGCGGCGGCGCCTGATCGCTTCGGCGAGCGCGCCCGCCTGGGGGAGCCGGTTGGCCGATGCGTCCGCCACGACGGTTGCCACCCAGCCCTCGACCAGAGCCAGGGCAGTTTCGAGGCGGCTGAGCGCCGCTTTCTGCGCGGGTGTGTCCTCCGGCTGGAAGAGTGCCGCCCCGGCGAGGGCGTCGCGCAGTGACTCGGGATTGGCAGGATCGATCTGTGGCATGGCGTCGCGGAGCAGCGAGGCGTCGACCGAGATCCCCCGTGCGTAGTCGGCTACCGCGTTGAGCAGGTGACCGCGTAGCCAGGGCACGTGAGCGAACAGCCGGTGGTGTGCCGCTTCCCGCAGTGCGAGGAAGATCCGGACCTCTCCGGCGTCTACCGAGAGCCCTTCGCCGAACTCGGCTACGCCAGCGGGCAGCAGCGCCGCGGTGCCAGCGGGGCCCAGTGGCAGCCCGACATCGGTCGAGCTGACGACCTCACGGGCGAGCGCACCCAGGGCGGCGCCGGTTTGGCTGCCGACCATCATGCCGCCGATGCGGCGCATCATTTCGCCGAGGCCGCTCAGCCCGCCGCCGATCGCGCGCAGCGCTTGCCCGAGTTCTTCCGGCATTCCGGAGCCCAGTTCGCTGGGGTCTTCGGTGAGCATGCCGCCCATCGCGTCCACGGCCCGTTCGGCGATCGGGTCACACAGGGTCGACCAGACGGGCATGGTCGCCTCGACCCACTCGGACCTGCTCCAGGCCTGCGCCCGGCGCACTCCGGTGGGGAATCCGGTGGCGTCGTCCAGCCACAGGTCTGCGAGCCGGATAGCGTCAGAGACCTGCTGCTGGTCCACTCCCAGCACACTCGGGTCGCCCTGTCCAGCGACCGTCTGGCGGGCGATGTTCTTGGCGAGGTCCCAGTTCACTGACCCGCCCTGCCAGGACATCAGGTCGGCGAACTGGCGCAGGGCGTCGGCGAACTGCTGCGGGTCGCTCAGCGGGCCGAACGGGCCAGGGGGCATGCCCTCGTCAGGTGGCCCACCGCCACCGGTGGATCCGGGGCCGCCCGGGCCCCCTGGGCCGCCAGTGCCCTCGGAGTCTCCCGGGTCTGACCCACCCGGAAGGCCGAAGCCGAACGGACGATCAGCCATCGTGGTGACCTCTCAGGCAGGATGGAACAAGCACATCAGCCACGTTATCCCGGGAGCCGCACACTGTGAGCACCGCACGGGTTCCTCCGCAGGACCGCGCCGCACCGGATTCCGCGGTAGACACCCCCCCACGAGATGCTACGGACACCCACGCCCGGCCAGCCCCGGCAAGAGGCAACCTGCGGAGCACAGGCCCTGTGGTGGCTGTCACGGGTGCCGCCCGTGGGGTCGGCCACGCGCTTGCGGCCAGGCTCGCCAGCTCGGAGCGGGTGGGCAAAGTCGTCGCGATCGACAGTCACCGGGGCGATGTCAGCGGCGTGGTCTGGCGACTGGCTGACGTGCGGGACCCGGCGCTCGCGGGACGCCTCGGGGACGTGGACGTGCTGGTGCACACCGACGTCGACACCTCGACGGAGTCCGACTCCCGGGTTCGGCGTGCGTTCAATGTGCGGGGCGCGCAGACGGTGCTGACGGCTGCGGCGGCGGCACGGACGGGCCGGGTGGTCCTGGTCACCAGTGCGATGGTCTACGGAGCGCGCCCTGACAACCCTGTGCCGCTGCCGGAGTCGGCGCCGCTGCGGAACGACCTCGATGGCAGTGTTGCTGGTGACCTGCTGGAGATCGAGCAGCTGGCGCGCAGGGCGGTCCACGTCCACCCCGGGACGTCGGTGACGGTGGTCAGGCCCGCGGCGCTGGTCGGCCCGGGTGTCGACTCGCTGATGGCGCGGTACTTCGACTCGCCGAGGCTGCTCACGGTCAAGGGCTGTGCACCTCGCTGGCAGTTCTGTCACACCGATGACCTCGTCCGAGCGCTGGAGCTGGCGGTGGCCGGTGACGTTGCGGGTGAGTTCGCGGTGGGCTGCGACGGGTGGCTGGAGGGCGAGGAGGCCGAGGAGATCAGCGGCCTGCGGCGCATCGAGTTGCCGGCCGGGCTGACGATGGGGACCGCACAGCGGCTGCAGCGGATCGGGATCGCGCCCGCGCCCGTGGCCGACCTGCGGTACCTGGTCTACCCATGGGTGGTGGACTGCCAGCGGCTGCGGGAGGCGGGCTGGCGGCCTGGCTACGACAACCCACAGGCGCTGCGTGCGCTCCTGGAGGCCCTCGCGAGCCACCGCGTGACCGGCCGCCGCATCACGGGCAAGGAAGCGACCCTGACGGCAGCGGGGGCCACGGTCGCGGTGCTTGGCACCGCGGCGATCGTCCGTGCCGCCCGCCGCCGCAAGCGAGGCACATAAGTGATGGGCCCGGCGGCCAAGGCCGGGCCCACCGCTGATGCTGTTACTACGGGGCGAACGGTTACTGCGTGTACTGCGGGGCGAACGGTTACTGCGGGGCGAACGGTTACCGCGTGGCGAACGCCTGGTTCGTCCCGCTCGCGCTGGACTTGCAGCCCCACTGCTGCAACTGGGTGCCCTCGGTGGTGGATACCCCGGTCACGTCCAGGCACAGCCCGCTGTTCTCGTTCTTGAACTGCCACTGGCCGCTGCCGAGGGACTCCGGCAGCCACAGCGAGTTGGTGGTGCCATTTGTCGTGTACTGGATCACCTTGGCCCCGTCTGAGGTCGAGGCGGACTGGACGGCGAGGGACTTGTTGCTGTTCTCGTTCGTGAGTTCGCCGTAGCCGCCGGAAACCGGGTGGAACGCGAACTCCTGGTTCGCGTTCCCGCTGGACTTGCACGGCCAGATGATCAGGGCTGCTCCATTGAGAAGGGAGTCGCCACTGATGTCCAGGCAGTCGCCGCTGTGCTGGTCCACGAGCTGGTGGAAGCCGGTGGGGTAGCCCCCGCCGCCCCCGCCGCTGCTCGGCCCGCCGTTGTCACTGACCTGCCAGCAGTGTGACGAGCTCGCCACGAAGACGGGGCCGCCGTTGCCGCTGTTGGCGACGGGCTCACCACTGGGTGGGTTGACGAGCACCGGGACCTGTCCGTTCGACGTCCAGTTGTCCTCGCAGTTGATCAGCGCTGTGGAGTTGTCGCCGGATGCGCCACCCGCCCACAGGTCGATATGGCGGTAGTTGGGGCCCCCGTCAGGGCCCTGGCCGGTCCAGTCCTGGTCACATTCGACGCAATCGTCACCCATGACGAAGTAACGGTCCAGCGGGGCGTAGTAGACGAGCGTCCCCACGGGGAGTTCGGCCTTGTCTGTGGCGAACGTGGTGGGGTTGGAGAAGGTGCCAGCGCCGCCCGCGCAGCCTGAGTACGCGGTGGCGCACCCCGGCGGGGAGTTGTCGTCCCATCCGTAGAGGGTGACTAGCATGTTTTCGGTCGACGCGCTCGCGGTCACGGCAGCGTGGCGGGCCGCTGTGGTGCTCTGGGCCGTCGCGGCACGCGCGACGGCCGTCCCAGCCACGATGGCACCGGCGAATACGACCGCGGCTGTCACCTTCGCGGCTCTTCGCAGTCGGCCAGGAGTCAGCTTTGTCAAGGTGTCCCCTCCTATGGGGCAGGACGGGCATGTTTGCCCGAAATTTGGAACAGCTTGGCAATGAGCTGCCCTATTGTCTACCGGTTGCCCAGAGTCCAACTGAAACGCTTGTAACAACAACATCTTCAGCCTCGAAAGAGCCTCAGGCCACGCTTGCCCACCAGAGCACCTGACGCACTGCCTGCCCGCTCTGGGTGGCTGTCCGGGTACGGTGGCTGGCGTGAGCGTGATCAGGCTGGCTGAACTGCGGTCCGAACCGCTGTCAGTCGAAGAGGTGCTGGCCTCGGTCGCCGATCGCGGTGCCGGTGGGACCGCACTGTTCGTGGGCACGGTCCGCGACCATGACCGGGGCCAGGGGGTGACGGGTCTTTCCTACAGTGCGCACCCGTCCGCACAAGCCGAGCTGCGCAAGGTGGCTGAGAAGGTGGCGGCCGGCTTCGACGTGGGTGCCCTTGCTGTCATACACCGCGTCGGTGACCTCGACGTAGGCGACCTCGCGGTGGTTGCCGCGGCGTCGTGCCCCCACCGCGCGGAGGCGTTCGAGGCGTGCCGCGCCGTGGTCGAGGAGGTCAAGCACGAGGTGCCGATCTGGAAGCACCAGCGTTTCAGCGACGGCACATCAGAGTGGGTCAACAGTGCGTAGGCTCTCCCGCCGCAACCTGACCCTGGCTGTCGCGGGGGCCGGGATAGTGGTCTCGCTCCTGGTGGCGACCTTGCTCCCGGTGCCATACGTGATCCTCAGCCCGGGCCCCACTCTGAACACGCTGGGCCAGCAGGGCCCCCACCACCAGCCGCTGATCCAGATCGAGGGCCACCACAGTTACCCAGCGCCGGGCCACCTGAACCTCGTCACGGTGTCCTACCAGGGCGGCCCCGGGGATCCGTTCAACATCTTCACAGCCCTGCAGGCATGGCTGGACCCGCACGACGCGGTGGTGCCCCAGGCGGTGCTCTTTCCTGCGGGGCAGACACAGCAGCAGGTATCCACGCAGAACACCAAGGACATGGCCACGTCGCAGCAGACGGCGACCGCCGCCGCATTCTGCCAGCTGGGGATCAAGTTCACCATGCAGGACACGGTCGTGGCGGTGCTGAAGGGCTACCCGGCCGCTGGGCTGCTCCGCTCGGGTGACGTCATCACCGCCGTGGACGGCACGCCGGTGACGTGCCGGACGGGGGCGGGTGCGCTGATCCGCGCCCACCCTCCCGGGACACCCATCACCCTCACGGTGCAGCGTGACGGGGCTGCCGAGAGCCTCACGGTCAAGACGGCCGACGTCTCCGGGCACGCCGTGGTGGGGATCGACGTGGCAGAGTCCTACCGGGGGTTCCCCTTCAACGTCAAGATCAATGTCGGGGACATCGGCGGTCCCAGCGCTGGCCTCATGTTCGCCCTTGGCATCGTCGACAAGCTCACCGGCCGGAACCTGACTGCGGGCAAGTTCATCGCGGGCACTGGGGAACTGGTCTCGGCCGATGGCACGGTCGGCCCGATCGGCGGCATCCAGCAGAAGATGGCTGGCGCGCGGGACGCTGGCGCGACCGTCTTCCTCACCCCAGCGGCGAACTGCCCGGACACGGCCGGTGCCGTCCCCTCGGGACTGCGCCTGGTCAAGGTGAGTTCGCTGGCGGGTGCGGTGAGCGCATTGCAGGCGCTGGCCTCGGGCAGGGGCGTGCCGGGCTGCTGAGGCGCCCTGGGGTGGCCTGACCAGCCAGCCCGGTCTGCGGGAGCCGCAGGGGAGTGCGAGGAGAGGGGAGCGATTGACCTTCCGGCCATCCAGGCCCGGTCGCCCGTCCGCTGGCCTCCCGGTGCCGAGACTGACCCGCTGGCCCCGCCGTTTCCTCCTGGTGGCCGCGGTCGTGGTCGCTGTCATCGTGGTGGTCGTGATCGCCGCTGGCGTCTGGACTGACTACCTGTGGTTCCAGTCCGTGGGCGACACCCCGGTCTTCGGTGTCGTGTACGGGACGAGGTGGGCACTGTTCGGCGTCGGCGGCGTCTTCGTGGCCGCCGCGACCGGAGCCAGCACCGCCCTCGCCTACCGGCTACGTCCCATCTACCGTCCCGTGGGCACGGAACGTCCCGTCGCGGAGGCCTGCCGGGGGATCGTGGAGCCCCACCGCACCCAGTTGTTCGCGGCAGCGCTGGGCCTGGTGACCATCGTGGCGGGTGCGGCGGCCGCTGGTGCGTGGCAGACCTGGCTGCTTTTCGTGGACCAGGTGCCGTTCCACGTCGTGGACCCGCAGTTCCACCTGGACATCGCGTTCTTCGTGTTCACCTACCCGTTCCTGCGGCTGGTGCTGTCTTTCCTGTTCGCTGCGGTGCTGCTGGCGCTGGTCGCGGCCGCGTTGGTGCACTGGCTCTACGGCGGGCTGAGCTGGGAAGCCCGCCGTCCCCGCGCCACCGTCGGCGCCCAGGCGCACCTTTACGTGCTCCTTGGCGTGTTCGTGCTGCTCAAAGCCGCGGCGTACTGGGTTGACAGGTACGGCATCGACTTCTCATCGCGGGGCGCGGTCGCGACCGGCGCCTCCTACACCGACGTCAATGCCGTCCTGCCGGCCAAGACCGTGCTCGCGGTGATCGCTGTGCTGTGCGCGCTGCTGTTCTTCGCCGGGGCGGTGCGTCACAGCGCGCTCCTGCCCGGCGTGGGGTTCGGCCTGCTGGTGCTCTCGGCGGTGCTGGTCGGTGGGCTGTACCCGGCGGTCATCCAGCAGTTCGTGGTGAAGCCGAACGAGCTGGCCAAGGAGTACAAGTACATCAGGCGGGAGCTGACGGCCACCCAGCGCGCCTACGCCATCTCCGGTGCGCGCGTGCAGGCCTATCCGGGCACCACCCACCGCAGCGCCAGCGCACTCGGGTCCGAGGTCTCCGCGCT
The DNA here is from genome assembly GCA_035946955.1 of Streptosporangiaceae bacterium. GTDB lineage: Bacteria > Actinomycetota > Actinomycetes > Streptosporangiales > Streptosporangiaceae > DASYYE01. The sequence goes on along the minus strand of DASYYE010000175.1, from coordinate 14,773 downwards.
GCATGGCATCCGGTTGATGGACCCGGCCGTGGTGTCGCAGGCGTTCCAGCAGCTCCAGCAGGACAAGGGTTTCTACCAGTTCCCCACCACCCTGTCGGTGGACCGCTACACACTGCCGGGCGGCGGGCGCACACCACAGGACGTGGTGCTGGCGGTCCGCGGGCTGGTCGGCCCACCCCCAGGGCAGGCCAACTGGGTGAACAGCCACCTCGTGTACACGCATGGGTTCGGGGTGGTCGCGGCCCGGGCGGACGCCGCCGGGCCCAATGGCGACCCCTCGTTCGTGGAGTCCGACATCAAGCCAGCCGGCGAGCTCGGCCAGTTCCAGCCCCGCGTGTACTTCGGCCCGCAGGAGTCCAACTACGCCATCGTGGGCGGGCCCAAGGGCCGGCCCGGCATCGAGCTCGACTACCCGTACCCGAATCCGGACGGCCAGCGCAACTTCACCTACGCGGGCAGCGGGGGCGTGCCGATCCCGACCGTGGCCCAGCGCCTGGCCTATGCCGTGAAGTTCGGTGAGCTGAACATCCTGCTCTCGGGGGCGCTGAACAGCCATTCCCGGATCCTGTACGACCGGGAGCCGCTCGCCCGCGTGGCGAAGGTGGCCCCGTTCCTCACACTCGACGGTGCCCCGTACCCGGTCATCGCCGACCACCGGGTGCTGTGGGTGGTGGACGGTTACACCACCACCGACCTGTATCCCTACTCGCAGCGTGTCGGCCTTGCGCAGGCGACCGCCACCAGCCAGGACCCTGGCGGCGCCATGGCGGGCGGTGACTCGGCCGGGCAGGTCAACTACATCCGCAACTCGGTCAAGGCGGTCGTTGACGCGTACTCGGGCAGCGTCACCCTGTACCAGTGGGGCCCGTCAGACCCGGTGCTGCAGACGTGGATGAAGGCGTTCCCCGGTGTCATCAAGCGTCACATACCGGCCTACCTCCTGCCGCACCTGCGTTACCCCGAAGGCCTGTTCGAGGTCCAGCAGCAGGTGCTTGCCCAGTACCACGTCGCCAACCCTCAGTCCTTCTACGGGGGCCAGAACTTCTGGGCCATGCCCGACGACCCGACCGGGACGGTGCCGAACAGGTTCCGCCAGCCGCCGTACTACCTGACCATGACCATGCCCGGCTACCACCAGCCGGAGTTCTCCCTCACCTCGACGTTCGTGCCAGCCGGGCGCGCGAACCTCGCCGCGGTGATGGTGGCCGACGCCAACCCCACGCAGCCCGGCTACGGCACGGTCCGCATCCTCCAGTTGCCCCAGGACACCGCCATCCCCGGCCCTTCGCAGGTGCAGAACTCCCTGGAGAGTTTCCCAACCGCCTCACTCGAGCTCACCCAGTTGCGCCGGGGAGGGTCGCAGGTGACGCTCGGGAACCTGATCACGCTCCCGGTCGGTGACGGGCTGGTGTGGGTGGAGCCGGTCTACGTGGCCGCCTCGGCGCCCGGTTCCAGCGGCTCCTACCCGGAGCTCAAGCGCGTCTTCGTCTTCTGCGACGGCCAGCCGCAGCCCGTCGGCTACGGTCCCACCCTGGCGGCCGCACTGGCACAGGTCTTCACCGTGCCGTCTGGCACGGGAACCATCGCAGACAGCGGCACGGGCAACACCGCGGTGCTCACCATGCTCGGCAGGGCGCAGCGTTACTATGCCCTCGCGCAGGCAGCGCTGCGCACCGGTCAGTTCGCGCAGTACCAGGCTGACCTGGCCACCATGAAACAAGCGCTCGATGCGGCGCAACGGATCGCACAAGAGCCCAGCGGAGCAGGGCCAACGGCGGGGGCGGCACGGAGCGCCGGGCGGTGATGCTCACCGCCACCTCGGCCGAGGGCGTACGCTCGGTGGTGACGGGACATCCATGCAGAAGGCCGATGTAGCAGGCTGGCCGTGGCCTGCGTCTCGTGCGGCGAAGGGAAGGAGCGAGGCTGGCAGTGGCACTCCGGGTGCTCGTTGACGCGACCGCGGTGCCGGCCGACCGCGGGGCACTGGGCCGTTATGTGGACGGGCTGGTTGCCGCGCTGGGCTCGGCCGGAGCCGACCTGGCTGTCGCTTGCCAGCGGGCCGACGAGGAACGTTACAACCGGCTGGTCCCGGATGCCCGGGTCGTCGCGGGCCCGACCGCGATCGCCCACCGCCCAGCACGGCTCGCCTGGGAGCAGACCGGCCTCCCGCTGGTCGCTCAGCAGGTGGGCGCGGACGTCCTGCATATCCCGCAGTCCACGATGCCGCTGCGCACCGCCGTGCCGGTCGTGGTGACCATCCACGACCTGACGTTCTTCACCGAGCCGGACGCGCACAGCGCGGTCAGCGTCACCTTCTTCAAATCGGCGATCCGCACGGCCGCGCGGCGCGCCGCCCGGCTGCTGGTGCCGTCGAAGGCCACCCGCGACGAACTCGTCCGGGTGCTGGGCACCGACCCGACCAGGATCGACGTCGCCTACCACGGGGTGGACCACACCCTGTTCCACCAGCCCAGCGAGGAAGAGGCCCGCCGTGTTTCGGACCGGCTGGGCCTGCACGGCAAGCCCTACGTCGCCTACCTCGGCACGCTGGAGACACGCAAGAACGTGCCCGCCCTGATCGCGGGCTGGGCCGCCGCGATGGCGGACATGGACGACCCGCCCGCGCTGGTCCTGGGCGGCGGCAGCGGCTGGAGTGAGGAAGTCGACGACGCGGTGGCCGAGGTGCCCGCCCGGCTGCGCCTGGTCCGCCCGGGCTACCTGCGGTTCCGCGACCTGCCCGGGTACCTCGGTGGGTCACTGGTGGTCGCGTTCCCCAGCCGGGGTGAGGGTTTCGGGCTGCCGGTGCTGGAGGCGATGGCCTGCGGCGCCCCGGTGCTCACGACCCACCGCGCCTCACTGCCGGAGGTCGGCGGCGATGCGGTCGCCTACACCGAGCCCGATGCCGATGCCATCCGGAACGCGCTGCGTTCCCTGCTCGACGACCCGAACAGGCGCCGGTCCCTCGGGGCGGCCGGGGCCGCGCGCGCCCTGGAGTTCACCTGGGCCGCCTCGGCCGAGGCGCACATGGCCTCTTACCAGCGTGCGGTGGCCCACCGGGCAGATTGACCGCGGGTGAACACGTTCCGTGCACCGGATACGACATGCCCCGCACGGTGTAACCTCGCTCTCCATGCCGACACAGCAAGCCCGCCGCGCGGGGGCAGCCCATCCTGAGCCCTTGGAGGCCATCCTCCTGGTGGGTGGCCAGGGCACGCGGTTGCGCCCGCTCACCCTCGGAACGCCCAAGCCGCTGCTGCCCACCGGCGGCGTGCCGTTCCTGGCCCACCAGCTCTCCAAGGCCGCTGCGGCCGGGGTCACGCGCGTGGTCCTGGCGACCGCCTACCGCTCCGCCATGTTCGCCGAGTGCTTCGGCGACGGGTCAGCGTTCGGTCTCGACCTGGTCTACGTCCACGAGGACAGCCCACTGGGCACCGGCGGCGCCATCCGGAACGCGGCTGCGGGGCTGACCTGCGGCCCGGACGACCCGGTCGTGGTCCTCAACGGCGACATCCTGTCCGGCCATGACCTGGCCGCGCAGGTGGAGGCGCACACCAAGGCGGACGCTGCGGTCACGCTGCACCTGGTGGAGGTGGAAGACCCCGCCCGGTTCGGCTGTGTGCCCACCGACCCCACCGGCCGGGTCACGGCGTTCCTTGAGAAGACCCCGAACCCGGTGACGAACCGGATCAACGCGGGCTGCTATGTGTTCCGGCGCGCCGAGATAGACCGCATCCCCGCAGGCGAGGTCATCTCGGTGGAGCGCCAGACCTTCCCCGCCATGATCGAGGCGGACGCCGTGGTGATGAGCTTCGAAGACCAGACCTACTGGCTTGACGTGGGCACTCCGGAAGCCTTTGTGCAGGGCTCCTGCGATGTCGTGCTGGGGCGCCTGGCCTCCCCGGCCCTGCGGGACCGGCCCGGTGTCCCTGGCGAGGCGCTGCTGCTGGACGGCGCGGTGCTCGGCGAGGGGGCGGCGTGCAGCGGTGGTTCGGTGGTAGGCGCCGGCTCGGTTGTCGGTGACGGGGCACGGGTGGAGGCCAGCGTCCTGTTCGACGGCGTGAGCGTGGGCGCGGGCGCCAGGGTGCGCAACAGCGCGGTAGGGACCGGTGCCCGGATCGGTGACGGGGTCGTCCTGGTCGGCGTGGTCATCGGCGATGGTGCCCACGTCGCGGCCGGCAACGAACTGCTGGCAGGGGTCCGGGTCTGGCCGGGCGTGGACCTCGGCCCCACGTCCATCAGGTTCTCGACTGATGCGTGATGGATGCCAGCCCGGCCGGGCGTGGCGTCCTTGACTGTGCCACGCCCGCGCTGGACAGTGCAGACGTGCACGGGGAACTCACCTGCCAGTGGCAGCTAGGGTTCACCGTCGATGTGGCCGCGACGCTGGGAGTGCACCGCCGGGGCCGTGGTGACCCGGCGTACCGGACCGACGCCAGCGGCGCGGTGTGGCGGACGTCGCTGACCCCTGAGGGCCCCGCGACGCTGCGGGTGTGTGCTTCCCCCGGCACCGGTGGCACCGAGGTGCGAGCGGCTGCCTGGGGGCCTGGCGGGGGCTGGCTGCTCGCCACCGTGCCCGCCCTCCTCGGTGCGGAGGATGACATCGCCGGCTTCGAACCGGTGCACCCCATCCTGCGCCGGGCGTTCCGCCGGTTCCACGCGGTGCGGGTCGGGCGGTCGGGCCAGGTGTTCGAGGCGCTGGTCCCGGCCGTGCTGGAGCAGAAGGTGGTTGGGCTCGAGGCCACGCGGGCGTGGCGGCTGCTGATGCTGAAGTACGGCGACCCGGCGCCCGGGCCCGCCCCGCCGGGCATGCGGGTGTTCCCGCCGCCCCGCACCTGGGCACGGATCCCGTCCTGGGAGTGGCACCGCGCGGGTGTGGAGGGGGTGCGTGCCCGGACCGTGGTTGGCGCCGCCCGGGTGGCGGGCCGCCTGGAGGAGGTAGCCGGGATGGCCCCGGAGGAGGCGGACCGGCGGCTGCAGACCTTGCCCGGGGTCGGGCCGTGGACCTCCGCCGAGGTCCGTCAGCGCGCCTGCGGTGACCCGGATGCCGTGTCAGTCGGCGACTACCACCTGCCCAGCCTGGTGGGCTGGGCACTGGCGGGCAGGAAGGTCGACGACGCCGGGATGCTGGAGTTGCTCGCCCCTTACGCCGGCCATCGCCACCGCGCCGCCCGGCTGGCCGCGATGAGCGGGGCCGCCCCGCCGCGCCGCGGCCCCCGCATGGCCCCACGCGACTTCCGTACCTTCTAAAGCCCGGAGCCACGAGCAGCGCACATTCCGCTTCCTCGCTTCCCCGTACGCGGGCGCAATCCGCACTCACAGACGCCGGTGGCCGGGTGTCAGTTGCCCCCGTGGACCCGATGGAGTGCCCCCGGGTCGGCGGCGCCTCTGGGCGCCCCGGCGGGCCGTCATAGGGTGACGAGCTATGAGTCCTGATTCGCGAGCCCCTGGCACGCGGACCCGGGGTGGCGACAGCCCCGCGCCCACCGCCACGGCCCTGCGGCGTGCGCTGGCGAGGTCACGCGACGGCAAGCCCCTGGACGAGTACGAGGCGGCCACCCTGCTCCACGCCCGCGGTGATGACCTCGACCGCCTGCTGGGCTACGCCTCCCGTGTGCGTGACGCCGGACTGGCCGCCGCAGGCCGCCCAGGGGTCATCACCTACTCACGCAAGGTCTTCATCCCGCTCACCCGGCTCTGCCGCGACCGCTGCGGCTACTGCACGTTCGCGACCACACCAGGCAGGGTCGCGAGTCCGTACCTGTCACCTGATGAGGTGCTCGGCATCGCCCGCCAGGGTGCGGCGCTGGGGTGCAAGGAAGCCCTGTTCACCCTCGGTGACCGGCCCGAGGACCGCTGGCACCAGGCACGTGACTGGCTCGACGAGCGCGGTTACGACGACACTCTGTCCTATGTGCGGGCTATGGCCATCGGCGTGCTGGAAGAGACCGGCCTGCTGCCGCACCTGAATCCAGGCGTGCTGACCTGGCAGGACTTCCAGCGGCTCAAGCCGGTCGCACCCTCCATGGGCATGATGCTCGAAACGACCGCGCAGCGGCTGTTCACCGACCGCGGCGGGCCGCACTACGGCTCCCCGGACAAAGACCCCGCCGTGCGCCTGCGGGTGCTGGAGGATGCAGGCCGCAGCGCGGTCCCGTTCACGACCGGCATCCTGATCGGCATCGGCGAGACGGCCGCCGAACGTGCCGAGTCGCTGTTCGCCATCCGCCGGGTCGCACGCGAGTACGGCGGGGTGCAGGAAGTCATCGTCCAGAACTTCCGGGCGAAGCCCGAGACGAAGATGTACCAGGTGCCCGACGCCGATCTGGCGGACTTGGCGGCGACCATCGCCGTGGCCAGGCTGGTGCTGGGGCCCGCGGCCCGGATCCAGGCACCGCCGAACCTCATTGGCGAGGCGTACGGGCTGATCCTGGCGGCTGGGATCGACGACTGGGGCGGTGTCTCACCGCTCACCCCGGACCATGTGAACCCGGAGCGGCCCTGGCCCCAGATCGACGAGCTGGCGGGCCGGACCGCAGCCGCGGGCCTGACCCTGGCCGAGCGGCTCACCATCTACCCGCCCTACATCCGGGAACCGTGGCTGGACCCGAGGCTCGGCCCGCATGTCGCCGCCCTCGCGGACCCGGTGACCGGGCTGGCGCGCGCCGGGGCGGTCCCGCGCGGCCTGCCCTGGCAGGAACCAGACGGCGGCTGGGGGGATGCCTCCGGGCGGACCGACCTGCACGTCTCGATCGACACGGCTGGCCGCACCAGCGACCGCCGCGAGGACTTCGGCGAGGTCTACGGCGACTGGGCGGAGGTCGCGGCCAGGATCACCCCCGCCGCGCGCCCCGGCGCCGCACTGGAGCCACCGCAACCACCAGACGCGCTGCAGCCACCCCAACCACCGGACGTAGCGCGGCCACTGGCCGGCGCCCCGGAACGGCTGCGCCCCCAGGTCGCCGCGGCCCTGCGCGCGGCCGAACGCGACCCGGCCGCTCTGACGGACCCGGAGGCGCTGGCCCTGCTCGGGGCCGACGGCCCGGAGCTCGAGGCGCTGGCCGCGCTCGCCGACGCGCTGCGCCGCGACACCGTCGGCGACGACATCACCTACGTGGTCACCCGCAACATCAACTTCACCAACGTGTGTTACACAGGCTGCCGGTTCTGTGCGTTCGCGCAGCGCCGTACCGATGCCGACGCCTACACCCTGTCCCTGTCCCAGGTGGGGGAGCGGGCCGAGGAAGCCTGGGAGGCCGGCGCCACCGAGGTGTGCATGCAGGGCGGCATCCACCCGGACCTGCCCGGTACCGCCTACTTCGACCTCGCCGCCGAGGTGAAACGCCGCTGCCCCGAGATCCACGTGCACGCGTTCTCGCCGATGGAGGTCGTCAACGGCGCGTCGCGGACCGGCCTGTCTATCCGGGAGTGGCTGGTGCGCGCACGCGAGGCCGGTGTCGGGTCGCTGCCGGGCACCGCGGCGGAGATCCTCGACGACGACGTCCGGTGGGTGCTCACCAAGGGCAAGCTGCCCGCTGCCTCATGGGTCGGGGTCATCACCACCGCGCACGCACTCGGCATCCGGACGAGCGCGACCATGATGTACGGCCACGTGGACACCCCTGCCCACTGGGTGGCGCACCTACGGGTGATCCGCGGGATCCAGGAGCGCACCGGCGGCTTCACCGAGTTCGTGCTGCTGCCGTTCGTGCACGCCAGCGCCCCGATCTACCTGGCCGGCCTGGCCCGCCCAGGCCCGACACGCCGCGAGAACCGGGCCGTCCACGCGGTGGCCCGCCTGCTGCTGCACGGCGCGGTCGCCTCGATCCAGTGTTCCTGGGTCAAGCTCGGCGACGACGGGTGCCGCGATGTGCTCCGTGGCGGTGCCAACGACGTCGGGGGCACACTCATGGAGGAGACGATCAGCCGGATGGCCGGCTCTCAGCACGGTTCCTACAAGACGATCAGCCAGATCGCCGCTCTGGCCAGCCCGCTGGGCAGGCCGATCCGCCAGCGGACCACCCTGTATGGGAACCCTGGCCCCGAACGCCTGGCGGCCGCCGAGGCCAGCGACGGAGTCTGCGCCTCCGTCCACGCCCCCGCCCACGCCCCTCAGCCATGACCGCGGCGCTTCTTACTGCGCATGGCAGTAAAGGTCACCGCGATCATGGTGATCAGCTTTGAGGCTGGGTGCGCGGCCCGGCGGGCCGTCCAAGGCCGGCGGCGCCGGGCCGGGGCTCGCCCCGGCGGAACCCCGGTCACGGCAACTCGTGTGCCTGGACAGCCTGGGCGGTCCCGCTACCAGTTACACTGGCCCCGCCCGGGCTGTCTGAACTCATAGACGCTCCGGCTGCCCTAGACCGTTCATAACGTTTCGGTCAAATGTTCGTATCTCACTGCGCCCACCGTGCACGCGCCGACGTTTCCGCAGGCTGCGGCATTGAGGTAGACACTGCCGATGCCCGCAATCGGATGCGCCTGGCCGAAATCGGACACCTCCGCCGGCTGGGACTGGCCCAGCACGCCCGCCCAAGCGGCCTGCAGCTAGGACTCCAGCAGCCAGCAGACCTCGGTCCACACCTGCGCGGGGTCGTCGTGGTGGGGTCCGTAGACCTCCCACCGCGGGCCGGCTGGGCGCAGGCCCTGCTCAGTGCACCAGCCGGCCACGGCCTGATGCGCCGCCGCCAGTCCCGAATACTGCCCACGGTGGACGGTCATGGCCACCCGCCCACCGGGCAGGGCCGAGGCGATGACCTGCCCGGTGAGCTGGCACGGCTGGTCCAGTTGCACGCCGACCTCGACGTGCGGCACGTCGTCTTTGTAGAACATGACGTTGCGGCAGCCGGAGCGGATCCCGCCCGCCCGCAGGCAGGCCCACACCTCGTCGAGCAGTTCCTTCCACAGTGACGGGAACTCCCGCCAGGTCGTCGCCGCGGCGACCACCGCGGTCGGGCGGGCCGGCACGTCAGCGACGCTCACCTGGTAGCTCATGTCTCCCTCCTACCGCACAAAGTGGTGGGCCGGAACCCCGTCGGGGTTCCGGCCCATCAGGTGGCGGTTACTTGTTACTTGATCGTGTAGGAGTACGGGAGAGCGGCCAGTTCGTCGCCTGCGATCTGGCCGAAAGGCGGCACGTTGTTCACGAAGTCATCGATGTACAGCGTGCCGCTCACCGCGGTGCCCGAGGTGCCGGACGGCGTGATGGTCACGTTGAACGTGTCCGACTGACCCGGGTTGATGACGATCGGCGAGAAGGTGGTTGACGGGTTGATGGCGGCCGGCCAGATGTCCCCGGTGTCGGAGGTCACGGCCGGGTCGAACTCCTTTGCCGTCGCGGTCGCGTTCATCGTCGCGGTCCCCGCCGGTGCCGGGCTGGTGTACGGACCGCACTGCGCTGGCAGCGCGAACCAGACACCCGGCGTCACCACCGCGTTGTCGGGCGCGAAGGTGACGGAGTTCGAGGTGGCGCACATCGGGCCGTTGCCGCTGCTGCTCGCCAGGTCCGGGTCACCGACGTTCGGGCCGGTGTCGAACATGGTGGCCACATCGGAGCTGTCGGTGACCGAGACGCTCCCGGTCTCCGACGGCACCAGCCAGAACGGGTTGCTCGTGGCTGGCAGCGGCACGGTGTCGCTGGTCCCGAACTGCGGAGCCAGCGTCATGATCGAGTAGGCGTTCAGCCGTGGGTCGGCGAAGAAGTCCTCCGGTGCGTCGCCGTTGTTGGTGACCGTCACCGGGACCGTCACCGGGGTGCCCGCGGCCAGTTGGGTGGACGGGCTGTTCGGCAGCGCCGGGGCGCTCACGCTCACGTGGTTGAACGCGATGCTCCCCGTGAACGGCTGGGAGATCTCGTCTCCCACCACCGGCTCAGCGAAGTCCACCACGAGGGTCCACGTACCCGGGACCGGGTTGAGCGTGTAGGCGGTCAGTGACTGGGTCGAGCTGCCGTTGAGGGTGTTCTGCCCGTAGCCGAGCGTGTCACCGTCCGGGCTGACCAGGTAGGAACCCACGGGGTCGCTCAGGTCGTTGGTGAGCGTGACGTTCGCGGTGACGTCCGTGACACCCGCCCCGACCTGGAACTCGTAGAACTGCTCCTGCCCTTCGCCCGGGCCGCGTCCGTTCCCGCCGGTCAGCGTCCCGCTGAAGGTTCCGCCCTGCGACACGTCAACCATGGAGCGCAAGGTCACCGGGAGCGTGGAGACAGACGGCCTGCCCTGCCCGGAGGCGTGGGTGGTGAACAGGACGGACCCGGCGGCGTCGCCGGGGGATGTGGGTGTGCTCGCGAACACCTTGACCGTCTGGCTCGCGCCAGCGGCCAGGAAGACCGACGGCGAAGAGACCGAGCCGAACGGCACGTACCGCTCGGTCACCACACGCCACGGGACGGCCCCGTTGGTGCCGTTGTCCGCTGCCACGTCACCGAAGATGACACCGGTCCAGGTGCCAGGTGCCGGGTCGGTGACGTCGACGTTGCCGAAGTTGCCCACGCCCTGGGGCAGCGAGTGCGCCGCGAAGCGTCCCTTCGGGTCGATCAGGATGAGGCGTACCCGGGCGTTCAGCCCCCTGGCGGGGTTGCCTGGGTAGGCGATGGATGCGTCCAGCCGGTTCTGGCCGGCCGGCACGTTGAAGGTGAACGTGCCGTAGTTGTTCTGCAGGCCCTGGTAGTTGGCGAACTGCGGGCTGGTGGCGTCGTTGAGCGTGACGCTGCCGGTCTGCACGTTGCGGTCGGGGCCGATGGCGCGGCCGGAGATGGCCACGTGTTCCGCCTCGTCGGTCGGGTTGGTGAGGGTGACCTTGAAGCTCTTGTGCGTACCGGGCAGGCCCACGCCGTTGAGCTGGTTGGTCGACTTGAGCAGGGCCGGGGTCTCTGGCTCGTCCGGGTTGGATCCCTCGGTGGCGGGCAGGCCGTATGACTCGGCGAGCAGGACCGCCTGGTAGGTGTTGACCAGCCCGGCGCCCTGCTCGTTGGCGGGCGCGCCGATGTCGCTGCTGGAGCTGACCAGGATCTGCTTGACCACGGCGGGCGACGGGGCGTTCCCGCTGTGGGTCTGCTCGAAGGCCTGGATGACCAGCGCGGCAGCACCGGACACGAACGGCGCGGACTCGCTGGTGCCGCCGGCCTGCTCGACGTCGGAGGACTGGCCCTGGAAGTTGCGGCAGCCAGCGAACTCGGGACTGGCGTCGCAGGAGGCGAAGCTCAGGTCACCGGGGGCGACCAGGTTGACCGTGCCGCCGGTCTCGTTGAACCCGGCCGAGCTCAGCGAGCTGATGTTGTTGTCGAGCCAGCCCGTGGTGGCGAAGTAGCGGGCCGCCGCGTAGTTGGTCTGCGCGTACATCTGGAACTGCGTGGACCCGCCCACGCTGAGGACGTTCGGATCGTCCGACGGGGAGCCGATCGTGTTGGTCGTGCCCGCGTCGCCGCTGGAGACACTGACCGTCACGCCCGCCGCGACCGCGGCGTCATTGAACTGCTTGGTCACGTCCAGCGCAGTGATGTCGGGGAACGGGTTGGAGCCGAACGACTCGTTGATCACGTTCACGTTGTCGGTCTGCACCGCGTAGTTGATCGCCTCGAGGAAGTTCGACTGCGTGGTGAACTCGAACGTCCCGAACACGTCGAGGCCCACCAGGCTCGCGCCCGGCGCCACGCCTTCGATGCGGATGTTGCACGCCGACGGCTCGGCCTGCGCGGAGAAGTTCTGCACGTTGTAGACGTGGGTCCCCTGCCCGGCGATCGTGTTGGCGTCCAGGAACGCCTCGTCGCCGCTGGTCGGCTGGCCTGGGCCGTCACCGGAGAAGTCCTTGAAGTCCACGAAGGCCGAGGTGTTGTCGGGCCGGATGAAGTTGACGTTGTTGGGGTCCACGCCGTCGGCGATCCAGGCGACCTTCACACCGGCCCCGGTGATGCCCAGCGAGCGCGCGGTCGGCTGGTGCGGGTTGTCCGAGTCGGTGCTGGTCAGGGACAGCCCTTCGGGGGCCAGCTGGACCGCCCCGTTGGCGCCGCAGGCGCCCGGGATCACATTGGGGGTCAGCGACGTGGGCGCCCGCCCGGTGCGGTGGGCCTTGTGTGCCTTGGTGTTCAGCGCCAGGGGTGCCTGCCCCAGTTGTGGCCCACGGATCATCACGTCGGGGATGACCTTCGCCACCGAGGGGTTGTGCTTCAGCCGTGTCACCTCGCCCGCTGAGACGGTCGCGGCCACCGCGTTGACCAGGCTGTAGCGCTTGACGTGGACGGCGTGCACGGCGCTGAGCTCGGCCACCAGGGCGGACTGCGAGCCGGAGACAGCCGAGGCACGTGACTTCGCGGCCTTGCTGCCCACATGAGCGGCCGCGAACTGGTGCTTCATGAGGATGATGACGTGCTGGTTGACGTTCTTCGACAACTGAGCGGCCTGTGCGGCTGTCAGTGACTGGGCTGCACCGGCCGCTGTCGTGCTGGCAGCGGCGGGGACTGCTGCGAGCAGGGACTGCGCCCCGGCAAGGACCGCGACCGACGTCGCGGCGACAAGGGTTATACCTCTGGCCCTGAATACGGCGGCGCCTCTGCCGCCTCGCTTGCGTTGAAGCATGGATTCCTCACCGTCCAGGCGGCCCGCGGGCCGCGGGATAGTTTGCCAGCCACGTCGGACGTTAACGTGATCTCTGGTGCCACGGGTTTCCCGCTGTATAACTTTTTGATCACGAGTAGTCGGAAATTTCCTTACCCGGGCTCATCGTGAGGGTTGGGGTGTGCGCCCGATAGGCGCATCTTCGGCAGCGGTGCTCAGCGGTGTGGTGTCCGCGGGTGGAGTGCTGCTCGCAGGGGTGTCAGCGGCCAGCGCCCGCCAGCCCGCGACCGTGGTCACCAGCACCGCGGCACCTCCTGCAGCCAGTGCCTCGCGGCCGCCCCACAGGCCCGCGACCCAGCCCACTAGCGGGCCGCTCACCGGCAGTGACCCCGGCAGTGCCATAGACCACAGGCCCATGACGCGGCCCCGCATGGCCGGGGTGGTCCGCAGCTGGGTGACGGCGTTCGCCAGTGAGATGAACCAGATTGAAATGACGCCTGTCAGCGCCATGGCCGCTAGTTCAAATGCGAGGTTCGGCATGGCGGCCGAGACAATGACCACCATCCCGGTGAGCACGGCCAGAGTCCGTACCCGCCGGCCGTTCGGGTGGGGGTCGGATGCTGCGAAGTAGGCACCGCCGAGCGCGCCGATGCCAAATGCGGCCACCATGGCGCCGTAGCCACCCGCGCCGCTGTGGAGAACCCGTTCTGCCATGAATGGCAAAGAAACGCCAAAGTTATAGACCATTGCCGATGCCGCGGCCATGAGGATCAGGCTCCGCAGCAGGGGTGCTGCCAATGCGTAACGCACGCCCTGCATGAGCTGCCCCCGCTGCGGCGTGGCGCGCAGCCGATGGTGCAGGTCCGCCGTGCGGATCATCGCGAGAGCGGCGATGGAGGGCAGGAATGAGGCCGCGTTGATGAAGAAGCACGGCGTGGTGCCGAACCGTGTGATCACGACTCCCGCGATCGCCGGGCCGAACACCCGCGAGGCGTTGATGATCACTTCGTTCATGCTCACGGCGCTGCTGACGAGGGTGGGCCCCACCATGTCAGTGGCGAACACCTGCCGTGCCGGGAGGTCGACCGAGCTCACGAACCCGGTCGCCAGCGCAAGCGCGTACACCATCCAGAGCCGGACCGCGCCGGTGGCGGTCAGCAGGCCCAGCACCAGGGCCAGGCCACCCCCCAGTACCTGGGTCGTGATGATGAGCCGCCGCTTGTCATAACGGTCGGCGAGCATCCCGCCGTAGCTGCCGAACACCAGCATGGGCAGGAACTGCGCCGTGACCACGCCGCCCAGGTCGATGCCGCTGCCCGTGAGCTTGAACACCAGCCAGGACTGGCCGAGGGTCTGCATCGACCACCCGGTCACCGAGACCAGCTGGCCACAGAAGTACAGCCGGTAGTTGCGTGTGCGCAGTGCCGCGAATGCCCGGCCGGCCCTCACAGGGCTGGCCCGCGGGCGCCTGACCGCCTGGACGAGCGGCGCTGGGGCATGCGGTGCTGACCTCGTTCCTGCGGGCCGGGGGCGTACTGCTGCCATTTTGCCAGGCATGCCCTGCTTTGCCAGTGCGGGGATCACCCGCAGGTCTGATAACAGCAAGAGAGCCCGTGCTGGTGGGACTGCCCCCCAGATCATGAAGGCTTTTCAGTCGTAGCGACTGAAAAGCCTTCATGATCATGGAAATCGCTACCGCTGAGAGGTTGCGTGGTCAGCGGGTCTCGATGAAGGCCTGGAGGTTGCGGGGTGGGCGGTCCGGGGCCTGTGCCGCCGGGTGGCCGACCCCGACCGCTCCCATCGGCTCCCAGCCGTCCGGGAGGCCAAGCGCGCGGGCGACGACCGGCCGGCAGAACATGGTGCTCGACACCCAGCACGAGCCCAGGCCCTCCACGGCCAGGGCAACCAGCAGGTTCTCCACCGCGGCGCCCATGGACACGACGAACATCTCCCGTTCCGCGGCGGCGCGGCGCTCGTCCGGGTAGGCGTGCGCCGCCTCGGCGTGCAGGCACGGCACGATCAGCACCGGTGCCCGGCGCAACGGCTCGCCACGGCGGACCCGGCGGGCGATCTGTTCCTCGGTGAACCCGTCACCGCGCAGGTCCGCGACCCACGCCGCGAGCATGTCGTCCAGCAGGACGGTCTTGGCGCGCGCCGAGCGCACCACCACGAACCGCCAGGGCGTGCTGTGGTGCGGCGCAGGTGCGGTCAGCGCCGCCGCGATCGCC
>DASYYE010000174.1:0-2205 GCA_035946955.1 Streptosporangiaceae bacterium | reverse complement strand
GCCCCAGTTGTCGCCGCCCGTCGTCGATGTCACCAGGGTCTGCGCGGCGTTGTTCGACGTCGCGGAGAAGTGCGTGATGAAGTCGTAGACGACGCCGTGGCTGTCGGTGCGGACGGTGCAGCCCTGGTGATTGCCCTGGACAGTGGTGGGCGGGGCGACCTGGTGCGCCTTCCAGGTGAGGCCGCCGTCATCGGACACGGCCACGGTCGGGACCTGGGCGAAGTTGTTGCCTTTGCTCAGGCTCAGGAAGTCGGTGTAGCACACGTACACGTGGCCGAAGAACGGGCTGCTGGCCGCGTTGTCCGCCCAGACCTGCTCCTTGTCCAGGCCTGAGGCGGCAGGGATGTGCGCGGGCACGAAGAACGGCCTGGACCAGTTCGCCTGGTCGGCCACGCGGGCCGGCGTCAGGTTGTCGATGTGCGAGACCGTGATCGCGGTAGCGGCGTTGATGCCGCCCTGCGTGATCTTGGTGTCGGTCAGGTTGGTGGCCAGGTTGGCGTAGTACAGCCGGGTGCCGTTGGCGTAGGAGAACGTCCCGTTCACCGGCACCGGCCCGAAGGCCACACCCGGATCGCTGCGCGACCGCAGGCCGTTCTCGAAGAAGTTCGGGACCGTGTGGATCGGCCCCGGGTGCGGCGTGCACGGCTCGACCGTCGGGCTGCAGTCGGCGGCGGTGAGCCCCTGGTAGGTGGGCTGGATCCAGCTGTGGCCGTTGTTGAAGGAGAAGTAGACCCCACCCAGGCCGACCCCGAGGTTGAAGGTTCCCAGCGGGAACGAGCACGCCCCGGCCGTGGTGGCGGCCTTCTGCGAGCAGGGCTGCATGTCCACCAGGTCGTTCGCGCCCGCGGCCAGGATGTTCGGCGCCGTAGGGTCGACGGCCAACGCGGGCTCGTTCTGGGCGTTCTGCGGAGTATTGCCCGTCGGGCTCCCCACGCTGACCAGGGCACCCGTCGCCGTTGCCGGGGATGTCGTGCCTGCTGCCTGTGCCCCCGCCACCACTGGCCCCAAGGCCCACAGCACGCACAGCACGCTGCCCGCCGCCGTAAGCACGAGCAAACGTCGTCCTTTCCGTCCGTTCATCGCGTCTCCCTCCAAAGGTCTGCCGATCATTCGCGGCGGTCGTCATTGACGGCGAACGGTGACGCAGAACCGAGGCAGGCCATGATCGAAGATCAGGGCCCCGGGGACTGAGGCGTTCAGGGCCATATCCCCGGCGATCTCTCTGGTCCGGGCAAAACACGAGTCTGGCAACGGTTCGCCGGACGCGCAAGCATTGAGCCCGATTGATCAACATTGAGCACCGGCGCGGGACCTCAGCTGTCCCAGCTCATGAAACAAAGGGACTCCTGCAACAATTGCGACTGCTGTCGTGAGCGCCGCCAGCGGCCACATGGCACTCCCGCCGGGGCGGCAGGGGCGCCGCCACGGACATGACCGCTCTCACGCCTCCGGCCGCCCTCGCCGCCACGAATGCCTGGTGTGCACAGGCCAGGGAAAGAAGGCAGCCGAGCACAGGCAGAGGGCCGGAACCTTCGGATCGCGTGCTTGCCGCCATTGTCTTCGCGTGCGATCATGCCGTTCGGGATGGACAGAGCGGTCCGTGAGGGGGACAGATGGCACGGCTAAGGGCCTTGGCGGCGGGATCGGTTGTCAGTCTGGTGGTTGCTGTGGGCTGGGCGCTGCCAGCCTCGGCGGGCACGAGTGCTGGGTCCTCGACCTACAGTCAGCCGACCTGGTGGCAGAAGTTCCAGACGGTGTCGGCTCCTGGGTTCCAGCCGCTGCCCAGCCCGGGAAAGACCGGGAGCGTCTCGGTCGGCGCCAACGTCGACATGAGCAACGAGCCTGGTCCCCAGAGCGAGACCTCGATCGCCATCAACCCGTCGAGCCAGTCCCAGATCGTGGGCGGCTCGAACGAGATCGTCCGCCTGCCCATGCGCGGCTACTTCTCCTCAGATGGGGGTTCCAGCTGGGGTGCGGTGGACCTTCCGCTGTAGCCGCCGCTGGTGACTAACGGGACTGACTTCGGTTCCGATCCCTCGGTCGCCTGGGACACCCACGGCAATGTGTTCTACGCCTACATCGTGGTGTTCTTCTCACACGGATTCTTCTCACCACACGGGAAGGCGATCAACGGCACCGAGCTGGCGGTCGCGCGTTCGTCGGATGGCGGGCAGACCTGGACGTCGACCTTTTTCGCGCTCGAAA
>DASYYE010000173.1:0-6885 GCA_035946955.1 Streptosporangiaceae bacterium | reverse complement strand
ACGAGGTCGCCCACGCCACCCAGGTCGCCACCGCCCAGCTCAACGCCCGCGCCCGGCCCTGGATCTGGGGACGGCCCCAGCCCAAACCACGCTCCTATCGCCGACGCTTTATATACACCCTTTAAGGAACGTAGCACTAGGCCATCGCGGCACCTGGCACACGGCCAACGCGCACGTGATGGTCACCAAAGGCACCAAAGCCGGGCGGGTACCAGCATCGACGGCTTATATGAGCCACGTCCTGGACCCCTGCGGCGTCCCGCCCCGGGTGCTGCGCTGCACCCGCCTGGCCGACTTGGTCAACACAATGGACGCCAAGCTGGTCGCCGCCGCGTTCGGCATGAACCCCGAAGGCGTCATGATCTACCTCGCCGACCACGTCGACCCCGGCCGCCTGCCAGGCACCTAACTCCGGCCACCCTGGACTCCGCCAGGCGAGCCACCCTAGGACCGGCTGCTCGCGATCGCCGGAGGAAACTGCCTTCCGGCCGGCGTCTCTGCACGAGCAGGCGGTAGGTGGCTACGGAATCCGGAGTGCGCCACCATTCCAGTATGGAGAAATGCCGTGTGCCTGTGACTGTGACCTATGAGCTGGCCGAAGCGAGCTACATCTACCTGACAGATCACCGCCCGCGGGCAGAGCCGGGCAAGTGGGGCGGGCTGTCGCCCGGGGACAGGGTAGAGTCCGTCGAGGTCGAAACGCCGCCCGGCGTCCAGGGAAGCGTGATCCTCGATTTCTGGCAGGGCCGGCTCGTAGGTATTGAGGTACTGCGCCCGCTTGACGTGCTGCCCGAGGACTTCCTGGCTCCCCTCAGGCCGTGGGCGCAGCGGAACCCGCCGGCCACTGATGCAGGCTGAGTGATCGAGCCGGTGAGCCCGCAGTGAAGAAACTCCCCGCCCGCCCGATTACGAACGTGCGTAGAAATGGCAGCAGGGACAGACATGCCGATTCGGCCACCTTTGCGGGGCGAGGTCTGTGTCTTGCCAGTCGAGGCAGCTGGATGGCTGTGGCTCGGCATAGTTACAGGTCTTCGAGGAAGGCGAGCATCTTGTCGGTGGGGCGGTAACGGCCGGGTTTGGCCCCCGCGGGTGTGGTGAGTGCGAGGGCTCTTTCCTTGATGGTGATGTCGGCGTGGACGTAGGCGTCGGTGGACCGGACGCCGGCGTGGCCGAGCCAGAGGGCGATCACAGAGGTGTCGACGCCTGCTTGCAGCAGGGACATGGCGCAGCGGTGGCGCAGGACGTGTGGGTGGATTCTTTTGCCGAGCAGTGACGGGCATCGCTGTGCGGCAGTCGCGGTGTGGGTGGTGACCCGCAGCGCGACTGCATCGCGGCTGAGCCGCCGTCCGGTGCGGGTCGGGAAGAGCGGATCGTCGGGGTGTCCGCCTCGTTCGCGGAGCCAAAGCCGCAAGAGTGTCTGGACGGGGGTGGTGAGAGGGACAGCTCGCTGTTTTCGTCCTTTGCCTTGGCAGCGGACACTGGCGCCGGTTGTGAGTGTGATGTCGTTGCAGATCAGGCTGGTGATTTCGGAGACCCGCAGGCCGGCCTGGATAGCCAGCATCAGGGCCCGGTCTCGCCGCCCTTCCCAGCGGGCCTGATCTGGTGCGGCGAGTAGCGCATCGACTTCGGTGGCGGTCAGGAATGTCAGGATCCGCTTGTCGAACCGTTTCGGGGGGATCGCCAGCACGCGCTGGATGAGCAGCGCGTGCTGGGGGTGGCGCAGGGCGGCGTAGGAGAACAGCGAACGGATCGCCGTCAGGCGCAGGTTGCGGGTTCTGGTGCTGTTGTGCCGCTCGCTCTCGAGGTGGTTGAGGAACGCGGCGATCGTGATGGCGTCCAGGTCGTCCCAGTCGAGCTGGGCGGGCATCTTCCTGGTCCGCTGGTGCACGAAGGTGAGCAGCAGGCGCAGAGTGTCACGGTAGGACGCGATGGTCTGCGGGCTGGCCTGACGCTGCTGAATGAGCCGGTCGGTGAAGAACGCCTGCAACGTCGGCGCTATCAGCGTCATGACCGCGCCGCCGACCATGCGGTGTCCTGTCGGGCGGCGGCCAGCGCGAGCAGTTCCGGGGCCGCTGACAGATACCAGTAAGTAGACGCCGGCTCGCGGTGCCCCAGGTAGGTCGACAGTGATGGAATCTTGGACTGCACGTCCTCGCCCGCGCGATACCAGCCGAGCAGGCTGCGAACCGCGAAGGAATGTCTCAAGTCGTGCAGCCGCGGCGGTGAGGGCGCACCGGCGCCGATGCCGGCGTTATTGATGAGCTGCCGGAACGTCAGCTGCACGACCGCGTAGAGCAGGCGCTTTCGGTTGAGGGACACGAAGAAGGCCGGTTCAGCGGGCTGCGGCTGGAGCTGGTCGCGCAGCCGGGCGTAGTTTCCGAGCGCCTGCATGCTGCTGGGGTGCAAGGGCACCAGGCGCGACTTGCCGAACTTGGACTCGCGGATCAGCAGCACATCCTGAGCCCAGTCGACGTCACTGCGGTCGAGCTTGATGGCTTCACCGATCCGCAGCCCACTTGCCGCGAGCAGCCCGATCAGCGTCTGGTAGGTCGCCGCCCGTAGCGGCGAGACGATCGTCTGGTGGGCCTGCGCGAGCAGCGCGTCGATGTCGGCTGCGGAGTAGATGAACGGCCGGCGCCACGGCGCCCGGTGCGGCATCAGGCCTGGCGGCGGCACCTCGGTGCGGGCGTCGATGCCGCACAGGTAGCGGGCGAAGCCGCGGGCAGCTGTCATCCGCCGTGGTCCGACGGTCGTCACCTGGCCCGTCGGTGACTTCGGTGCTTGCTGTGCCCAGGCCAGCGCGGCTTCGATTGTGACCGTGGACAGGCCGTGAGCATCGAGGTAGGCCACCAAGCCCGGCAGGAGCCAGCCGGCCTCAGCCAGTTCGTGCCCGAGCGAACGCCTCAGTTGCAGGTAGTCGGTGAGGTGCTGCTCCAGGGCGCTCACCGGGCTGTCCCTGGCCAGGGCTGGGCGACGTGCCGCAGCGTGTTCAGGTCGACCTTGGGGCGGTGCTCTCATAACGCAGCACCGTCGCCGCCGCCAGGCCCCGTTCCTGGACCAGCCAAATCCTGTACTCGCCCAGCAGCGCCCCAAAGGAGTCCGTGGCGGCTTCGCCTCCGGGGTGACGCCGACTTCCCTCAGATAGCCCAAAAGCGGCATCATGGCACGCGGACCTAGGGCTTTCCGATGGCCAGCCGCTTGCCGGGCCGCGACAAACGCCACCATCGCGTCCTCGCCGAGATCCGCCGTCACCAGCCCTTCACGCGACATCCACAACCCCAGCCGGCCCAGATCAGCCAGCATGTTCCTGACCGTCTGGGACGTGTAGCCCCGATGCGCCAGCCACGCCCGGTAACCCTCGACCTGCAGGCCCAGCTGACCTGGCTTCCTCCGAGTACCAGCCATCACACTCGCCTCCCTCGCGGGAGCACGGTGCCCCTTACCCGAGGCTGCTCTCAGCCCAGAACTATGCCGACACCAGCACCAGCCAGACGACCAAGAACGCCAGCGTCATCACCCAATCAGACCCGGCAACCAAGACCCTCGGCACAGTCGCGGAGTCGGCATAGGTCGATGACCATCAGGGGGCAGCGGCCCAGCCGGATGAGTTCGGCCTGGAGGCGCCCGGCGTGGTGGGCGTCGGCGAGGCGGGCGACCCGCTCGGCGGCGGTGGCGAAGCAGACCCGGTGCCCGGCCTGGCAGGCGCGGATGGCCAGGCCGATCGCGAGGTGGGTCTTGCCGGTGCCGGGTGGGCCGAGGAACACCACGTTCTCCTTGGCCACGGCGAAGTCGAGGGTGCCCAGGTGGGCGATGGCCCCGCGGCGCAGGCCGCAGGCGTGTCTGAAGTCGAAGTCCTCCAGGGGCCTGCGGGCGGGGAAGCGGGCGGCGCGGATGCAGCCTTCCCCCCGTGACCTGCCCGCCGGGCCTCCCGCGGCCACACCAGACCGCCCTCCACTCCCACTACGGCCTGCACACAGCGCTGACCAGCCGCCGACGGAGGTCACCACGGACCTGGCGAACAACGCCGTCCCCCGCGAGGGGGCGGCACTGCCACCGCGCTGACACTGCGCCAGGTCACCGGCGGCGACCCTCGCGCGGCAGCCGTTCGGGAGCCGTTCGGAATCGGCAGGCTGTTGACTTATCACGTGCTCTCCTGAATCCGTTTCATCAGGGCAGATATAAGGGCTGGTCATGATTGTCGTAAGGTGCAACCAGTCAGGCAAGGCAAGACTTTTCCTGAAGTACACGCAACGAGCGGCCACGTACCCAGATGAGAGTTGCCGCATTCAACCAGAGAGGGAAAATCAATGTTCGGAGGACATCGGTGGGCGGCTATTGGGGTAGTGGCGGTAGTTGGGGCGCTGGCTGTACCGAGCGCAGCCAGCGCAAGCACAGTTCGTTCCATGCCATACCAGAGTGCTGCCAGCGCGAGCACAGCAGTCGCCAACACGATCGCCCCGATGGACGTGCCTTCCTCGCCAGATGGCATTTATGATTGGCGGTTGTGCGGGTGGTCCAACTTCGACGTCTTTGACGGAACTTACGACCACAATTTCATCTTCCAGGGTGCAACCTACGTCAACGGCGGAATCCAGCACAACTGGAAGGAGTATGTCTGGTGGGGCCCGATCAATGTCGGCGCTTATACCTTGAGGTCGTTTGTTCCTGACCGGCGCCCGCCGTTCTGAAGTCATGGGACGCCCTGGTGCGGCGGTCCGGGTCGGTGGGGCGGGGTGGGCAGCCGGTCACAGCGCCGGTCTGCCCACCCCGCACTTCTCATGAGCCCGGGCTGGCAGTACAAGGCATCCTCGCGGTCGTCCTAGACGACCGAGTGACTGAGGATCACCTGGGTGGCGGCATCGCTGGCGAGGGTGTACAGCAGAGTCCAGTCCTGCCGCTGGACAGCCAGGTGCGCGCCTGCGGGCAGGCGCCCGGTCTGGGCGAGGAGAGCGCGCTGGGCTGCGGTGCCGCCCACCATGCCTGCGGACCGGCCGCAGACCGGGCCGAGCCGCGGGCGGGCGATCTGGGGGTACTGCTCGACAGTCGCGTCGACGAAACGCTGGCCGCCGGGCAGGTGCAGGATGCAGTGCCGTCCAGCATGTTGCCATCCCAGGATGGCTCGGGAGTGCCGTGGAACACGGTGTGGCCGTCAGCGGTGGCGACGGTGAGGTCTGTTGCACGCAACTCGGAGCAGATGCCGAACTGGGCGTAGGCGTAGTGGAGGATGCGGCGGGCGTCCACGCACACGTTGGCCGACCGGCCTCGCATGAGGCCGGTCCATAACGCCGGCACGATGGAGATGACAAGGGCTTCTGGTGGCTGGCCGTGGTCGGCGGTGATGGCGGACGTCCGCCGCCGGGTTCGCTTATCCAGCATCCCGGCCGTGAACCTTCCGGTCGTCAAAGACCGCGCAGCAGGGTTACCCGGCTGAATGGGAGCACGCGGGGCCTTCTTGCTTCCAGGCAACCACGCATAGACCACCCCAGCCGGCGCGGCCGCCACCTCGGCTCGTGAGCGCCAGTGGTGGGGAGATTGCCCGGATAGCTTGTGCTGGTGATCATCTGGATCAATGGTGGGTTCGGCGGGCAAGACGACGCTCGCGGAGGAACTGCACCGGCGGCTTCCGGACGCGGTCGTGTATGACCCGGAGGAACTCGGCCTCATGCTGTGGAAATGGACGCTGCCCGCCGGCGATTTCCAGCACCTGCCGAGCTGGCGGGAACTGGCCGTCGCGACGGCGCTGTCGCTGCGCAGGCACCACGCGGACACGCTCATCGTCGCGATGTCGCTGATCCGCGACGTCTACCGGGCCGAGGTCCTCGGTGGCCTGGCCGAGGCGGCGAGGATGTCCTGCACGTCTTCCTTGAGGCCGACGCCGGCGTGCTCCGGGAGCGGCTCAACGCCCGTGTGACTCACCCCGGCACGAAGTGAGACCAGGCAGCCCGCGAGTCCGGCACGACCGGCCTGGATGAGATGGTGGCTGCCGCTGCCCGCCAGCCGGCCGGGACGCTCATGCTGCGCTCGGACAAGCTCACCCGGCGGAGCTAGCTGATGAGGTACTGGCAAAGGATGATACGCACGTTATGCCGCACGCGACCCGCCGACGGTGTTGTCACCTGGCTGGCCCGGCTCGACGCTGAACTGAGCGATCGTCAGGGCTTGCTCTGCTGCTCGCCTAGTCGCTTGCCGACGGATCCGACGCCGCTGCAAGAGGGGGTTGACGGATCCGGTTTGCGTCTCGTGGGCATCGGCGGCGAAGGCTTCGAGTATGCGCAGCAGGTAGGCCCCGGTGGTGTGACGGAGCTCGCGCTGGACGAATGGGGGCGATAGCGTCCCAGACCCGGATGATCCTGATGTGCAGCTGGGCGAAGATCTCCTCATCGAGGATCCGCAGGAGCCGCAACTGGGCGAGGTTCTGGAAGAAGTAGGCCATGTCGTAGACGGCTATGCGGGCCTCCTCCGGCAGACCCGAGATACCGAGCTGAGGGTCGTAGGCGGACGGCAGGGTCTCGGTGACGAACAAGTAGTGGTCGTGGAATGCCGCAGAGCGGAAGCCGGCAAACATCCCGGTACAGGCCGACAGGTAGTTGGCCCTGCGCTGTATCTGATTTTGATGGAGCGCCAGGTAGGTGGAGATGGCCAGGGCCAGGACGGACAGGACAACGGCGACGAGGTTGAAGAACATCCGGCCCGCTCCGATCACAGGTAGGGAAGGCCGTGAGCGGCTACACCCCTCGCGGCGGTCTGCTAAGCCAACTCGCTTGGCCGGCGGTCGCCGAGCGTGAAATCTGGCTGTGCGGGTGTTGGCGGGCTGGGGCCGCTGCCGCGTGATGGCCGGTGTGGCTTCGGGGGTGGCGGGCCGGGCGGCACGATAGGGGCGGGCTG